>JAYSUD010000004.1:0-43042 GCA_043719295.1 bacterium
CACATACACAAAAAGCACTCCTAGGAGTGCTTTTTGTGTATGTGTGCGGCTAGGGGTAATCGAAACCCCGTCTCATGCTTGGCAAGCAGGTGTTCTACCACTGAACCATAACCGCATGTTATTCCTGCAGCTCTTTTGTAGCTAATTCAATCCATCGATTGAGTTTATGCTTCAGAACAGTGTTGCCGATTATAATATTTCCGACCCCAAAGTGCAATGTGCGCTTTTTGCTTCGTCCTTCAATAACTTGGTTTTTGTAGAATTGGGCTGGGCTAATGCCGATATACTTTGACCACCGCTTCATACAGACTGCTTCATCTAGATCAGGATACAGCAAAAGCCAGAAGCGAATTTTTTGCTTTTCAACACCCAAATAGGCAACGATAAATTTAATAAAAATCAGATGCAAATCCATCCGTGCATTCGCCATCCGAATCAGTCTTCGGTCCTTGTTGTCTCCTTCACTTACATACAACAGCAATCCAGCAATAAACAGTGGGTCTTTTTTGTAGTGTTTATATTCTGTCTCAGCAGATTGGACTGCTTGTGCATACGACACAACCCGTTCTGCTTTGCGTGCTTTATTAATAAGCCCAATACGCTTCACATTATCCTTCGCAGCACGCTTTACATTCACTTCTTTCACCTTCTTTGAGAAGGTTTTCTTCGCAAGCCAGTTACTAACCGTACTTTTTGAAACCCCTACAATTTTAGATATCTCCGAATATGTGAAGCCCCGCTTACGGAATTCGATAGCCTCCTCATACTTTTTTTCTAAACGTATCATAGAGTATGTATATAATATACTATGCCAGTTGTTCATTATTACAATATACACAGATTCTTTTTCAGCAAAAAAGACAGTGTTCGGTATTGAGATTGGGGAACATGGCTCCGTCTTGCACAAGACGCCGAAAGCAGTTTGCGCTGGTGGTCACGAATCACTAAGTATATCTATGTGGCCGTCAGGTTCGTAATTCACTGACGCTCATAACGACCTCCAGCCCGAACTCGCTTGTTTCAGCTCTAGGAGAGAGCTGAAACATAGCCACGTCTTGCTCTGGTGGTCACGGGTTACTAACCAAAATAAATACTCCGTATTTATTTTGCTAAGTACCCTCGACCCCGACTCACTCGTCTTTGTGTTTAGGAAAACAGAAAGACATCGTTCCGCCTTGCACAGACGCCGTACGAGACGCAGGTCTCGTACTAAATCAAAACAACATCCTTTTTTAAGAAAGGATGTTGTTTTGATTTGCGTCTGTGCACCTGCCAGGACTCGAACCTGGAACGACTGATCCGAAGTCAGTTATGATATCCATTTCACTACAGGTGCAGTGGTGAGCAGTGTACTACTGTTTTGAATGATATACAACCATCATATTTATCTAAAATTTCTCAGGAAGAAGTCGACTTGTGTGGTACACACGAAGGATTTCAATTTTAGGAGAAACTATTCGATAGGGAATAAAGTATGGAAGTCGAGGTACGCTTAATTCCAAAGTTCCAACAACACGACCAATATGGCCAGATCGCGGAAATGTTTCAAGTTGGTTTGCGACATATAGGAAAATTGTTTGAACCACTTCACTTGCACTAATCGCACTATCTTCAGCTATGTATTCTTCAATATCTTGTAAGTCCTTCAATGCTTCGGGCATCCAAATGATGTTCATAAATGCTATTTTGTAGGTAGTGCAAGCTCATGATCAGTACCGAGTGATTCTACCCAAGCTTTGACTTTACTATGAGGTATCCCCTCGCCAGCATCAGCAGAAGCAATTGCTCGTTTAATACCTGCAATTTGAGCCTCATACACATGTATATATTGTGCAATAGCTTCAGCTGCTAAGAATGATTTGCTTCGCTTTTCATGGCGAGCGATTTGTTCGAGAGCCTTCTTAGTTACACTATCTAAGCGAACAGACATAGTTGTTGATGTGGTATTATTTTGTGCCATATTGTGTACAATATAGCACAGTTAAGTACGTACGTAAAATACACATAATGAACTATAATAAACAGAATATGATCAATCGCACTCAAATCCCTCTTGAAGTACAAAGTGTTGCAAAAGCATTGGAAGATGCTGGTTTTGAGGCGCATTTAGTTGGGGGTTGCGTAAGAGACATTCTCATTAACAAAGTTCCCAAAGACTGGGACATTACAACCAATGCGCACCCCAACCAGATTGTGGCACTATTTCCAGAAACATACTGCAACAACGACTTTGGAACAGTTGGTGTGAAAAATGAAGAAACGGGAGATGTCACACTTAAAGTAGTTGAAGTAACTCCGTATCGAACGGAATCAACGTACAGCGACGCACGGCGTCCTGATAGTGTTACTTTTGGTGTTTCTCTTGAAGAAGACCTTAAGCGCCGTGATTTTACCGTCAACGCCATTGCGTATCGGATTCACGACGAGAAACTCGTAGATTTATTTGATGGAATGGGGGATATAGAGAAGAAACGACTTAAAACAGTAGGGGAGCCGGATGAACGTTTTGCTGAAGACGCACTCCGCATGATGCGTGCTGTTCGACTTTCTTGTGAACTTAACTTTGCTATTGAGAGCAATACACTTGCTTCAATACTCAAGAATAACGATAATCTAAGCCGTATTTCAATTGAGCGAATTTCTGAAGAGTTTATAAAAATAATCAATGCACAAACACCAATGCAGGGAATTGTACTCTTGGAAAAACTAGGTCTTATTGACTATATCCTCCCTGAAATCAGAGAATCTATCGGCTGTATCCAGGGTGGTGCACACGCTTATGATGTATATGAACATATTCTCCGCACCCTTCAAGCTGCAGCAGACAAAGGCTATTCTACCGAATTACGCCTTGCAGCCTTACTTCACGATATCGGAAAACCGGCAACACGACGTACGGGAGGCAAAAATAAAGAATACACCTTCTTTGGTCATGAGGTAGTAGGAGCCAGAATGGCTAAAAAGGTCCTAGAGCGACTAAAAATGCCTCGTGAAACTATTGATGTTGTTGAAAAACTGGTTCGTAACCACATGTTCTTCTCTGATCCTGACCTCATTACTCTTTCTGCGGTACGACGAACTATTGTGCGGATAGGACAAGAACACATTGTTGATCTATTAAACCTCCGTGTCTGTGACCGTATTGGCATGGGAACTGCTAAAGAACAACCATTCCGTTTCAGAAAGTACAAAGCAATGGTTGATCAAGCACTTCGTGATCCTATCTCAGTTAAAATGCTCGCCATTGACGGAACAGATATTATGAAAATAACTGGGGAAAAACCTGGGAAGAAGCTTGGGTATATCCTGCATACATTGCTTGAAGAAGCCCTGGATAACCCGTTGATAAACACAAAAGAGCACCTAACAAAAAGGGTTTTAGAGCTTACAAAGCTTACGGATGCAGAACTCGAACAACTTTCAGAATCTGGGAAGAGGAAACAAGAGGAAGAGGAAGCTTTGGCACTTAAGGACATAGCCAAAGAACACAATATTGGCTAAGTTATAGTTAACTGACCCTTAGAATGTAAAAAGACGCAAAACCTTCAGTTTTACGTCTTTTTATGTGGATAACTTTTTTTCTACATGTGGGGTCTCGTAAACCCCACATAAATTGATGATAAAGATGGTCAGGGTTTGGAAAATACAAGTTACATATGCGTTCGAGACGTCCAGCAGTTTTCGCTGAGCTTTACGTAGTGCACAGCAAAGCTGAGGCACTACTTCAAGCTCTATGGCAACGCGAAAACTGGGACATATGTTCGCTATTGTCGTTACTTCTTACAGAAGCTGTTCAGGTTGTCACTATTTTATTCAAAATAGTAGTCAACCTCTTGCGAAAGCGTCCCACGCTTTCTCACTCGTTTACTTACATAAAAAAAGACCTAGGATAATCGTGAGCCAATACATTGTGTATTCGCTTGCGGTTGTCCTAGGCCTTATGGGTGAGCACTATTTTATTTGAGACTGTTGCCTCAGGAGGGTACCTTATGAAAGGTTAACCCATAGTGTGCTCGATTGGTTTGTGCTGTGCGGCTCACTGTGATTTGATCTTGTTCTACTTTTTTTCACATAGGTTATACGAGTTGATTATGGGAACGTGAATCTTTTTTTCTTTTTAATTCTTGTCCCCATTGCAACCCATATAACGATGAGCTTGTATAGTGGGATGTTATGAACTTTAGAGTTGGAGGTAAGTAACTCTTGAAGAGCTCACAGGCTCTTCTAATTTTATTTTGAATGATCACTTGAAGGGAAATATCCAAAGTTCTTTGCTTGATGCTTTTATGCTCAAGTCTAGAACTTTGGATACCTCTGCTTGCCCTCTCTGGGCCTACATGTATAGTATGTCCTTTATAAAAGAGTGTAAAGGACACACGTGTGCATAACTGTGTACAACTCAAAAACTTTGTCCTTTATAAAGGACAAAGTTTTTGAGAGAGTGATTATATGGCTCTGTTTAAACGTACTATTCGGACTCTGCTAGAGCAGATTGACAAAATTGTGTTTCGTGTGATTATAAAAGTAGTCAAAGGGGTTTCGAAAATGAATGCAGTTAGAGTTATGAAAACAAAATAAATTGAGATGTACGTACCTGTACATTGAAAACAATTTTGCGAAATCCAACGAAGAAGTGCCCCGTTTTAAAGGTACGTTAAATAGCAATATCAACAGAGACAGGACAGTGATCGCTACCGTATACCTCAGGGTGAATACGTGCACTTTTGATCATCGGCGTAAGAGTTTTTGAGACCATAACATAGTCGATTCTCCATCCAACATTTCGCTCCCGAGCTCCGCCCCAATGTGACCACCAGGTATAGTGACCTGCATCTTTGTAAAACAACCGGAGCGTATCGACAAAACCAGACTTGAGCATTGCATCAAACCCACTTCGCTCTTCTTTAGTAAAGCCCTTCTTCCCATCATTCTCCTTTGGCCTCGCTAAATCAAGTTCTGTATGTGCCACGTTGAAATCTCCGCAAAACACTACTGGTTTTTGCTTTTGAAGCGAGTCCATGAACTCTAAGTAGGCAGGATCCCAAGCCAAGCGCATAGGAATTCGCGAAAGATCGTCTTTTGCGTTTGGTGTATAGACTGTAGAGACAAAAAATTCCTCAAATTCCAGTGTTACCACACGCCCTTCCTGTGTGGTATCACCATATTTGTCAGAAAGCCCGTATTTACTAGCTATTTCTTCGGGAATTCCTAAAATAGACTGTATTGGTTCGATTTTTGTGAAGATTGCGGTACCAGAATATCCTTTTTTCTCTGCAGAATTCCAATATTCTTGGTATTCGGGTAAATCAATCTCTGCCTGTCCTTCTTGAGCCTTAGTTTCTTGCAAACAAATGATTTCAGGTTGGTGCTTTTGAATAAATGCCTGAAACTCACCTTTTTTCAAGACCGCCCGTATCCCATTAACGTTCCACGAGTATATTTTCATTATAATAAGTATACCAAATTCAGTCTGCTATACTTTGGCTATGCATAAAAATCTCGAGCACGTAATCTTTGACTTTGATGGGGTTATTGCTGATACAAGAGATACTAATTGGGCATTAAGCCAAGAGCATGACGCTACAGCAACGTACGAAGATTTCTTGGCTCATCACGATGGAAATGTATTTGAAGAACCACGTATCAAATTTCTACCAGAAAAACGCCACATTTTTCATTCAGAATATCGCAAACGTCTTACCCAAAGCCATCTAGAAAAAGCTATTTTACCGCTGCAGAATCTTGGTTTGCTGTATACACTCCACATTGTTTCAAGTACAAGCGAAGAATCAATTAGGATTGCCCTTGAAAAATCGGGAATTTTAGAACTATTTTCTCGCATAATGGGTCAAGAAACACATTTTTCAAAAGTTGAGAAATTTAAGATACTCATGAGCGAAAACGGGGTTACAGCTTTAAATTCAATATTCATTACCGACACACTTGGTGACATCAAAGAGGCTCACAAAGTTGGTATCAGAACTATTGCGGAAACTTTTGGTTTTCATAATCGGAAGCGCTTAGAAGCAGGTGAACCGTACGCAATTGTTGATTCTTGGGATGAAATTGAACAAACTATAAAAAATCTTGAGTAAAAAGATATTATGAACGATATCCAAAAAATATTTGCGTTTACTACCTATATAGGTACGTTCAAAAAAATGGAACGATTTGTAGGACAATACTTTTGGCGCGATTATCCAAAAATTGACCGATATGATTCAAATGCAGATCATACATGGCGCATGGCAATGATTCTTACCGTTATTGAACCCAGGCTTTCATATCCAATTGATTTTAAGAAAGCTATGCAAATGCTTCTGATTCACGATATCCCTGAAATAATTGCAGGGGACGCAAGTCCATTGGGAAGTGACGGCACGGGGAATGACTCTCATGCATATAACAAGGAAGCTGCAATACAAAAATTTGAAAGTGAGAAGTCTGCTGCTTTTAAAATATTTAACAAACTCCCCGATGTTCAAGCAGTTGATCTCTACAATCTATGGTTAGAGTATGAAAAGCAAGATTCGTTTGAGTCTAAGGTAGTAAAAGCAATTGATAAGTTTGAAGGGAAGCTCCAAGCAAGTGAATATCGAAACGGTAGTTGGTTTAAAGACCACTTTGCTTGGACGCTCGCCTATGGAAAAGAGGCGTTCACCGTAGATCCAGCACTCCAAGAACTTATGGATGTATTAGCACAAGGGATGGAAGATAATTATAAAGAATTTGATTCTGGTTTGATATAAAAATCCAAAGCCGTCCCGATTTCGCGGGGCGGCTTTTAAAAAGTGGATATTCTTTCCTCCCTCACAGTTGAGACCTTAGACTTTCTTGGCCCAACTGGGGAGTAAGCAACTTGAGCCTTCGAACCCAAGCAGCAAATTGTTCAACAGTGAACTCGGGGGACGCAAACAGCGGTCCCTCCAATACAGAATCCTCCTTTAAAGCTTGAGGCGCAATCATCGGATACACCGGTTGATATAGCTCAGTTGCTATTGAGGCAAGTGCGTCGGCGAGCGTTCTTAACATAACTCTTCCTCCTAATTTAGGTTAAAACTTCATAGAAGGTGCTCTGCCTTCTTAATGTCTATTACACTCTTATTTATAGTTTTGTCAACTAGAGAACGTTCGTAATTAACTATCTGAGGTATTATTTCCATACAACACCTTATTACTCCGAAGTACCTGCAAGTAAGATACATTCATCATGTTCATGAACTTGTAAGAAGGACATGATTCTTTTCCAGATGTAATCGAAGTTATAGATCAATAAGGGAAGTGTTGATAGTATAAAAAAACTAAGCCGTCCCGATTTCGCGGGGCGGCTGGTGCGCATCGAGGACTGTACCTTTTGAGGAACTTCAGGTTTGGGGGATTTCTTCCAATGTACGATGTCTCATCAGGCTCGCACGATAGGAATCCTCCTGTTCGTCAGGAGAAATTTCATGATTGCCGAGAATATACGCAGGCACGAGTGGGGGTTGGTATATTTCTGCCATCCAACCATCCAACAACTTCAAGATAAAGAGCATTTTTCTTCCTCCCTTATTCTAGATTTTAGTTTTACAGAAGACAAACTGCCTCCTTATGTCTATTAGACTCCAATTTTGACTTTCGTCAATCAAACTAGGTTTGTAACTCTCTTAAACTATGGAAATTTTACCTTTCCGTGGAACTTTTTATGGATGTCACGGAGGTGTTTGTCGGTGACGTGGGTGTAGATTTGAGTGGTACCGATGTTAGCGTGACCCAAGAGTGCTTGGACCGAACGAATGTCAGCACCGTTACTTAATAGGTCAGTTGCAAAGCTGTGACGGATGACATGGGGCGATACTTTACGAGTTATTCCAGCTTTAACTGCACACATTTTTAACATACGTTGAATTGCTCGGGGAGAGAGCCGTACATCTTTAGAATTCTTCGCATTTTTGCCATATTGAATAAACAACGCATCACTCATATCTTTTCTCGCTTTCAAGTAGGTATTAATTGAACTTTTAGCACTATCTGATAAAAACACCACGCGGATCTTATCGCCTTTGCCACGTACAGAAAATTCATCGCGGGTAAGGTCAACGTCATCAATAGAAAGGGCACATAGTTCAGAAATACGAAGTCCTGTTGAAAACAATAGCTCAAGGATTGCCGTGTCGCGCATACCTTGGAGTGTTCCTTTTTCTGGAGCTTTCATCAGTCTATCGAGTTCGGCTGGTGAAATGAGGTCAAGTGAACGTTCGGGAACTTTTGCAAGTTCAATGACTTCGGGAGAAAGTGAAACAACACCACGCTTTCTGATGTATTTTAGGAATGCCCGCAAGGCAATGAGGTAGTAATTCTGGGTTTTCCGCTTCATTGGGTCAATACGACTACCAACTTTAGTACCCGGCTGGCGGTTAAGGTACAAACGAAAGGTCCGCATCATTTCTTCAGTTAGTGCTTTTGGGTCATCAGTTTTTGCATATTCAAAAAACTTTTCAAGGTATCGGTCGTAATTTTCAATAGTTTTCACACTCCGCCCCCGTTCTATCTCTAAATACTCAAGGAATTGCCGTTTCAGTTCACGAAGCTTCATATATAACAAGTATAGCAGGGAAGAAGCGTCGCAAAAGTAGCAACGAAAGAACATCTCACAGCTTTTTTGCTAATTTTCATAATACTTTTGACAAATGTGCAAAAAGACGACATAACTTGCACTTATGGTAAAGTTGTGCTATAGTTCTACAAACCTTCGCAGGTTATCCACGTACAGCATCTCTGCTATCTACAGCGACCTGTACACATTAAAACTTGCAACTCAACATGTTAAGTAAACAAAAAAAAGCAAACGCAATTAAAGATGCAAAAGTGCATGATACTGATACAGGATCAGCACACGCACAAGCAGCTTTGCTAACGCGTCAAATCGAGGAGCTTGCAAAGCATCTTAAGAAACATCAGAAAGATTTCCACTCACGTCGAGGATTGCTCCAAATGGTAGCGGACCGACGTAAGCACCTTAAGTATCTTGCTCGAAAAGATGAGAAAGGATACGAAACTTTAATCAAAAAGTTAGGTTTGAAAAAGTAGAACTTTCGGTTTTTTTACAAAACATGCTCCACAAGAGCATGTTTTGTTTTAAAATGGAGTATACTTATCGAGTGTAAAGAAGCAGAGGTTTTTAATAATATAAGTCTTGCTGAGTAATCAGCAAAAAAACACTTTTTATGTCAGTAGTAAAACACGAAGACCAGCGTGTAGCGGTCTTCATTGATACACAAAATTTGTATCACAGCGCAAAAAATTTATACAAAGCAAAAGTTAATTTTGCAGGAGTTCTTGATGCAGCACTTGGAGGAAGGAAGCTCATTCGTGCATTGTCCTATGTAGTAAACACTGAAAGTGGGGAAGAGCTGCCGTTTTTTGAGGCCCTTGAAAAGATTGGTATCGAGATTAAAACAAAAGACCTACAGATTTTTTATGGAGGAGCAAAGAAAGCAGACTGGGATGTAGGGATGGCGGTAGATGCAATTAAAATCTCTTCTAAAGTTGATGCGATAGTACTCGCAACCGGTGATGGGGACTTTATTCCACTTGTTGAGTACCTAAAGTCACAAGGATGCCAAGTAGAGGCAATTACCTTTGGGCGTTCAGCTTCTTCAAAATTCAGAGAGACCGTTGATGATTTTATTGATATGGATGAAAATCCACACGAATTCTTAATTGGATCGAGGCCAGCTCGTAACAATACAAAGAAGCGACCTAATCAAAAACAAGGAAACGGTAAAGGAGACTTACGGAAACAAATTCAAAAAGTAGTAGGAACTGATACTGATAATCTTTAGAAAACTCTCAAAGTTTTCTGGCTTGAAAGCCCCTCTTCGGCAATACCTAAGAGGGGTTTTCTGTAGGTACTGACTTATGGCTTGCCTATCTCAACTTTGCTACACTGTACCTATTAGTAAGCGAGGTCTGCAAGCAGGTAGTTTATAGATTAGGACTTACTCAAACGAGTGAGAAGTGATGAGAAGTCACTTCGCAAGAAGTTGACAGCTCTTTTGAAAAAAGAGCGACAACTTGCACAGTTCCTGTAAGGAACAAAAGAGGGAAGAAGTTGTGCCGTTTGTGTATGTCCTATGCATCTCTAATCTAAAGCTTGCAGAGCTCATAACATATAATATGTATGGAGGTGAAGCGATACCAAATGGACCTTGGAGGAAAAACACTCATTGCAGAATTTTCAGATCTAACCGAACAGGCAAGTGGCTCAGTACTTTTACGCCTTGGAGAAACAGCAGTACTCATCACCGCGACAATGAATCGACACGAGGGAAACTCATCATACTTTCCGTTGTCGGTTGAATTTGAAGAACGATTTTATGCAGCAGGGCAAATTCTTGGAAGTCGTTTCATGCGACGTGAAGGAAAACCAAGTGATGAAGCGGTGTTGTCCGCACGTATTATTGATAGAACAATTCGACCATTGTTTGATCAATTGATTCGTACCGACATTCAAGTAGTTGCAACCGTCTTAGCTATGGGGGAAGAAGACCCCGATGTACTTGGAGTTATTGGTGCCTCAATTGCACTTTCGATTTCAAATATTCCTTGGAATGGACCTATAGGAGCAATCCGCATTGGAAAGAAAAAAGATACGGGTGGAATCATCATCAATCCAACCTACATCGATCGTGTAAAAGATAACCTCTCATTTGAAGTACTTGCCTGCGGAAAGGACGGGGCAATAAACATGATAGAAACTGCGGGGGACGAAGTGCAAGAAGATGAAGTGGTGAAGGCTTTGGAAATTGCACGTGAAGTACATAAAACACTTGAAGATTTTCAAAAGCAAATTGTTACCGAAATTGGAAAACAAAAACGCGTACTAAAGGCTGTCGAGTATCCTGAATCTCTTATACAACTCTTTTCAACAGAGTTTAAAGAAGTACTTTCGAAAACACTTTTTTCAAACACTGCAGGGAAAGATCATATTCATGACTTAAAAGATATCTTTATCAAACAAGCATCCCTACTTGAAGATGTTGATGGTTCTATGGCACACAACTTTTTTGAACAGGAGGTTGATGTTGAACTTCATAGAGGTGCACTTGAAGAAGGGAAACGTGCAGATGGACGAAAGATTGATGAGGTACGAAAACTCTATGCACAAGCAGGTAAAGTATCGGAGGTGTTACACGGCTCAGGCATCTTCTACAGAGGATCAACACATATCTTTACTGCACTTACGCTTGGTGGCCCTGAGGCTGCCCAACTTGTTGACACTATTGAAGAAAGTGAAACAAAAAAGCGATTCATGCATCATTATAACTTTCCTCCGTATTCAGTAGGTGAGTCAGGAAGAGTTGGGGGGTTCAATCGAAGAATGATAGGACATGGTGCGCTTGCAGAAAAAGCATTACTTCCGATGATTCCTTCACAAGAAGAGTTCCCGTACACCATCCGCCTAGTTTCTGAAACAATGTCCTCCAATGGCTCAAGTTCAATGGGGTCGGTCTGTGCTTCAACACTTGCACTCCAAGATGGAGGTGTACCTCTTAAACGAGCGGTTGCGGGGATTGCTTCGGGAGTGATGATGGGTAACAACACAGATACCTATGTACTTCTAACTGATATCCAAGGACCTGAAGATGAACACGGAGACATGGACTTCAAGGTTGCGGGTACAACTGTTGGAATTACCGCAATTCAGATGGATGTAAAAGTTGATGGAATTCCAATTCCAGTTTTGAAAGAGGCGCTACAAAAAGCAAAAGATGCTCGCCTTCAAATTCTTGAAATGATGGCAAATGAAATTGCGGTTCCACGAGCATCCATTTCTCCACGAGCTCCTGAGATTATTGTTATCAAAATTCTTCCCGACCAAATTGGTTTAGTGATAGGAGGAGGAGGAAAGACGATTAATGCAATAAAAGATCAAACGGGGGTTGAGGAAATCTCAATTGAAGATGATGGTACGGTGTTTATCACTGGGAAAAATGGTACCGCACAACTTGCTAAAGCAAAGATAGAGGTACTTACTAAAGTATATGTTGTTGGAGAGAGACTAACTGCAACAATAACGAGCATTGCAGACTTTGGTGCATTCGCAAAACTTGATGAACAAAATGAAGGACTCATTCACATCTCTGAAATTGCGCCATTTAGAATCGAATCAGTTACTGGTATATTCAAGGAAGGGGAAGTACTTGAAGTAGTTGTGGCAAAAGTTGAAAATGGAAAAATTGGACTTTCAATTAAACAAGCTGATCCTGAGTTTGCCAATAAACGAGGAATCAAACAACCAACCTCAATACCTAAAAAAGAAAACTAAGATACGAGCTAAAAAAACGAGCATCAATGCTCGTTTTTTAGTACGTTCTCATTTCATGCACATAGATATGTGAACCTACTCTGGGTATAAATAATTGGAGTAAAGAAAGATAAAACATGCGATACTACTATGCATGAGTGACCAAGGCGTATCAAAAAAAATAACCCAACTTCGTACGTTTGCTACAGACGCAAAACATGCGCGTTTGAAATTGCCTGAAAAAGAAGTTTTCGAAGAAACTTCTGTACAATCGGAAGCTCCATTGATGGCGTCAAAAAAAACAAACCTACAAGAAAAATCAAATACACTTAAAGCCGAGATGGCGCAAGTAGGAAAAAAAGAGCGTGGTTCAATTTTATCTGATACCGGTTTGACATATGAATCGGAAGGCACAACTGACGGGGTCATCATCAGAGACAAGCGTCATAAACGATTTAAACTCTTGCCAGCAATGGTTGAAGCGAGTACTTCTTGGTTTACAAAAGTTCAAGATGATCATCAAAAGAAACTTGATAGTATCCCAAAAATTAAATCAGCAGAGTCACGTATTGAAGTTATTGAAGAAGCGGTTAAAGGAAGTGAGCAGGCACCGAAAGAAGATTATGCATTAGTTGCAGAACACCTCAAAAAGACCGAACGCGTTCCTATTTCAACAGCAATTTCTTTCAAAGAAAAAAGTGCCGTCCCAGAACCAACGTGGTCATCACTTGAAGATCAAGAAGAAACACAAATCATTGAAGCACCTGTTGTTGTAGAAGTTGCACCAACTTTGATACCAGAGGTGGTAGTAGAAGTAGTACCAGCAAAAGTTGAAACGAGTCCAATTCTTGAAGGTACACCACCCCACATAGAAGTAACCGACGTCCGCGAGCATGTTATTGATACTGCTCTTGATGCACTCTTCGATTCTAAAGAAGAACCACTTCCAATAGAAGTCCCTGTTATAGAAGTAGTGCAGCCTAGAGAAATTATTATTCCAGAAGTTATAAATGAACAAGAAGTTGAAGAACCACAACAAGAAGAAGTAGTGTATGTTGCTCCAGTTGAAATAGCTGAAGTTGAAACACCTCTAGCGCCCAGAGTGCAATACGCACCACCCAAAGATAGTCGCTCCAAAACATCTTTATATTTGTATCTATTTATAGGAGTTGTAATTGTGTCTTCACTTTGTGGAGTTCTCGTTACGTATTATATTTTCTCATTAGCGGAAACTACTCCTTCAAGTCTAGGCGAACAAGAAATACAAACAGTCTCGCCATCCTTACTTAAAGAGCAAAGTTCAAAGACATACATGATGCCCCCTACTTCTACCGCTCATATCCTTGAAATAGAGGAAAATATTCAATCAACCCAAGCTGTGATAAGACTCATTCCAAATCTTCAAAAAGATGCGGGCACGCGTGAAGCAACAGCGGAAGAAGTTCTTGCTTCACTTACACTTACTGCACCGTCCTCATTTGTACGTTCAATTAAAGAAGTGAATTTTGGTGCAGTTGATGGTAACGACCTATTTATCGTACTTAGGGTATCAACATTTGATACTGCTTTTGCAGGAATGCTTGCTTGGGAAGAAACAATACAATCTGATTTCTCTCCACTATTTAACACAAACCAATCCCGAGCACTTACATTTACCGATACATTGGTCTCAAATAAAAATACTCGACTTCTTAAAGACGTAAATGGGGAAGACGTTCTCACCTACACATTTACTGATAAAAATACGATACTTATTACCTCAACACGTGTTGTACTTGAACAACTTATTCCACTTGTGAAATAAAGAAACATCGTGTGTACGTGGGTACGGTATACTTACAACATATGCAAATCATTGACACAGAACAATACAAAGAACGACTTGATGAAGAATTATCGGTTATTACAAAACAGCTACAAACGCTCGGCATTCACAATCCTAAAGTTCCCTCAGATTGGATTGCAATCCCCCAAGGAGGAGTTCCACAAGAAGCTGATGAAAACCTCAGTGCCGATATTGCAGAAGATTGGATGGAGACAAATGCAATACTTGCGACCTTGGAAACTGAGTACAACAACATTGTTCTCGCGCTTAAAAAAATTGATAATGAATCGTACGGTGTGTGTGAAATATGTAAGATGGAAATTGAAGAAGAACGACTTAACGCAGACCCAAGTGCCCGAACCTGCATGGAACACTTAGGTGAAGAAGAGGATATCCTAAAATAATGTATGTCTGTTTCTTGTGTACACACAGCACAGGCGACAGTACAAGGAGGAATACCGGTTGTTATTGAAGCAGACCTCTCTAAGGGTCTCCATTCTTTTTCTATAGTAGGACTTCCGGGAAAAGCAATTGAAGAATCAAAAGACCGTGTGAGTGCAGCAATTAAAAATTCTGGATTCAAGTCGCCTAAAAGCCACAACCATAAAATCACCATCTCACTTTCTCCTGCGGATGTGAAAAAAGAAGGGCCTCTGTTTGATCTTCCTATAGCTATTGCATACTTACTTTCCGCTGAAGAAATTAAAGAGGATGGTGTGAAACGTATATACCTTGGGGAACTAGGACTTGATGGATCACTTCGTAGCGTACACGGAGTTCTGCCGGTAATTTTAACTGCCAAAAAAGAAGGGTTCAGAGAAGTTGTTGTACCCAAAGAGAATGCAGAAGAAGCTTCACTTGTAGAAGGCATTGCAATCTATGGAGCGTCTTCACTAGAAGATGTCATCCGACATATTGATGTTACTGCTTCAAACCACAAAAAGATGGTACAACAAGAAATGACGGTTATTGAATCAACCTTTGAAGATGGACTTGTTCGACTTGAAGATATCAAAGGACAAGAAAGTGCAAAACGTGGACTACTAATTGCTGCTGCCGGAAGGCATAACGTCATTATGGTTGGGCCCCCAGGAACCGGGAAGACCATGCTTGCACGAGCGTTTCAAAGTTTACTCCCTCCATTAACACGAGAGGAGGCACTTGCGGTTACAAGTATCCATTCAGTTGCAGGAAGACTAGAATCAAAAGTCACCTCCCGCCCTCCGTTTCGCGCGCCACATCACACCGCAAGCTATACCTCACTTGTTGGAGGCGGAACACACCCAAAACCAGGAGAAGTAACCTTAGCTCACAAAGGTGTTTTATTTTGCGATGAGTTTCCAGAGTTTGATAGACGAAGTATCGATGCACTTCGTCAACCACTTGAGGACCGTGTAGTTTCTATCTCACGTGTACAAGGAACTGCACTTTTCCCCGCAGACTTTATTTTAGTTGCCGCAATGAACCCGTATCGCGGAAGCGAAGACGGCACAACGGACTTTGCCCACGCTATGCGTGACACGTACAAAGGAAAAATATCGGGACCAATTTTAGATCGTATCGATTTATGGCTTGAAGTTTCGCACGTAGATTATGATACCCTCGCGTTGTTACAAACAGATCAAGACCAGACAGAGCGTGCACGCGTACAAATACAAAATGCACGGGAACTTCAAAACACACGACTTCAAAACAGGGGAGTTACGACCAATGCAGAAATGTCTGCTCGCGATCTTGAAGAGACAATTGTCATCAGTGATGAAATAAAATCGATCCTTAAACAAAGTGCCGAAAAACTTAACCTCTCTCCCCGTGGCTATCACCGGTTAATTAAAGTTTCGCGGACAATAGCAGACCTAGACGGGAAACCAACCATCGAACCCGCCCACGTCTATGAAGCTTTGCAGTATAGAGTGAAGATGTAATGTAGAGGATACTGGCTCAGCTTCTTATTCGATGGTTTATTATCTATATAATAATTTGAGATGGAATTCATGAGACAAAAAATTAACTTTATTGAAACCTCTTTAATAAAAAAGGGAGTTACTTGTGATATTTACGAATTCGAGAATGATACAACAAAAGATGTAGGAATTGTAAAAGTATTAAAGGGTTGTGAGACACCTCTTCAAAAAGTTTTGTCTGGTGACAGAACCTTCGAAAGATTTAGCAAGGGAATTGGAACACTCACAGTAATAAGCACAGACGGTCAGGAACATATTTATTCTTTTCCTGGAAAACAACAAGAAGTTCAAGTAAAAATTGGAGAAACAATGCAGTGGAAAGCAACTGAAGATTTGGAATTTCTTGAAATTTGTCATCCTCCCTACCAAGAAGGTAGGTTCCAAAATATTAGCGAAGCGAACGAACAGTAGATATTCCTTAATTTTGATTTACAAAAAAACCAGGGACTGACACTGGAGTTTTTTTATTCATAGTGAATTTTTAAATAGATGCATAGTAAGGTGAGTGCGCAGCAATTTAATTTGAATACAAAAAGACCGTAAACGACGCTTACGATCTTTTTGTATTTTTCAGATATTGTGAAACACTTGAAAGTGAGTGCAGTTCGAGGCGGGCAAACAAAATAAAGTGAGGCGTGCGTCTGCACGTTGAACTTTATTTTGTGTAGCTCAACGAAGAAATGTGCTACTTTCAAGCGTTTCACCTAGAATGGATTGGTGCCACCTCGTACTTCGAAATGTAAATGTACCCCCGTTGATTTTCCAGTATTTCCCATCGCCCCAATTACATCACCCTGACCAACTTCGTCACCTACTACAACTCCGTTACTACTTAAGTGTGCGTAGAGTGTTTGTGTGCCATTGCTGTGTTTGATAACAATATAATTTCCATATCCACCATTCCATCCTGCACCTTTTGAAACAATAACTGTACCCGCAGCTGCAGCCTTGATTGCAGTCCCATAAGAAGCTCCAAGGTCAACTCCGTTGTATCCATGAATACCTTGTGTCTTAAGTGCGCCTGGAGCAGGGTGTGAAAGTCCTGTACCTGTAGCTTTGGATCCTGAAGTTTTCGTAGGTGATGCTTTTGCAACAACCTTTTTTGCAGTATGGAGCTCTCCACCAGGAATCATAATTTCTGTCCCGATAGTAATACCGCCAGCAGAGTCGAGATTGTTATACTCCAAAACCTCCTCCATGTTTGCTTCATACTTCTTCACGATAGTTCCAAGAGTTTCTCCTTTTACTACCGTGTGTCGCACTCCAACAATAGGTAAAATAACCAGCGATTGACCTTCACGAATGTCGGTTGCTTTCGTCATGTCATTTGCCCACAAAATAGTGTTGGTAGTAACTCCATACATTTCTGCAATCTGTGAGAGAGCATCACCTTCTCGTACTACATACACACTGATTTCACCGCTTCCCGCTTGTGCATTTTTAATTTCATCTTCTCCGATTGGACCAGTTGAAAACAAAACACCATTCTCAAAAGAGATGTCACCACCACCAATAGCTTTTTGTGCATCGGGATTCTTGGTCGCACTTAAAAGTGGGGTTGTGAGAGAAGATCGATCAATAGTGTCTTCCGTAATTTGTGCTACTACTTCATGGCTAAACACCTGTGCAAGTGTATTAAAAAACCCAGCGTGAACTGAGAGGGGGATAACAAGTATTAATAACGTTGGTAAGAGTTCGTATACGAAAAAAGTAACCTTTCGTGAAAGGCCTATAGTTTGGTATGTATTCTCAGTATGGAAGTCGTTTGTAGGCGACTTGGGCAATACATCAGAATCTTGAGTACTAGGTAAAATATTTTTGTGATTATGGACTCGCCGCTTTTTTGCTTCCGTAGACAGAAATTTCTGAGAAAACTTCCATAAACGGCACACTTCTTCGTTGGTCTTCAGAGAAGAGCTTTCATCATGCACGTGCATGCCTCAAACCATTTTCCTCAACCGCCTTGAATTGCACTCGTTTCTGAAAGTTTTTAATTTTGATTCGTTCAAACAAAAAGAGCTCTAAGGCTCCTTGTGCTCTGCACCGCTATTGGTACTTCATCAATACTACTAGACCCAAAACTGAGGTCAATTGACGTATTCCACAAGTTTGTTCTGTTAAAAATAAGTCCCCGTATACCCCCAAAATTAGGCCTTTTTTGTTACATTGACGCAACGCTTTAATTGTTTTATAGAAAATGACCCCTTATTTACACATACAACTGCGAGATTTTTTATATCCTTTCATATTCTGCACATATATATGTATGATGGTGACACTATGACAAACACCGACCACCTGGAAGGACTCAACGAGCCACAAAAAAAAGCAGTACAAAAAACAGAAGGTCCATTACTCGTGCTTGCCGGTGCAGGATCAGGAAAGACAAGAGTTATTACCCACCGCATAGTACAGCTAATACAAAATGGAGTAGCTCCCCACAACATCCTTGCAGTTACCTTTACCAATAAAGCAGCGACAGAAATGCGTGAACGAGTATATGCCTTAATTGAAAAATATCCTAGCGCTTCTTTCTCAAGGATTGATTCACGCCCGACGGTAACAACCTTCCACGCACTTGGCGTTCGTATCTTGCGAGAGCATCATGCGACACTCAACTTACGCCGACACTTTATTATCTATGATCGAAGTGACAGTGTGCGTGCAATTAAAAAAGCACTTGAGATTCGTGGATACGATGCGAAACAGTTTGAGCCACGAAAAATGATTTCAATGATTTCTCGTGCGAAAGGGGACGCGATGACACGGCAACAGTTTGTTGAAAGTGCAACAAACCACCCTCAAAAAGTAGCGGGGGAAATCTGGGAGCATTACGAAAAGATAATGCTAGAAGAACATGCACTTGATTTTGATGACCTTCTCTTAAAAACGTTACGCTTACTACAACAACATCCTGTAGTTCGTGAAGTACTTTGTGCACGATTCCAATACATTCACATTGATGAATACCAAGACACGAACAAAGTGCAATTTGAAATTGCAAAATTACTTGCCGGTGAAAAACAAAACATTTGTGTAGTAGGGGATGTTGATCAAAACATTTACTCATGGCGAGGGGCCGACATTAAAAATGTCCTTCAGTTTGAAAATAATTTCCCTGGAGCGCAGACAGTTTTTCTTGAAGAAAACTATCGTTCAACACAAACAATCATTTCTGCATCAAATGAAATTATTGCAAAGAACAAAATGCGTATTCCAAAAACGGTATTTACCTCAAATGAGGAAGGGGAGAAAATTACTCTTCATGCTGCACACACAGGAATTGATGAAGCTGAATATATTGTATTAACAGCAAAGAAGCTTATCGCGGATGGAGCATCACCTTCATCAATTGCGCTTTTGTATCGCACAAACTTTCAGTCACGCGTGCTTGAAGAAGCATTTTTAAATTTCAATGTACCGTACCAATTACTCGGAACAAAGTTCTTTGAACGGAAGGAAATCAAAGATGTACTTTCTTATTTGCGACTTTCGCTAAATCCTTCAAGCACTGCCGACATATCACGAATTATAAATGAACCTGCACGAGGTATCGGTAAGGTAACTATGCTCAAAGTTATTGAGGGAAAGAAAGATGAACTTAAGGGAGCTACCCGAGAAAAAGTAGAACGCTTCAACATGATGATGCAAGATATTACCGACCATGCGAAGACGCACAAAATTTCAGAAACGCTTATGTTTATTATTAAACGAAGTGGGATTGAAGTTGACTTAAAAAAGAATGGAACAGAAGACGATTTAGAACGCCTTGAAAACTTACAAGAACTTGTGTCGTTAGCAATCGCGTACGATGAGCTTGGACCGGAAGAGGGAGTTGAAGCACTTATTGAAAATGCAGCACTCCAAAGTGATCAAGACGAATTACAAAGTAAAGAAGAACGTGATGCGGTTCGGCTTATGACTGTACACTCAGCTAAAGGCCTCGAGTTTCCGTATGTATTTATAAGTGGTATGGAAGAAGGTCTATTTCCACACGAACGTCTCGACGATAAAGGAATTGACCACGAAGAAGAGCGACGTCTTTTTTATGTTGCACTTACGAGAGCTGAAAAAAAGGTATACCTAACCTACGCCCATATGCGAACAATTTTTGGCTCACAAAAAGTAAATGTTGCCTCGTCTTTCTTAAACGATATTAGCGATGAATACATTGAGATGGAAAACGGGACAGGTGGAGGAAGTTCATCAGGATTTGAAACCACCATCTATCTCGACTAATTCAACTGTCAACTTATGTTGGGTCTCGTAAACCCCACGTTGCCTTAATAAATATTGTGTGGGGTTTACGAGACCCAACATTTTATTGGTTAATTGCAATTATTATATATTTACCATAGGCTACACATATATATGTATGGAAACTAAAAAATTTGAAACAAAGAAATCGCTTGGGCAACACTTCCTCACAAGTCCCGCAGTTCCAAAGTGGATGTCTGACGCGGCGGATATTACAGAAGGGGATGTTGTGGTAGAAATTGGCCCAGGTACAGGGGTTCTTACCTTGGAGCTTCTTAATCGGGGAGCTACCGTAATTGCACTTGAAGCTGATGCGCGTGCACTTGAGGTTCTGGCTGAACGTTTTGCATCAGAGATACAAAATAAAAAATTGATACTCCACCACATTGATGTGCGCACCTTGGACCTTAAAACAATCAAGGGTATTAGTGATCGCTCCTTTAAAGTTGTTGCCAATATTCCTTATTACTTATCGGGAATGCTGTTCCGCATGATGCTCGAGTCGCCTATACAACCACAAACACTGGTATACCTTGTGCAAAAAGAGGTCGCGAAGCGTATTACCGAAGACTGTAACAATGGGGGGAAGGAATCAATTCTCTCTCTTTCGGTTAAGGCTTATGGTTCCCCAAAATATGTTAAGACTGTTTCAAAGGGACATTTCAACCCACCACCAAAAATCGATTCGGCAGTTATCTTGGTGCAGAACATCAACAGGGAGAATTTTAAAAAGCTCAATGAAAAGTTTTTCTTTGAAATGCTCCACATTGGCTTTGGGCAAAAGCGAAAGCAACTACTTGGAAATCTCTCTAAATACTACAAGCGGGAAGTACTTACTAACATCTTCTCCACAGTAGGCGTTCCGGTGGCTTCCCGCGCAGAAGATGTTCCTCTTAAAAAATGGCTCACTCTATGTGAAGCATTAGCTGTCCACAGGCTATAGTCTTTGTTTCCACAAATTTTCCCTTTGTAATACAGTACGAATACACCACCTATCCACATAAAACTTAAGATAGTTACTACTTATATTTGAGCAAGGATTACCCTTGCTCAAATTTTAAGAAGTGGGGAGTTTTCGTACCTCCTAGGATATACAGTGTCAGTACATATATAAGTACAATGTGCCTGTTATACTAAATGCACATAGAGGTATGGTTGATTCACAAAAAAGAATCGCAGTTGCGTTTTTAGTTGGAGCTATTTTAGTATCTGTAGCTTTTTTTATCCGTGGCAACAGTGCTTCAGGTAATTATGAAGATGCGAGCACAATTGTCGTTGCTCCACGTACTCACATAGAAATAGAAGATGACAACAGTGATGGTATCCCTAACTGGCAAGATGAACTTGCAGGGTCAGAGTTTATTGAAATTCCAACTGCTTCATCAACATACGTTGAACCTACTACTGTTACGGGCAAATTTGCTGTTTCGTTTTTTGAGAAGTTCCTTCGTACAAAAGCGTACGGCATTTTTGGAGGCTCTAAAGAAGAGCTTATCGCAAACGCTTCACAAGAGTTAGTCAAAGAATCTGAAGACATTCTCTTTACCAAAGACGACCTTACGGTTTTTTCCTCAAATAACGCACAGGCGTTACTAACCTACAGTAATCATGTTGCAAATATTATTCTCGCGCACCCAACCAAAAGCCAAAACGAGGCACTCATTTTGCAGGACTCACTAAAGTACGATAAGCCAGAAAAGCTTCAAGAACTTAAACCAATTGCACAAGCCTATACCGATATGGTTAAAGCAATGCTTGAAACACCAGTACCAAGTTCCTATGTGGACGAACATCTCAACCTAACAAACGCAATGAATGCGGTGCGAGAAGACATTAACGGTATGCAGAAAGTAAACGATGACGCACTCTATACACTTGTACGAATGAAACGCTATAAAGACGATGTGCTCGGACTTTCAAATGCACTTACTACACTTTTTAATACGCTATACTTAACTGATGCAATTAGGTGGAATCAAGGGGACGCGGTTTTAGAGCTTATGGTGTTTCCTTCGTAATATGTTTTCTTTGAGACTTAAACCAAATACAAAAAAAGCTTTTGGAGCTTTACTTTTAGTTGTAGTGCTTTGTGCACCTGTTTCAAACACCTTTACGGCTAAAAAAGCTGATGCACAGCTATTCGGTGGGGGAGGGAGAATTGTACAAGACATCCAAAACACACTCACAAACACTCTTCAAACAATTGCCGCTGAATCACTTGCACAAAAGGACTTAGTTCTTGATGGTATTTTCTATAACATTGCACAAAAAGCACTCCAGCAGTTAACAGGAAGTATTTTGTCATTTATTAATACAGGAGGGCAAAATGTCAGAGGTGAAAGTGATGGTCGACCGACGTTTCTTTCAGACTATTCAGACCTTATGGATGAAATTGCCTTCGAAACAGGTTCAGAACTTATTTACGGCGAAGCACTCGATTCAATGTGTACTTCGTTTCAACTGGACGTACGCATTGCACTTGCAGCACAGTTACAAGCAGATTTGGAAGGCCCTAAAGCTAAAATACAGAAACAAGTAGCTTGTACCCTTGATGAATCTGTTGTTGATGTGGGTGCATTCTTCACAGGAACATTTAGTGCAGGAGGTCTTGCAGCACTATGGGAGACGGTACTTAACCCACAAAACGCACCACTAGTTGGAAAACCTATTGCTAAAGCAGCAATATACAAAGCTATAGCAGAAGAGCAAGAGGAAAAGAAAAAAGATCTTGACTACAACAATGGCTTTTCTTCCCTAAAGACGTGTACAAACATAACTACCCCTACTGGTTCAGAGCGGAAATGTGTAAATACTACTCCTGGGATTGTACTTCAAGGAAGAATGTCGTCTGCTCTAGATGCACCGATGGAATCACTCCTAAATGCTGATGAATTTGATGAGGTTATCGGATCATTATTTGGAAACCTAGCAACAGAAGCAATTACAGGAATCAACGGTCTTCTTGGTCTTAGCGATCGCACTCATGGAGCAGGAGGAAATCAAACCTACTTTGATGCAATACGAAATGACCCTACAAATGGCGCAACGAACAGTCAAACAAGTGACAACCCAATTGGCCGTGCACTCGCAACAGAAACACGGGTAGGGACAGCTGAAATCGGTATTGTGAACGCCATTTCAAATCTCACCCGCTGTTCACCTGATGTTGTCTTACCTCCAGAACTACGAGGTGTCTTAACTGAATTTACTCCAAAGGTCATTGCAACAGGAGAAGTGGTTGTACAACTCTCTGATATGGCACTTGCATACGCTAACTCAACTTCTGCAGCAGACAAGGGTAGACTTCTGAGTCGACTTGAAGCGATGCGTACTGACGGCAAGCTTTCAGGACTTCCAATTGCCCTAGAATACGAACAGTTTTTGAACGTTGACTTGAAGAACTATATTACTGCTTTCAAAGCCGATACTAACTATGTTGAAGTAAGCTGTACCGCACCCCTCACATCATGAAATCAATTACTTCATTTTTCTATACTCACCGAATTCTCATTATAGTACTTATACTGTGTATAAGTATTTTTACAATAACTGCATCATATAGTTTTGCTCAAGGTAGTATCGATGGTGGAGACAGTGCCGCTGATATTGCAGGAGCGAAGGCTGCTACTGCAACTGACGATGGATGGGGACTAGGAGAGACTCTTGCGAATATAGTACTTTCTGTCTGTATGGCGATTGGTGGAATATTCCTGACTTTAGGAGGAGCACTACTTAATGGTGCAATTACAGAAACGATCCTCAAAGCAGGATGGTGGCTTGGCGATGGCTCATCTGTAGGTACCGGCATTCGAGAGATGTGGACTGTAGTGCGAGATATTTTTAATATCGTATTTATATTTGGATTTATTTGGATTGGTCTAAAAACAATTCTCAATGCCGACGACTCAGGAGCAAAAAAAACACTTGGTTACCTAATTGTCGGTGCACTTTTAATCAATTTTAGTTTGTACTTTGCTCAAGTGGTTATAGACTTTTCAAACATTGCTGCAGTTCAAGTGCATAATCAAATACTTAAAACAGAAGGAATACAAAGTGGAGGGACGACAACCGGTGACGGGGAATATGTGGCACCACAACATGGAGGTGTAATTGGAGCATTTTTTGATACCATAAATATCACTAGTTGGTGGGGAGGAGATGGAAATATCGCTGGTGGCACACAGATATTCATTTATGCGTTAATGATGTTGGTCTTCCTAATTATTGCAGGAATTGTATGTGGGATGGGGGCCATACTTCTCATCCGCCGTTTTATATCTCTTATAATTTATCTCATACTTTCCCCAATAATGTTTGCTGGATGGATTTTTCCTGCATTTGAGGGATATCAAAAAAAATGGCGTAAAGGGTTTCTTGAACAGGCATTTTTCGCACCTGCATTTTTATTCATGCTCTACTTATCTCTGTTTGTACTCGGCAGAATGAAAGCTGGACTAGGCATTGAAAGTGACACACAGTATGGAACAGCATTTAATGGATCGAGTTTTACAATCTTTCTCTTCTTTTGTATGGGAATCGGATTTTTATATGCTTCTATTAAAGTAGGGGAGATGATGAGTATCGCAGGAGCTTCTGGGATGGCGAGTAGTCTAAAAGCGGGTGGGAAATACTTTAGCGGAGCGGCACAGTCTCTTGTATACAGGAATACTGCAGGCCGTGGTCTTAACTGGGGAGTTAAACAACTTGATAAGCTTGATCAAGCCGCAGACAAACAAACCGCAGCTAAAAAGTTTGGAGCTGCCCGTTTCTTGCGAGCGGTTGGAGTTGATGAATCAGTTCGTCGAAGTGTTGAAGGCGCTTCAAATAAAGGAATTAATGGTGCCCGAGGCCGAGAAGCTGTTGAAAAAGATCAGAAAACTGCAAAGGCTCGCACTGCTCGATCTAATCAAATTGACGATATTAGAGCTAAAATTAAAGCTGGCATTGCCGATCCAAATGATACAGATAAGGTAAGTGCTATGCAGCGTGCAATTAAAGATGCGTCATCTGCACAAATCCTTGAAATGATGAAAGATAAAGATGACAAAGAACAGATTATGCATATGGCAGTAGCAGGAGAACTTTCAGACAGTCAAGTTAAAGCAATAATGGACGAAAAGGATGGAGGTATCGATGATGCTACAAAGGCAACACTTGGTGCTACACGAGGTGCTGCCATTGCAACTCGACTAGCAGCGAACAAAGGTAAGGTTGATGCTACAGATGCTCTTGGAAATGTTATCCTAGATGCAAATGGTAATGTTGAAAAACGAGATGCAACAATAGCTGATGCTATCGATAAAGCTGATGCATCTGAACTTGGTTCAATTGGATTTGAAAAAGTACTCCCATATGCTGGTAAACTAACTGCAAAACAAATTGAAGATTGGAAAGATCTCACTCCAACAGAAAAGACTCAACTTAAAGCTGCACGAAAAACTGCTCTTGAAACTGCCTTTGGCGGAATTGACCCAGCAACTGGCGGAACAAATGCTGCTAACTTCCTCAAAGGAATCAGGAGTGCTGAGGAACGTTCTAAATTACCTGATTCAATTCTTTTGCACCCTCTAACTGCGCCACACTTAGATACAAATACACTTACTAAAATTGTTGATAATCCTGGACTTGGACCTACTGAGCTTGCAGATATCAAAGCAAAAGTAATGGGTGCACATCCACAACCTCTTCCCGGTGCAATAAACGCAGCAGCACGTGCAGAGTATACAAAATACAATAATTTCTTTAAAACTGGAGCAGGACAAAGATATTAAAGAATATGAAACCTATTACGGAACAACAGAGGCTGGAAACCTATCGAAACTCATCTGAAGATATTCGTGAGATATTTATTAGTGAAAATTTGGTGGAACAAATCGAAAAACTCATGCTCCTATTTGAGATAAATGTAACTTACAAAGAAGTGAGTGAAGTCATTTACGATACTATCCTTGGCTTCTACAAAATTTCTGATATGCCGAGACTCTTTCAGCAAAAGCTTGGAGTAACCCCAGATATTGGACAAAAAATGACAGCACAACTCATTGAGTTTTTGTCTCCAGTTGTACAACGTGAAGAAGTAGCTTCCAAAGAAGTAGCAGAAAGTAAAGTAACCCTCATGCAAACATTTGCAAACCCACAACCCACAGCAGAGCGAGCAGCATCTACAGTTCCACATACATATGTAACACCACTTCGTACTATGGAAGGGGACATGACTCGTATTCATGGGTATGGTGCACGGCAAGAAGCACAAGATACAGAAGTTAAAAATTCCGATGAAGTCTAAAGTGAAAATAACTTTAGATTAAAAACCTAAACGGGGATAAGTACTCATTAGTGTCGATACAAGAACGTTTGATACCGTATAATAACCCTATGCGTTTTGAAGTACCTCAATTTATTGAAATCGAAGATAAAATCTTCGGTCCATTTACCTGGAAACAGTTTGTATACCTCGCCGGAGGTGTTGGGCTTGCAACCGTACTTTTCTTTACCACTCCGTTTTTTGTGTTTGTAATTTTTGGTGTTCCTGTTGGTGGACTTGCAGTACTTCTTGCCTTTTACCCAGTGAATAACCGACCGTTTTCCGCGTTCTTAGAAGCAGGAGTCTATTTCTATAAAAACAATCGCGTGTACTACTGGCGAAAAAAAGCCACTATCGTCTATCGTGACAAAAGAGTTGCTGAGGAATCACCCTTAATCCCAAGTTTTAAACGAGGCGGGGGTGACATCGCTTCACTTTCACGTAAACTTGAACTAAACGCACTTCAAAAAAAATAAAGTATGGCAACTAAAGAACAAGCAGCTACTCAAGATTTTGTACCAATTAAAGATATTCGCGATAATGTCGTGATTCTTAAAAATGGTCAGATGTGCATTATCTTACTTGCGTCTTCAATCAACTTTGCCCTGAAGTCATCTGACGAACAGCAGGCAATTTTGCAGCAATTTCAATCATTCTTAAACACTATCGACTTTTCACTCCAGTTCTACATTCAATCTCGCCGACTTAACATTGAGCCATACCTAGCACAACTCCAAGAACGAGAAGGTACGCAAGACAATGACCTTATGCGTATTCAGCTTCGCGAATACATGGAATTTATTCGAACGTTTACAAGGGAAGTAGACGTTATGTCAAAAAACTTCTTTATTGTTATTCCGTACTCTCCGATACAACTTGATTTCTCATCAAACATAGGTGCTATGTTTGGAAAAAAGAAAGACGTAAGTGGAGAAGAAACAAAATTTGAAGAACATAGACTCCAGCTTGAACAACGAGCGTCGTTAGTTGAACAAGGTCTCACTCGAATTGGAGTACGCACTATTGCACTTCAAAATGAAGAGCTAGTTGAGCTTTACTATCATATCTTCAACCCCGGTGACCCAAGCGGTAAAGCACCTCCTCCAAATTAATAAGACTATATGGGATTTCTAGATTTTACAAAACAGAAAAAAGAGGAGGATTCAACACAGCAAGAAGATGTGCAGGCAATTTCTGATGCACTGTTAACACTTGAAGATGTTATTGCTCCATCAGGAATTGAGATTGGTTCACGAAGCATCAACATTAGTGGCACCTATGCCCGAACTTTTTTTGCAGTCTCGTATCCACGCTACTTAAACGATGGTTGGCTTGAACCTATTTTAAATCTTGAAAAAGAACTTGATGTTTCTATTGTGATTCACCCTATCAATACTGCAGATACACTTAAGAAGTTTCAAAAAAAAGTGGCTGAGGTTCAAAGTCAGATTAACATTCGTGCTGAAAAGGGGATGGTGCGAGATCCACAACTTGAAGCGGCGTACCGTAACCTTGAAGACCTACGTGACCGACTACAACAAGCAGAGGAGAAACTTTTTAACGTAGGTTTGTATGTCACGTTGTACGCAAGTGATGATGTGACCTTAAACAAAACAGAGTCTGAGATAAAAGGAATTCTAGATTCACGGTTAATTTATCTAAAACCAGCACTCTTTCAGCAAGAACAAGGACTTAAAAGTGTTCTCCCGTTTATGCAGGACGAACTCCTTATCCATAGCAAGTTTAACTCTTCACCACTTTCAAGTTTTTTTCCGTTTACATCTTTTGATCTCACCTCAGACAGTGGAATTCTCTATGGTATCAATCGTCACAACTCGTCTTTGGTACTCTTTGATCGCTTTGCGCTCACCAATTACAACTCAGTTACGTTTGCTACCTCAGGAGCAGGGAAGTCATACATGTGCAAACTGGAGATTTTGCGATCACTTATGTTTGGTACTGAAGTTATTGTTATTGACCCTGAACGAGAGTATGAGTACTTAGCTGAGGCAACAGGAGGTCGCTTTTTCAACATCTCACTTTCGTCAACTCACCACATTAACCCGTTTGACTTACCGGTACCACAAGAAGACGAGAACCCAGAAGACGTTCTTCGGTCACACATTATTGAGCTCATTGGGCTTTTTAGACTTATGCTTGGAGGTCTTTCCCCTGAAGAAGAAACGATTGTTGATCAGGCAATTAATGAAACATATGCACTTAAAGATATTGCAGGTAATGTTGATTTTGGAGACCTTGAACCACCACTACTTTCAGACTTCGAAATGGTACTTGCAGGAATGGAAGGGAGTTCGTCTCTTATCTCACGATTGCAAAAATACACAGGAGGTACGTGGTCTGGTTTTATGAACAAGGCAACAAACGTCGACATTAACCAAAAGTTTGTTGTATTTTCGCTTCGTGACATGGAAGACGAACTTAAGACAATCGCCATGTACATCATCACAAACCACATCTGGAGTGCGATTAGACGACGTTTGGTTAAGCGTTTAATGGTTATTGACGAAGCATGGTGGATGATGAAAAGTGAAGACACTGCTTCGTTCTTGTTTATGCTCGCTAAGCGTGGAAGAAAATACTATCTTGGACTTTCTACCATCACCCAAGACGTAGACGACTTCTTGCGTTCACCCTATGGAGTACCAATGATCACTAACTCGTCATTACAGATGCTTATGAAGCAGTCACCTACAGCAATTGATAATAT
Source organism: bacterium (assembly GCA_043719295.1). Taxonomy (GTDB): domain Bacteria; phylum Patescibacteriota; class Minisyncoccia; order Phycocordibacterales; family UBA918; genus OLB19. The sequence goes on from JAYSUD010000004.1 coordinate 29,368, forward strand.
CCAAAATACGTTTAACTTAACTGACGAAGAGAAATTCTTGTTACTTGAATCGGGAGTAGGAGAGGGGATTTTCTTTGCAGGACTAAAACATGTCGCTATTAAAGTTATTGCTTCATACACTGAAGACCAAATTATCACTTCAGACCCATCACAGATTTTACAAATCAAAAAAGCAAAAGAAGAACTTCGTAATTCTACAAGTTAGCTATGTCAAAGACTTCTCTTGCAACTTCGCCTTCTACAACCATCTATGGGAAGGAGAAACGAACAAAAGAGCAGATGGCCAAGGCAACAGCCTGGCAAGCAGGTGAATATAGGGGGAGAAATTCAATACCTGGATTACAGTCTAAAAAAAATCCAAGGTCAGACAAGCTTCAAACTAAAGCACAAATTACACAAAGTGTTATCGCTCAAGCTAAATTGGATCTGATTGAAGATATGATACAAATGTCCGAAAAAGAGGAGGAGGACTTTTTGCGGTACATGGAAGAGAATCTGTATTCGATACAAGATTCATATTTACGAGGAGGGGAGAGAGGAAATATTTTAGGCTCAGCATTAAAAGCCTATAAAACATTTAAGGCAGCTCGAGCTAGTTGGTTTATTTTTTATACTGCTATTGGATTTTCAGTCCCGCAATTAGCTTTTTGGGTGTTTTCTCTTATTGGTTTAGGGGTGGAGTCGATACCATTTGCAAGCTGGGTACTACCAGGGGAAGAACTATTTATACTTTCACATATTATTGTCATAGCAATTGGTATTACTACCATGATTTATGCATTATTGGTCTACCAAATGAGTCTCGTTAATTGGTTTGGCGGTTCTAAGTTTTTATGGTTTGCTCTCTGTGTTGCCTTTTACTGTGCACCAGTTTTAAATGGCCCTCCTTGGTTTGTCGTATGGTTGTGGGTAGTAACAAAGAATCAGTGCAAGAAAGACGTACCCCAGTAGCCTTGAACTACCCACTGTACTAGCAATAATCCTGGTACCCTCATGGTATTCTTAATCTATAGCTATGCAAAAAAAACTGTATCCATATTTCATGGTGGCACTACTCTACATGCTTCCTTTTTTGACCTTTGCACAAACACAAGCAGAAATTCTAAGTGAGGCACTCCGAATATCAATTTCACCTTCGTATCCAATATCAAATGAAGAGTACACAGTGACACTCCAAAGTTTTGCGGTACAAAAATCAACAGTTACTTGGTTTGTAAATGGAAAGGAGGTGACTGCAAATAAAAATAAGGACACACTTACACAAAATGCAGGCAATCCAGGATCGAAAACAGTAGTCACTGCAGCAGTAACTACAAACGATGGCACACGTGTAGAAAAACGAGTAACTATAACTCCCTCGCGTATTGATTTGCATATTGATGGCAATTCAATAGTTCCCGCATTTTACCAAGGACGAGAACTTCCAAGCAGTGGTAACCAAATAGATGTACATGCGATTGCATTTACCGGACTAAATACCCCTCCTTCAAACTATCTTTATTTGTGGAAGCTTAATGGCGTAGTCCAAAACGGTGGGGCAGTGCGTGGAAATAATTTACTTTCTTTTACCCCTTCACTTCAAAAAGAAGTGGTAGTTTCAATTGAAGTACAAAATTCTGCTGGTCAAGTACTTGCACAGAAATCACAAAGTATTTCAATTTCACAACCAGAGCTTTACTTTTACGAACAAAACCCACTTCGTGGACTATCTCCACATGCTTTATCTAACCTCTATACCTTTATTGCTGATGAAATGACTATTCGTGCTGAGGGCTACTTTATGAGTCCCGAACTTCAAGGTCAGAATATTCTCCGTGAGTGGAAGATCAACAACAAAGTGGTTACAAATGCACAAACTGATCCTCAAGAAATTACAATTCAAAAAGAAGGTAATCGCGGATCTTCAAAACTTTCGTTTCACATTCGTAATTTACAGCAACTGCTTCAGGGAGTTGAAAAAAGTATAACGTTAAGCTTTTAATATGAAAAAAACTCTTTTAATTGGTATCGCTACGTTCGCACCACTTTGTGTAGTTACGCTAGCAAGTGCCCAAGGGTACACCCCGATTGCAGGTGTTCCCGGGATTGATGTAAATGCATTAAGCACCGAGGGATACGTTACTGCTCTTTATAAACTCTCAATCACGGTTGCGTGTTTACTTGCACTTTACAAGATAATTTTTGGGGGAGTAAAATGGGCACTGTCTGATGTGGTTACGGATAAAGGAGAAGCAAAAAAGGACATCAAAGGAGCTCTACTTGGTCTCCTTATTGTACTTTCTGCTGTATTGATACTTAACACTATCAATCCAAATCTAACACAACTCAACATTTTCGGCGAAGGAGCCCCGAGTATAGATGCTATTGAAAGAGCACAAAATGAATTAAATGTTTCTTTTGGTGATGCAATCAACTCTGCTTTAGCAACTCCAGCAGAAGTTGCTCGTTTTGGAGAACGTTGTCTTGGTGGCGGAGGAGTAATCTCAAGAAGTGAAATTGTCATGAATAGAGCAGGAGGTACATCGACTCTATCTAAGTGCCTTACAAATCCAGCAAATATTAACGCTAATATAGGTGATACGTTTGATGCTTCAAAATATCCACCTGGAACAGGTGAATCTAGATTTAAGGAAACATGTGAAGGTAATGGTGGAAGAGTCGGTGATAATCTGTTTGGTATTGATGATGAGTGTGTATCAAGGAATCCGAGTGATGGTCCAGGTGACGATGGTGTAATTCCTCCAATTATTTAAAATAGAATAGAATAATCTTTTACATCAGTACAGTATACTTACACTATGAAACGATCACTTATCATCACTATTGGCATACTCATTATTCTCCTTATTATTGGTTTGTGGGTATACCTGATGCTTTACGGGGCACCGAAAGAAACACGCGAAGTGTTTACAAACTTAGGTTTTAGTTCAAACGGGAACGTGCCAACAAAAGTGATTGATGTTGAAAATATACAAAATCAAGGTACTAATCTTTCCCTTACTGGTTTAGCTTTGCAACAAATAACTACACGCGCTGTAGCAGGCTTTGGATTTGTTGAAGATACTAATACAAAGATACGATATGTAGAGAAGGGGACAGGACACGTCTACGAGATAGATACGAAAGAAAGCATTGAAAATCAAATTTCACTCACTACCATTCCAAAAATTGCAGAAGCTGTTTTTTCTCCTTCAGGGGACATTGTTGTGATGACTTCATACGATGGATATGATAAAAAAGTTATTCTTGGTACTGTAGATAGAAAGAAGCAGTCGCTGTCACTTATTACGCTGCCTCAAAATGCCGAAAACATTTCATTTCTAAATGACAAAGTTCTTTACTTTAGTGTTGAAAACGATGATGGAACCAAAGGATACTCATACGTCATTTCAAGTTTGGCCCAAACAGAAATTTTTTCACTTAAACTTAGTGATCTTATAGTTACGTGGGGGAATGGACATAATGGTATAACAATTGAAACAAAGCCAACCGCTTCACAAGAAGGGTACACTTATACCATTTCAAAAAATATTCTTACACCAAAAAAAGCAAAGGGGTATGGTCTCTCAATACTGAGTAATCAAACACATACAATCGCTTCAACTATAGAAGGTTCTACATACGTATCGACTCTACACGGCACAGCATCAGAAATCAAACAACCGATGCTTATGCTTAAAGAAAAATGTGTGTTCGATAACAATAAAAAAGATGTGGTTTGGTGTGCGTCTCCTTTAACACCTCCTTCAGCCAACTATCTTGAAAACTGGTATAAGGGGATTTTGACTTCTGAAGACTACCTCTGGCAAGTTGATCTTACTTCACAAAGTGCACAATTGATTGGAGACTTTCAAAAATTAAGTGGAAAAGTCATTGATGTTGAACACATGGAAAGTACACAAGACGGTAGAACACTTATTTTCACCAACAAAATCGACCAGACATTGTGGTTATACAAAATCACAGAGGATAATTAAGAAGGTCAATTGTAGCAATAACTACCCTTGCTCCAATTGAGAAAGCAAAGCGCCGATAAAACCCCCATAGCTCAATTGAGCTATGGGGGTTTTATCTAGCATTAATATAGAATTTGGACCTTCACAAACGAGTGAGAAGTGATACAAAATCACTTCGCAAGAGGTTGCCTGCTCTTTTGGAAAAAGAGTGACAACCTGAACAGTTTCTGTAAGAAACAGATAACGAAGAAATGTGACGTTTTTGTAGGTTCAATTACACTTTATGTTTTCGAATCAGTAGCTCCTGAATGATTGCGGTAATACTACTTACTACAAAGTACAAACCGATAATTGCTGAGAGTGTGTACGCTGCAAAAGTAATAATAATAGGCATGACGTATTTCATTTGTACTTGTAGACTTCGTGCAAAATCGTCTTTCATGTTTGCTTTTTCACCTTCTACACGGGGTTTAAGGGGAGGGAAAGCAAGATACCCATGACCGAATTGGAATAATCCTGCAAGAAGTGCCAGAGGCAAACTTTTTTGTGTGATATCGATAAGACCTAAAAAGAGCACTGATACTGTTTCTGGTTTTGGAATAAAAGAATACAAGAGGTCTATGTTCGTTTCTGGTAGTGCAACACCACCTCCTGATGCAACGGCAAAATAAAGAGCGATAACAATCGGGATTTGGATAAACATAAGCAAGATGCTTGCAAATGGATTTATTCCTGAGGTTTTATAGAGCAACATGATTGCTCGAGCTTGTTCTTGTTTATCAGTAAGATTTATTTTTATCTCTTTGATCTGTGGATCAATTTCTTTAATTATCTTTTGTGTCTTTGCTGCCTTAATAGAAAGAGGGAAGAGAATAGCTTTTACCGTAATTGTTATCAAAATCACTGCGATACCTACGTCTCCCCCTGGAACCGCGTCTACAAAAAAGATTAAGCCGTTATATACCGGATCAAAGAAAAATAAATGCCAAATTAAACTCCACATAAAACAACGTTAAAATTAATAGCGACATTGTAACGTATATTGAGCCTCGCGTCGAAAATCAGTTCCTTTGGGTTTTTTCAAGAAGCTCCTTAAGTTCTTCCCTAAACTTAAAAGGGAGGATAGTCTTAATAGTTGGTTTGGTGATGATGATGTAAATTGAAGTATTTTTTGTATTTTTATGGAATGTTGAAAGAACGGAATATAGTTGACGTCGTAACCTGTTTCTCTCAACTGCTTTTTTATACACTTTTTTTGAAACTACTATTGATCCGTGAAAGGATTCTGAGGTAGTATCGACGATAAGTTGTAGATAGGGGAGGTTCATTCGCTTCCCAACAGAAAAAGAACGATTAAACTGATCTCGTGTTAATCGTTCTTTTTGAGGAAGCATATATACGTATATAGTGTTTATTAAGCCTACCAGCCTATTTGAACGCATGTTTCTAAGTCATTTTATTCCTAAGAACATGCTGTCCCAACTCGCTTGTTTTGCATTTGTAATAGCAAAACATAGCTCCGTTTCATATAACTGAAAAACTGTGCGCAGGCACAGTTTTTCTTAACGTTATATGCTTTTCTTTACAGAAAGCTGTGCCCGTCCTTTGCGTCGTCGTGCTTGGATCACTTTGTTACCCCCTGGAGTTGCGGTACGTACCAAAAACCCGTGAGTTGTCATACGCTTTTGCTTACTTGGTTGATATGTTCGTTTTGTCATATTTTTGAGTCTCTAATGTTTGTGGACAGAACTGTACACTATTTACAGAACTTACGCAAACGGCACACTTCTTTGTTGTACTGCATAAAATGCTCCTCACCGTACTATGCGTACGGCTCGTCGTATTTTGTTTGTACGCCTCGAATTGCACTCGTCTACCTAAGTTCTGGTACTAAATATTTATTAGATTTATAGCTACACTCTTAATAGGCATAGTAAGGTAAATCTAAAAAGTAAGATAATGCCCGAGATACGCGAAGTACAAGAAATTTTTTATGAGCCCTACTTGTTGTAGGGTGGGAAGCGAATACTTGGAGCTTCGCAAGACCTTGAGCATTTTTATGCAAAAGGTGTACAGCTTCTGTAAGAAGAGTGAAAGTTTCGTAGTACGACAAAGTAGATGGGGTATTATATTGCTTTTTGTGTTGTGCACAGGTTATGCACAGATGAATGGACTTGCCAAAAAAATCATCCCTCCTGGCACAGGAAAATCAAAAAGTGTTTACAGTTTTTCATACGCACGTATAATGTTTTCTACATCTAATTTCAGTAAAAATTCCTATGAATCCACTTACTCATCCCACAATCAACACCATTGTCCACACAGAACAAGTTGATGTAAAAAAACTCTGGGATGACGCATTAGTGACGATAGAACTCTCTATTACTCCTGCGAACTTTAAGACTTGGTTTCGAGATACACACATTGTCTCACTTGAAGATGGAACAATCACGCTTGGCGTACCAAGTGTCTTTGTTCGTGATTGGTTGGCTGATAAGTTTCAGTCAATGATGCTCAAGACGCTTCGTGAACTCACCAACCACGTACGAAGTATTGAGTACGCAGTTATCCAACGAAGTGACCGTAAGCAAGAAACATCACGCCCACAAACGGTAAACGCAGCACTTCCTCTTGAGGAGTACTACATCAACAAAAGTGACAACCTCAATCCAAAATACCTCTTTGAAACCTTTGTTATTGGCCCTTTTAACGCACTGGCACACGCTGCAGCAAAGACCGTAAGTGAGAAGCCAGGTATTGCATACAATCCACTATTCATCTATGGAAAGACTGGGCATGGAAAGACCCACCTTATACAAGCAGTAGGGAACCAACTTAAGAAGTCAGGGCGAAAGGTTTTCTATGTAACTAGCGAACGATTCACTGTTGACTACTTCAATAGCCTTCAAAATGGTACAGCTAATAATTTCAAAGATAAGTACCGACAATACGATGTGCTTATTATGGATGATGTTCAGTTCCTAGCTAATAAAGAGAAGACTCAGGAAGAATTGTTCCATCTTTTTAATGCACTTCATGACAACAATAAACAAATTGTTTTCTCAAGTGACGTACACCCAGCATTATTACCAGGTCTTGAAGAACGACTTCAGTCGCGTTTTGCACAAGGGATGATTGTTGATATCCCTGCACCTGATATGGAGTCACGTGCTGCAATTTTGCGTGCAAAAACAGCACAACAAGGATTAATGCTCATTGATGAGGTTATTGACCACCTTGCACACACTATTGAAGGTAACATTCGTGAGCTTGAAGGGGCACTAAACACTATTATGTGCCAATCACAGCTACTTGGACGAACACTTTCATTAGAAGAAGTGAAACAAATCATCAAAAATAGCACCAGGCCACGTAAAACGCTTGCAGTAGCGGATGTGGTTGATAAAATCGCTCGTTATTTTGATGTAGAACCTGCATCAATTTACGAAAAAACAAGACGAAAGGAAATTGTGAAGCCGCGACAGCTTATTATGTATATTCTCCGTGAAGATTTCCAAGTTTCATATCCAGCAATTGGCCTCAAACTAGGTGGCCGAGACCACACAACAGTCATTCACTCTTGTGAAAAAATTAAAAACGACTTAAAAGGGAACTCAGACCTCGAAGAAGAAATTACACAGATACGATTATTACTGAAGTAACAACAATGACGGCTTACGCCGTCATTGTTGTTACATAAGTAAAGGTGTGGAGAATAGGTGTGTAAGTTAGGATACGAACCATTGGTAAAGTTGGATAAGAATGTATAAAATAGAAAAAGTTAAGTAAATAGTTGGATAAGGGTGTGTATAAAAATGAGTTAATCCACAACTAAAACATACATCAACACTTATCCTCAGTTACACACACATCAAATCATCATGTTAACCACAGCTCTACGCAAAAACAACCTCAAAATAAACCATACGATAAGCCATGAAAGTGACTTTCCCACAAATCCACAGGGCTAATAAAGAAGAGTAAAATTGTTTAATAAAAAATATATATGCACATCACAATAAATCGAGAAGAACTTTTAAATCGGCTTGAGCTTATGGGGAGAGTGAGTACAAAACATATTACACTTCCAGTTTTACAATGTGTCCTTCTTGAAGCAGTAGATGGAATCTTTACTATTAGAGCAACAAATCTGGAAATTGGTATTGAATCAAAAAACACCGTTACATGTATCGAAAATGGAACAATTGCAATTCCTACTACAATTTTGACTCAGACTGTTGCATGTATGAATACTAAAGAGGTTACATTAAAAACAGAAGAAAACACCTTAATTATTGAAGGAAGCGGGTCTGAAACCAATATCAAATCTATTCCCTTTGAAGAGTTCCCTACTATTTCACGTATTACTGCAAAAGGTCAAAAAATACAGAGAAATTTGTTTTCACTTGGAATTAAAACAGCATCTTTTGCAGCAAGTGTCTCTTCAATAAAACCAGAACTTGGAAGTGTATATATTTTACAAAAAAGAGAACATGCACTTACGTTTGTTTCAACCGACTCATTTAGATTGATGGAAAAAACAGTACCACAAAAAGGATTTATTCTCGAAGAACCAATTTTAATCCCCTATAAAAACGCTCTTGAATTTGCACGGGTGTGTGATATTCAAAACAGTGAACCTGAATTTAAAATTAGTGATAATCAGTGTGCTTTAGAGTTTGAAGATGGTGTTTATATAACTTCTCGTCTAACTTCAGGATCTTTTCCTGATTACGAACAGATTATTCCAAAAGAATACAGTACACACACAACGTTACTTAAAAATGAATTAGCACAAGCATTTAAGAAATCAAACATTTTTCTTAATAAATTTCTTCAAGTAGGGTTACATGTAACAAAAGATTCACTTACTGTTTCAGCTAATAGTGGTGAGATTGGTACAACAACTGATTCAGTTAAAGCTCAAACTGAAGGTGATGATCTTACATTAAACTTTAACCAGCGGTACATATCTGAACCACTTGGACATATTGTAGACGATAGTATTATTCTCCATTTTGCAGGTATTGGACGTCCGTTGGTTATTGAAGGGGTTAATGATAAGTCACTACGGTACTTGGTGATGCCTATGAATAAATAGTGAGCTACAGAGCGTAGCGACAATAGCGAACTTTCGTCCCGGTTTCCGATGTTGACCTAGAGTGTAACTTTTTGCCTCAGCTCTGCTGTGCGAAAAGTTATACTCATCGGAAACTGCTGGACGTCTCCAGAGTACCTGTGTGCGTTAATAGCTGATAGAAACACCCTAATCTCTATTCTACAAAATTAACTTTTAATTCAAACATATTATATGCGCAAGGGTCGTGGTGAGATAGTAAAACTCAGTTCTCTTTTTGAGAAGTATACAAAAACACTAAAAGCGCCTCAAGGTGTGGTGACTTCATGCTTTATAGAGGTCGTTTTTGAGCTCCTGAAGCTTGAAATAACAAAAGAGAAGCTTACCTACTCAGTTACTACTAAAGTCCTATCTGTGAGGGTTTCAGGTCCTTTAAAAAGTGAAATTATGCTCCGAAAAAAAGAAATCTTAAATCATATGAAAGGTCGTATAGGAGAACAAGGTGCACCAAGAGACATTATGTAATGCAAGACCATCGCAGACGGCACATTTCTTCGTTGCATTGCATAAAATAACACTCACCGTACTCAATGTACGTCTCGCATTATTTCATTTGTGTGTCTCGAACTGCACTCGTCTGCGATGGTCTTGCTTGTAAAAGTAAAAAATCACACAATATAGATTTCTTGTGTGGTTTTTTATAGATCAATTTCTCAATTAATTTTCTTCGTCCTCCTCTTGATTTGGTCTGTCGCCTTCTTCAGTATCCTCTTCAACAACGGCGTTTGTATACGTACCTTCTGCCCATTTCTGTACAGCGTATTCCCAATTCTGATATTGCGAATCCGCAGTTGGATTTGATGGGTATGGCCCTAGTGGATTTCGTTTATCTACAAAGTGCAGTATCGTGTGGATGTTTGACGCAACACCTGCCAAGTCAGGGGTGGTACTTCCAGATTGCATACTTTGAATTAATGTCGCGGTATCAAATATCTCTCCTCTAAGTACGGGTTTAATGTTGGGGTTAATTGCCTGTGGTTCAGAAAAGTACTTTGTCTCACGTTTTGCAAGTGCAATATCCATAAACTCACGCCATTGCGGGGTTGCAATAAGTCCCGAGAGTCCGTTCATTGGGGAGTTATCGTTGTTGCCTACCCAAATACCTACTGCAAGGTTTGGCGCATATCCCATAATCCATGCATCACGAGAGTTGTTGGTACTTCCTGACTTTGCTGCTACATCGCGATCTTTAAAATTAATAAGTGAGTTACCTCCCCAGAGTGGTGTACGAGCTGCATTGTCTGAAAGAATGTCTGAAATTTGCAAGGCAACATTTTTATCAAGTACTCGACTCTCACTCACTGGAGTTTCCTCGAGGGTATTTCCACTCATGTCTTCAATACGAAGAATTGCTCTTTGTTGCGCCTTTATGCCCTCATTTGCGAACACACCATAGGCACCGGTATGCTCAAGGAGCTTCACTTCTCCACCTCCAAGCACCAACGTAAGTCCAAGTCTATCAGGATCATTAAGTGTTGAGATTCCCATGTCCCCCGCAAGTTTAATTGCGTCTTTAATTCCTGTTAGATACAGAACTTTCACTGCAGGAATATTAAGTGACTGTGCAAGTGCGTTACGCAAACTAATAGGTCCAACAAATTTATTGTTGTAATTATTTGGTGAGTAACAAGGGTCTGTGCCACTTAGATCCCAAGGTTCACATACAGAACTAAATTGAGTTTTTATATCAAATACTTTTGTTTCAGGAGTGTATCCTTTTGCAAAAGCAGAAGCATAGACAATAGGTTTGATAGAAGACCCTGGTTGTCGTGGAGAAACAGTAATGTTGAAGTTTCCATCAATGGTGGTGTCAAAATAATCACGTGAACCTACCATAACCAATACGTCTCCTGATTGAGGGTCAACAGCAACCATTCCACTATTATCAGCTTTGAATCGTGTTTGCACATCCTCTGCGTGTTCTTTCAAAATGCGTTCTGCTTCCTGTTGTAGTTCCCAATCAAGTGTTGTAATAACTTTCATTCCTTTTTCAGAAAGTGCCTCTTCACCAAATTTTTCTACAAGTTGTTCACGAATATACATCACAAAGTGGGGTGCACGTATTCCTGTTATTGCCTGTGGTTGAAATGTAACTACAGTTGCTAGAGCACTATCATGTTCTTCTTGGGTTATAAATTCATTGATAAGCATACGTTTAAGCACAAGTTTCTGTCGAGCATCAAGCGCATCTTTATGTGTTCCATACGGTGAAAGGTACGTGGGTGCTTGTGGCAATGCTGCAAGGTAGGCAGCTTCAGGAAGAGTAATATCTGAAGCTGATTTACCAAAAAACGACTGGCTTGCTTCTTCAACTCCATAAATAGTCCCTCCATACGGTGACTCATTGAGATAGTGTCCCAAGATCTCATCTTTTGAAAGTACACGCTCAATTTTTATTGCAAGAATTGCCTCCTTAACTTTTCGCGTGAGTTTTTTTTCTTTTTCAAGAATAGAGTTTTTGATTACTTGTTGAGTAATCGTAGAACCTCCTTGCCCTCCAAGCAAATCCCCACTAAAGAAATTTGCAAGCGCTGCACGTAAAATTGCGAGAGGGTCAATACCAATATGTTTATAAAATTCATCATCTTCTATAGCAACACTTGCATTTTTAATGTGATAGGAAATATTTTCAAACGGTACAATTGTACGTCTGACATCTTGGTGTAAGTCGTAGAGAAGCACCTCACCTGTTTTGTCATAAATCTTTGTTGATTGTTCAATTCTTCTCTGGTCAAAAGAGGACAAATCTGGGATCTCAAGTGTTGAAACCCAAATAAAAAGACCCCCAATGAGTATCATCAGAATCACAAAAGTAGCTATTCCGGTATCAATAAGAACGTCTTTATAGTGCTTCTTAATCCATATTTTTATGTTCTTTTTCATGATGTGTACTAAGGCCATATTACCATGTTCTGTCTATCTATTGATACGTCAAGCAGTGTGCTAAAGTTATTCTATGAAATTGTCAGAAGAGTTAACAGAACGTGGGTTTATTAATCAAATTTCCTCAGAATCACTGAGTGAAATACTCGATGGTGAAAAACGAATTATTTATCATGGCATAGACCCAAGCGCAGATTCAGCACATGCGGGTAACTTTGTAATCTGGATGTTGCTCCGACATCTTGCACAAGCGGGTCACACAGTTTTTTTCCTTGTTGGAGGAGGTACGGGCATGATCGGAGATCCAAAACCTGATGCAGAACGAACTCTTTCGTTGCCTGAAGTTGTTGCTTCAAATGTAGCAAAACTTAAGATTCAAGCGGCAAGTTTACTAGAAGGGCACAAGCTCCAGTTTGTTAATAATTATGATTGGCTTTCAAAAATTAACTTGATTACATTCCTTCGAGATATTGGTAAACACTTCACAATTAATGAACTTATTAAAAAAGATGCAATTGCAACTCGTCTAAATAGCGAAGTTGGACTCTCGTACACAGAATTTGCCTATCCTTTACTGCAAGCGTTTGACTATCTGACCCTTCATAAGGAATATGGATGTGACCTCCAGGTTGGAGGTTCAGATCAGTGGGGTAATATTATTGCAGGAGTAGACTTAATTCGCCGTGTTGAGCAAAAAAAAGTACACGCACTTACCGTGCCCCTTATTATAGATAAAGCTACCGGGAAAAAATTTGGAAAAAGTGAAGGTAATGCGGTCTGGTTAGATGCTACAAAAACATCCCCGTATGCGTTCTATCAATTTTGGCTTAATGCATCAGACGAAAGTGTTATCGACTATCTTAAACTATTTACACTTTTGTCACTTGAAGAAATTAGTCAAATTGAACTTGAATCTAAAACTAATCCTTCTCTACGTACTGCACAAAAGAAGCTTGCGTATGAAGTAACTTCCTTTGTACATACTCGTGATGCAGCAACTGCGGTCACTCGAGCCTCTCAATCGTTATTTGGGGAAATAGAATTCAAAAGTTTAACTGAAAATGAGGTGGCAATTCTGAAAGAAAATGCTCCACATGTAGATTGTCAGGAAAACGAGGAAATTATTGAAGTACTTATTAAGGCAGGTCTTGCAACAAGTAAACGTGAAGCACGAACCTTTATTGAGGAGGGTGCAGTCTCAATAAATGGACTAAAAGTTACTGGTGCACTTGAAATCCTTACCTCAGACAAGTATGGAAAAATAGTTTTGTTAAAGCGAGGTAAGAAGCAACTGTCCCTTATTTCGTTTACGTAGGAAATTAGTAATCAAAAAGCCACCATATTGTCATGGTGGCTTTTTGCTTACTTTAAGGGGGGCAAAATGTAGTGGGGTGCGGACTTAACTAAGCGTTGGAGAGTTCCTATTTTCTGCTAAATATACTGTAGAACAGGGCTAACGCCGAGGTTCTACAGTATATATTGAGTCAGCAGCAGAAAATTAGGTGAGAAGCGAACACTTGGAGCTTCGCAAGACTTTGGCTAGTATTTTGTGAGTGAAGCGAAACAAAAGGGTGACAAAGTGGACAGCTTCTGTAAGAAGAGAAGTTCGCCATTGTCGCTATTACTAACAGAGTTAACTGGAACTTTGGAGACGTCCAGCAGTTTTCGCTGAAAAAAATACAGAGCACAGCAAAGCTGA
>JAYSUD010000005.1:0-183955 GCA_043719295.1 bacterium
ACACATTGTTTCTTTATAACTACGGATACTAAGAACGTGGTTAAGGAGAAGGATGAGACGAATAATAAGTCTAATGTGTATCGGTTTATTGTGGGGGAAGGGGTATAGTGAGGGCTACTGGATACGCTAGCAAGGCTAATAAAAATCATATATGATAAGCACAAAGATAATATTTACGTATATGCGAGAATTACTAAGAAACATCAACGTCAGTCAAGTTGAGAAATTTCGGGGAAATGAAGAGGGGGAGGTTACATATGAAGAGGCTGAGAAATTTATTAAAGACCCTGATTCTTTTGCAAAGCGTATTGAAGCAGTTGAATCAGAACCTTTTCCTGGACTGATACTTTCTGAAAGAACTGTTGAGTTAGGTGATGGTCATTTTTCGAATATGTACACCTTGAAGTTTCCAAATCGTGATGAAAACTTTGATACACGTTTAGTCACGTTACCCTCCCCTTTATACCAACATCGTCTTTTTAAAGATGTTTCTGCAGACAAGCAAGCTGATGAAGACATTATCGCAACTATAAATGGCGCATTCTTTTATCTCCAAGATGATACAACTGCACCACAGCCAAAAGAAATAATGTACAATCTGAGTATCCGTAATGGAGCTGTCATCGGATTGCCATCAACAGACAGATGTGCACTTGTTACTAACAAAGATGGAGACTTGCGAGCAGTTGCTCTTAAAGCTGAAGGAATACTACAGTGTAATGGTTCTATACTTACCTGGAAAGGCGGAGAACCACTTGCGCATAGTCGAGCGGAGTACGAATTAGAGCAGAATGAAGTATACATTTTCAATCCCGCATGTTGCACCATTGCGTATGATGATCCTAAAGATAAACGTACGCTTCGAAAGGTACAACTTGATAAAAACACGACTCCAAAACAACCTCATACACTTGATATAGTAGTAGGAAAATCAAAAGTTAGCGGTACATTAGAAATTGTGGCTATCAACGAGGGAGGCGGAACGGATTTTTTTGAAGGTAACTTTATTATGCATGGTCGCAAAGACGACCTACAACACTTTCAAGTTGGTGACGAGGTTTTACCAACGCACATTGATTCATTAGATCTTAAGGAAGTTGAATCAGCCATGACTGTCGGACCTATGGTGCATCATTTTTTGAGTAATGATGATCATGAAATTAATCACGATCCTTCACTCGGTACCTTCCCCCCATTTGCGCCAAATGAACGATATGCTCGTTCTGCTGTCTATGCAGATAACGACAATGCAGTACACTTTGTTGTTTTTGATGCGGTGCCACGCTCAGAGTATATGAAAGGAGTAACCCCAAAAGAAGCTGCAATGAATATTCCCGTAGACGCGCAGTGGGCAGTTTTTCTCGATGGAGGACAATCCTCACGTATTACCTTTAAAGCAGATACCCAAGATGGACTTGATTCACGCGGTAACAAACAATATGTTCGATTACATAAGCTTGCAAAAAGTAATCAAAATGGACTAGCTGCAGGTAAAGAGGATCAGTATCTATGGTCGCGTCGTGGTCGTGAAGTACCTTCTATGGTAACTCTTTCAAAAAAGAGAACCTTGTAATTTAAATCAAAAAAAGCCAAAGACGAGGTCTTTGGTTTTTTTGTATCAACATCTTACATTGCAACTGCTAATTTCTTTTTTGGAATCTTTCCGATGGTACTTTTTTGAGACCCTTTGCGCATAATCTCAAACGCAAGTTCAGTTTTCTTCATAGTCACATTGACAACTCCCCCCTTAAGCATTCCTTGGCCAACCATCATTGAAGCTATCGGAGTAAGGATTTTGCTTTGAATAATTCGCTTTAACGGACGCGCTCCAAACTTTGGATCGTATCCTTCTTTTGCCAAGTAGTCATACACTTCCGTGGTTACCTCGAGCGTAATGTCTTTACCCTTAAGACGTGCTGCAACTTCCCCCACCTGCATCTCTACAATACTTCTAATAGTTGCTGGTGAAAGAATGTCAAAGATAATCACCTCATCAAGTCGATTGAGGAACTCTGGTCTGAAATAGTGTTTCAAACTTTCCATCACTTTGTCTTTTGCTTGTGTGTATTGCGCAACATCCCCTTTGTCTTTGGTAAACCCAAAATTCGACATGCGGTCTATGTGTTCAGCACCAATATTTGAGGTCATGATGATGATGGTATTTTTGAAGTTCACTTTACGTCCTTTTGCATCAGTTAAGTGCCCTGAATCAAGCACTTGCAAAAGCACATTAAACACCTCTGGATGTGCCTTTTCAATCTCATCTAGCAAGATAACTGAATACGGACGGTGACGCACCTTTTCAGTGATGGACCCTCCCTCTTCATGTCCAACGTAGCCTGGAGGTGATCCGATAATCTTAGATACTGAGTGCTTCTCCATAAATTCAGACATATCAATCCGCAAAAGCGCGTCTTGATCATCAAACATAAAGTGTGCCAAAGCTTTTGAGAGCTCTGTTTTCCCTACTCCTGTTGGACCTAAGAACAAGAATGAACCGATAGGTCGATTGGGGTCAGCAATACCCGCACGAGATCGTTTTACTGCGTCAGACACAAGCTGTACTGCATGATTTTGCCCAACGACGTTTTCTTGTAAGTCTTCCTCCATGCGCGCAAGTTTCTGTGCCTCTTCTTCAAGCATGCGCGCCACCGGAATCCCTGTCCACTTTGAAACAACTGAAGCAATATCTTCTTCAGTAACTTCCTCTTTAAGGAGTCTTCGACTTCGCTGAAGCTTTTTAAGTCGTATAGTTTTTTCTTCAAGCTCACGCGTCAATGACGGGATACTATCGTATCGAATCTCTGCTGCACGGGTTAAGTCTGCTTGTGCTTCTGCCTTCTCCGCTTCAAGACGCAATTCTTCGAGCTCTTTTTTTATTCGACGAATTGCCCCAAGTGCTTCTCGTTCGTTATTCCACTTCGTTTCAAGTGCTGCAGTTTTTTCTCGAAGTTCACCAATTTCTTGATCTATTTCCTTAAGGCGCGTTTTAAACTTTTTCTTTGTATCGGATTCAGCGTTAGCCTCATCTTTCTTTAGTGCTTCTTTTTCAATCTCTAACCGTCGCACACCTCTGTCAGCTAATACCAGTTCTTCTGGTTTATTTTCAAGTGAAATACGAAGTGCTGATGCTGCTTCATCAATAAGATCAATTGCTTTATCAGGTAAAAACCTATCAGTGATGTACCGACTTGAGAACTGTACAGCAGAAACAATCGCGTCGTCTGTTATGCGTACCCCATGAAAGAGCTCATACTTCTCTGCGATACCGCGCAAGATTGCGATTGCATCTTCTAAGTTTGGTTCGTGTACATGAACTGGTTGGAAGCGACGAGTGAGCGCAGGATCACGTTCAATATGCTTTTGATATTCTTTTAAGGTAGTAGCGCCAATAATACGAATGTCACCACGTGCTAAGGCAGGTTTGAGCATGTTTGACGCATCCATTGAACCTTCTGAAGCACCCGCGCCAACAATAGTATGAAGTTCATCAATAAAGAGAATGATTGCTCCATCTGCTTGCTCAACTTCTTTCATAACTGCCTTGAGTCGCTCTTCAAACTCACCACGGAATTTTGTACCCGCAATAAGAAGACCTAGGTCAAGCGTTAAGATTTCTTTATCTTTTATTGATTCAGGTACGTTACCCTGTGAGATCTGTTGTGCTAACCCTTCTGCAATTGCTGTTTTTCCTACTCCTGCTTCACCAATTAATACAGGATTATTTTTTGAACGCCGAGAAAGAATCTGAATTACACGACTAACTTCCGCATCGCGTCCAATAACAGGATCAAGTTTATTGTCATGTGCCATCTTCGTCAGATTACGTGTGTATTTGGAAAGAGCTCGATATTTTTTTGGTTGCTGTGCATCTTGTACGTTGTTGTCACGAATACTTTCAATTGCTTTTGCAACTTGAGCAATATCAACGCCACAACGTTTCATTATTTCGGTTGCAGGTCCCGCGTGCTCAAGTGCTGCCATAAACAAGTGTTCAACCCCAACGTATGAGTCGCCAAGTTTACCTGCAATGGTTCCCGATTCTTCAAGAGCTTTCGCGAGTTCAGGAGTTAAGTACAACTGGTATGACTGTGACACTGAAGAGGTCATTTCAGGACCTTCAAGTGACTCTAAGAGCATATCAGTAAAAATAATAATATCGATTTCAAGTTGATCAAGCACAGAAATAACAGCACTTTCGTCTTGCATGGTGAGTGCAGCTAGAAGGTGCACGGGGCTAACGTGGTTTTGTCCGCGCTCAATTGCGAGCTCATGGGCTTTTCGAATAGCTTCTTTTGCACGGGATGTGAAGTTGTGAAAATTTGGCATAAAATATAATACGTTAATGAGGTTTCAATCGTGATGGTATATGTAATTGTACGTCATACCTGCAATGAGGCATAAAATCTGTCTGTGTGTATCTTGGATGCAGATGGCTCAGGGCTTGTATAAATGAGTGAGAAATGATGCAAGATCATTTCGCAAGAGGTTGTCTCCTCTTTTGAAAAAAGAGTGACAATCTAAACAGTTTCTATAAGAAACAGTTCGAGGCGTACGAGCAAAATGATGCGAGACGTACGTCTTGTACGTTGAGCAGGATTTTGTGAAGGACAACGACGAAATGTGCCATTTACACAAGCCCTTCATTTCTAATAGTGCCGTTTAATTACTGCACTGTCAATTTTTGCAGTGAGCTTCTTGTTTGAAGCACATGGTTGCGGAGAATTTCTACAGTTCCACTCAGTTCTTTTGATGTCGTTTCTTCACCTAAGGTAAATCTGATTGTTTCTTTTGAACGTCGAGCATCCCCAGTTATGCTTAAGACCACGCTACTTCCATCTCCTTTTGCACCTCCACAGGCACTTTTGGTTGCACATGATACCCCTCTTTCATCAAGTGATATAACTGCGAATTCAGAATCAATACCTTCAATTGAGATATTTACATTGTTCGCCACACGTTCTGTCGCACTCCCATTAAGTACACATCCATCAATTTTAAGTAGCTCGCGTATAAATTCGTCGCGGAGTTTTGTCACTTTTTCACTTTTTTCTTTATACTGACTTTGTGCAATACACAAAGATTCAACTGCACCGAAAATTAAAGCAGTGTTTTCAGTTCCAGGACGGTGTCCTCCCTCCTGTTTACCTCCAAACAAATGTGGACATAGAGTAATTCCATGACGCATCACCAGTACCCCAACTCCTTTTGGCCCATAACACTTCCCTGCATCAAGCGATATGACATCTGCCTGTAAAGTATCTAATGCGCATGATAGCCACAATGGAGCCTGAGCTCCATCAACATGTACACAAATCTGTATTCCCTGTTCTTTCTCAAAGGAACGGACAATACGCGCTAATTTTCCTGAAGGCTGTATTACTCCAATTTCGCTGTTCACATACGCAAACGTTACCACTACCGTTTTTAAGGAGAGAGCATTTTTAAAAGCTTCTGTATCAATAATGCCAAAGCTGTCAGTTGGAACACGTATGATAGACACTCCTTTAGATTCTAAATGCACTAAGAGCTCATGAACTGATGCATGTTCAATGGCAGTTGAAACAATTTCCATATCCTCATACAAAAATCCTTCTTTTAATCTTGCTTCAACCACCCCCATAATTGCCAAATTATTACTTTCAGTTCCACTTGCAGTAAAAATAATTCCTTGGGGACGTACGTGGAGTTTCTCTGCAAGCTTCGCTCGTGCATTTCTAATGACACGCATTGCTTCCACACCCTCATGATGAATTGCTCCCGCATTTCCATATACGTCTTTAAAGTACGGGAGCATTGCTTTTAGAACCTCAGTTCGAACTGGAGTTGCTGATGCGTAATCGAGATATATTCGTTTTTTGTTTTTTTTATCTTTACTGAAAAGCATATTTCTGAAGGCGCTTGGAAATGAGTGCAGTTCTAGACGCGAAGCAAAAATTTGTGAGCCCTACATTCGTAGGGTGAGGAAATTTTTTGCGCACGCAACAACGAAATGTGCCATTTCCAAGTGTCTTCGCATAATGACACGAGTTTGAGGAAAAGCCAAGACTATGCTACATTGTCACACACACATATATGTGTCTTCTTAGACATCTATCATTATCAGTGCACTAAACACCTGCTTAAGACCTTATGGCTAAAAAACACACAGCAACAGAAGTAACTACAAAACGACCTCCTATTGTTGTTATTATGGGGCATATTGATCATGGAAAGTCGACTCTCCTTGACTATATCCGTAAATCAAACGTTGTTGATGGTGAGGCAGGTGGCATCACACAACATCTTTCAGCGTACGTAGTTGATCACACAACAAAAGAAGGAGCAAAAGAAAAGATTACGTTTCTTGATACTCCTGGTCACGCTGCATTTCAAAAGATGCGACTTCGTGGAGCTGACGTTGCAGACATCGCAATTTTGATTGTTTCTGCTGAAGATGGAGTTAAACCACAAACACTTGAGGCTCTTGCGAGTATCAAAGCTGCTGAAATTCCGTATATTGTTGCCATTAACAAAATTGACAAAGAAGGAGCAAACGTTGAGCGCACCAAAGCAAATCTCATCGAAAACGAAATTTATATTGAAGGGATGGGAGGTGATATTTCATACGCACTCATTTCGGCCAAAACAGGAAAAGGTGTTGATGAGCTCCTTGATCTTATTGTACTTGCTTCAGACCTAGCAGACCTTAATGCCACTCCAAGTCTCCCTGCAACGGGCACAATCATTGAAGGTCAACTTGATACTAAACGAGGTACCTCAGCTACACTTATTGTGAAAAATGGAACACTCAAAAGTGGTTCGTTTGTAGTTTCAGGGACCGCTTTTGCACCTGTTCGTATTATGGAGGATTTTATGGGTAAAAGTGTTAAAGAAGCAGGACCTTCAATTCCTGTCCTTGTAGTTGGATTTAGTAACATCCCTAAAGTAGGAGCATCATTTGTAACCGTTGCATCAAAAAAAGAAGCAGAGAAAATGGTCATTCTAAATACCGTCGCAACATCACAGACACAAAAATTTGCTCGGAACGGTCTTCCATTTGTGCCACTACTTATTAAAGTTGATGCACTTGGAACAATTGATGCCATTTTGCATGAACTTGAATCATTCGTCTCAGATCGCATGACGGTGCGTGTTATCGGCACCAGTGTTGGAGATATTACCGCAAGTGATGTGCAGAACGTCAGTGCAACAGAAAATGCCATTATTGTTGGATTTAACGTAAAGGTTGAACGAGCAGCTCAAGAGCTTGCAGATCGACTCAATGTTGAAATTGATACCTTTAGTATCATTTATGAACTTTCAACGTGGCTTGGTGAAGCACTTGTTAATCGTACACCAAAGAAAGAGGAAGAGATTGTGAGCGGAAAAGCAAAGGTACTCAAGGAATTTAGTACACAAAAAAATATTCACGTACTTGGAGGTCGTATGGAAGAAGGAACTATCAAGCTCAAACAAATGGTTCGTATTATTCGTCGAGAACTTGAAATCGGGAAAGGTACGGTTACAAACTTGCAACAAATGAAAATGGACACCGGAAGTGTAAGCGACGGAGAATTTGGTATGCAAATTACAACTAAGATTGATATGGCGCCGGGAGACTATATAGAGGGTATTGAGACCATTGTTACGTAGTATGTCAGAACGTCACTTAAAAGTAGTACTCTTAATGCAAGAACTTGCTGCAAAATTTATTCAGCATGAGGCTAATACTGATCCCCTTATTACCGTTACAAACGCCAACGCTTCGCCAGACTTTAAAAACGTCACCATTTTTATTACAACTATTCCTGCAACCAAACAAAATGATGCTTTGGTTTTCTTAAAACGTTCGGGGAGTGCAATGCGAAGTTACATAAAAAAGAATACAAGTATGAAAGTAATCCCCCACCTTGACTTTGAAATCGACTACGGAGAACGCCACCGACAGCACATTGATGAGATTGTTCGCGATATAGAGGTGAAAGAGTAGTGACAGGCGATGGGTGGGAGTTGGTCACAGATAATTTTGTTCCACAAAATTTCCGCGACTCCGCCTCATAGTCGCAGAGCGACATATTCCGGCTTTCGACCCCCACTCGTAAAGCACGCAGGTGCTTTACTCCAGGACTCACATATATAAAATGACTTGCTTTGAGAGCAAGTCATTTTATATATGTGAGTCCTGGGTGGGAGTCGAACCCACGTGTGACGGTTTTGCAAACCGTAGCGTTAACCACTTCGCCACCAGGACATTCTATTGAACAAGTACTAGACTATCATTTTCTGGTAAGAATCCCAAACTGTGAAAATCTATTACAAATGGCACTTTTTGAAAAACAATCCCCACCCTCAACCACATCAGAATTTTATGGTATTATGTCGCCGATGCCGGGGTGGTGAAATCGGTAGACACGCAACACTTAAAATGTTGTGAGCATAGCTCGTATGGGTTCAAGTCCCATTCCTGGCACCAATATAACAAGTCCAGATTATTTCTGGGCTTTTTATATTGGCTATGGAACTTGAAAAGATTGCCTAATATTTTTGAAAAAAAATATCGACAACCTGTACTGAACATGTAATGTTCAAGTCCCATTCCTGGCACCATTTGAAAATACCTTGAGATTTTAATCTCAAGGTATTTTCAATATATACTAAACTAAACAGTGTGCGCGAGAGAGGACTCGATTCTTACAGAATCTGTACAGGTTGTCAGCATTTTATTACACTTCGTTTCATAAAATACTAGTCAACCTTTTCGAGACCTCTCTGCCGAGTTATCTGACTAAACCAAACAGTGTGCGCGAGAGAGGACTCGAACCTCCACGGATTGCTCCATTAGTTCCTAAGACTAACGCGGCTACCATTACGCCACTCGCGCACACTGATTACTTTAGACCTGTGCGCCCTCAAGGGCTCGAACCTTGGACCGTCTCCTTAAGAGGGAGCTGCTCTACCAACTGAGCTAAGGGCGCATTTATTTATTTCTACATACCGTCTCGTAAATGAGGGTGAATAGTGTGGGACACTGTTCACTTGTTATCGATGATAACTAGGGCACAAATCTGCTTTACTACACACCATCTTGTTACATACAAACAAGGATAGACCACATAGCAATAGCACAGAGTGTACTAAACTATTGCAGTAAAAACAAGATGCTTCTACAAACTATTTTACTGAAATCTGTAGATTCAGATCATTATTATGTCTGAATCCTTCCCAGTCGGTGTTTTTTAAATTGTTCGGGTTTATGTAGGTGGGCATTTTTGGTGAAGTATTTTTGGATTTTTTCTGGCAATTTGTCAAAGGTCATGCACTTGTACGAGCAGTACCCTTTCTTCTTTTCTAAACACGCATCACACCCTAAGAACAACACATGGCATGATTCAAGTTTGCAGTGATAGTGAGTATCACTTTTTTCTTTTGAACAGAGGTGGCAGTGTGAGATGACTTCAGCTCCAATTCGCTCCCCCATTCGTTCGTCAAACACAAAGTTTTTACCTTGAAATAAATTGGCAAGCCCTTCACGTTCAACTTGGTGTTTGTAGTCAATAATACCTCCTTTAAGATGTCGGACGTTTTCAAAGCCATTATGTTTCAACCATGCACTTGCCTTCTCACAGCGAATCCCCCCAGTACAGTAGAGTGCAATTTTTTTATTTTTATGAATCTTTAAAAGTTCTGGAGCAATTGCTAGTTCTTCTCGGAACGTATCAACTTGTGGCATGACCGCATTAACAAAGTGCCCGATTTCACTTTCATACGCATTGCGCATATCAACGACAACTGCATCTTCATCATTAACGTACTCATTAAATTCCTTTGCTGATAAGTACGCCCCGGTATTTGTCACATCAAAACTTGCATCGTTAAGACCGTCTGCCACAATCTTCTTTTTTACTTTAATCATCAATTTATAAAACGATGGTGCTTCCCCTTCTTCAACCGCAATTTTGTAGGGGATACCGGCAAGTTCTTTAGTTGATTTAATAAATGCATCAAACTGATCCCAATTTTGTGTTGGTACATTCATCTGTGCATTTATACCTTCGTGTGCAATATAAATACGCCCAAGACACCCAAGTGACAAAAAACGTTCTTGCAACACCGCACAAAATTCTTGTGGATTTTCAATCTGAACATAGCGATAAAATGACAATGTGACACGAGAAATGCCATCAGCGATAACCATTTGTTTCTTTTCCCCCCGTGGTCGCATGTCTTTTTTCATAAATAGGGTGTCTTCGTATGACGCATCATACAAGACTACAGAAGTAGACGCAAATCAAAAACCCCCATTTTTGCCTATAATATCGCTATAATATGGCTCTTTATATGGGTAGTTGAGCAACTCAAAACTTGACTTTTACACTATTTTATGCTACTATATATAAGTCGGTGGTGGCTGTGAAAACACAGCATGAAACCACCAGAAACTTAATCGGCGCAGAGCGCCCGAACCTTGAAAGGTTAATAAGATGTCACTAACACTAACAGGACTTGTTGCATTTTTTGCAAAAGGGATATCCTATCTCGGACATGCTTCTGGAGTGATCGGTTTTTTCAAGGACGTAGTTGGATTAGCAAAAAACCCAGCAGAGGCCATAGGAATACCAAGCACACCCAGAGGAACAGAAGAAGAGCTGAAGTTTGGCAACCTCTATATGACTCTAACACCGAAGAAGAAAAGTGGTGTTGATGCTTGGTTAGATTTGGTCTACACAGCACCACAAGGTGCTGGGTTTCTGACGCTACCTGCCTATAGCAGTGCCAAACAAGATTTCTTCAAGTTTGTAATCAACACCGAAAACCCGAAAGGGTATTTGGAGAAAATCGCCGATGAAATGAACAAGGCCACGACGCTTGCAGAAAAGAAGGTTGTGATCTCGAGGTATAGAGGACTCCGTGTTCCCATGCCGGAGGTGACGTCTACGGCAAGTACGATCGAGAGTCTCTACGTCCATGTCGGACCCAAAGATGGGTTCTTCACCAGAATTTTTGACAGAATCCTCTGAAGGAGAGATCCAATGCATACCTATCTGATTATTGCTGTGGCTGCTCTTCTGAGTGCCACCGCCTTCGTCTTCCTTGACAGGAAGTTGGCAGCGCTTGGTTACACCAGGCGTCGCCCCGCGACTATAACACCCCCGCCCGTTGGTGAGGGTGCAATGATCATGAGGATTATAGACTACTACTTCAAAATGCCTTTCAGGCTGGTGCGGTGGACACTCCTGTTCATCCTCATATTGCCCGCCACGATGTTCTTCGTGAATATAAAGGGCTATGCGGAATGGAATCTAATCGCGACAGTTTTGATTGTCCTTGTGACAATCAAGCTGTTTCGGTGGCAGACTATCTTAGGCGTCATGTTGGCCGGCTCTGTCGAAGACTGGCTTGCATCGACCAAGGAAAAACCTGAAGACTTGACCGAGGGTGCTCTTGAAGGACTCGGCTACTTTCTGAAAGCCATGGGTTACACGATTGTCGGAGTATGGATTCTGTCCATTATCTTGGCATTTGTTCCCTTCAAGGAAACGCCTACAGCGTTTCCACTCCTTCTTCTTGGAGCATGCGGATTTTTCCTCTACTCTACACTGCAGGGTTTTAAGGGAGTCGCCTGGATTCGACACGGGATCATCATGATCATTTTCCTCAGCGTATTCGCTTTGGGGATTAAGACCTACTTCGGCCTGTCTTTGGCCGACGTAAAAAACATACTGGCGAGCTACAACTTGTCGCTCAGTTCAATTGGAATCTTCGGCCTTGTCGGTACGGGGATTTACCTTTACTTCAACGAAAAGGAGGAGCACTAAAATGGCTATAGCGCCCGTCACACCAGCCGCACCACCGGTTGCACCAGTAGTGCTTCCAGTAGCACCAATTGCACCAGTAACTGTTGTCGCTACTCCGAAAGGACGTGGCATCAGCACACGGGCAATCGGGATTGCAATCCTTGTGATAGCAGTCCTCTACATCTTTGGTTTGGAAAACCTCCGAACGGTCGGAAACAACATTGGACAACGGACGGTCGAAGTGACTGATCCAAATCGTCCATGGGTAATTCCACACATCACTGCCGACACCATCTTTATGGTTTTGGTGATTGCAATTGCTATGGCATTTATCTTCAAGAAAGGACGTTAAGATGACCAAAAGTCAAATCTTCGGATTGCTTTTCCTCGGCTTCATTGCATGGATTGGCTTCACATCGTTCCGACAAGTCGGAACGAACATTGGCAACTCGGCAGTAGAAGCAACTTCGCCCGAGTTCGCTCGGGCACAAGATGGTCTGCCGATTGTTGACGGAAGTCGGCAACGGCAACCCTATCCTATCGCAAAAGGGGCCGAGGCAACATTCTATGTTGTTGGAAAAGTAGCGGTTCGAAATTTCGCGGACTACTGCCTCAACAATTCAAATCCTGAAGCTTTCGATCGAACATATTCGTCTGACGGACGAGTCTACTACATCGAACCATGCCCAGGCAAAATGGCAATTGTGACAATGACATCAAAACACAAGTCACAATGTTCAGTCCAGCCCAAACACATGTCAATATGTTCATGATGAAATTCCACGCTCCGTGCGAGGTCGCCCATCCGAATTGAGTTTCGGGCGGGATGAAAGAATAAAATGGATGTGCACTTTGCAACCATTTTAAAAAGAGCTAGAACCTTCGGGTAAACTAGCAAAGGCCCCTTCTGACTTTTTTTGTCGGACGGGGCTTTTTCTTTTGTCTTTAATTAGTACTCTCTCTTAAAAATTCTAGTTCGTTTAATTCACTATCAAGGTTAAACGTACCTGCGGCAATAGTAAGAAGTGAAAAAGCTGAAAGCATCACAAGAAGTCCAATAGTGCCATAGAGCAGGTGCCGTTGTCCTGTAGCTCTATCACTATCACTTGCCGCTCCCTTTACATACTCAAATGCACCATATAAAAAAACCAACAACGCCAAGGCCATCATAAACGTGATGAGTGGAAATAAAATTGCATCATTGATTTTGTTTAAAAATCCCTGAGCAACTATTTGTGCTTCTGAAGCTGCGTACGCGTACATAATTAGTTTTGAATCGTTACCTTAGGTAACGATTCATGACTACCTATCTACCTTAGTTTTGTCCAGTTGGGATATCGGGAATATTTTGAATTGATCCGTTACTTGAGAAACCAAGACCACTTGCAATCAAGTTTACAATTCCCCAAATTGAAACCATTACTACAAACCCAACAATAGAGTACAACATCAACTGCTTTCCTTCTTTTTGTTTATCTTCATCACTTCCTCCGAGAATAAACGCTTTGAAGATTCCCCAGATAAACATCAACAGTGCGAGCCCAAAGATAAGTGGGATGAGTGTACCATTTATAAAGGTTGAAATTCTTGTGATGAACGTATTAATTTCACCAAATTGAGCAGATGCAACCGTTGGAAGGACTACCAAAAGCAATGCGAGTACTAAAACACCAAATTCTTTCATTTTGTTCATATCAAACGTATCAACTATTAATTAAGTATACCCCTAGTATACAAGATATACAGGGATTTTGTGGGAAGAAAAGTACATCTGTGTATATCCATTTTCTTCCTAGAATAATGAACTACGGAGTATTGCGAGAATTCCCCAAATACCAGACATAACAACAAGTGCAATAATCCCCACGTATATGGTTTGTTTACCATCTTCAATTTTTGATTCCTCTCCTCCATGAATAACCCATGCATCAATTACTTTCCAAATAATAACTAAGAGTGTGAGTGCAAAAATAAGTGGCACCAAAAGGCCTATAAACCCAATAAACACATTAACTAAATCAGCAAAATTTCTCATAGATTTATTTTATCGTAACGCATCAACGGTACCACTAATTACTTCAATGAGTACTTTAGCTCCCAAGATGAGCACTCCACCAATAAGTGCGTACAAGAGCGCCATATGGGCTTTTGAGATAGTACTTTCGTTTCCACGTGCAGTAACGTATAAAAATCCCGCATAGATGATAAAGAAGACTATGAGTGGGATAGCAAACACGAGAAGAATATCGATGATAGCCTCAAAGAGCTCAGTGATGTTATCTGCCTTGAGAGGGTTTTGAACAGAAACGGTATTACTGAGCCCTACAGGACCATCAGAACCAGAACTACCTATTGAACCATCTGATCCGATAGAACCTACCGGACCGTCTTCACGTGCAAATACACTCCCTACTACACCAAAAAAAATGAAAGTAAGTAGCGATAGACTGAAAAAATATTTCATATTAGAAGATTAGGGTTAAACGATCTATTGCATCACCTACCGCTTCAGATACGCGTGCACGGTTAGAAACAATATCTTCAATCATTTGCATGAAGATGGTATCACTTTCACTTGATGACGGATCAAGCCAACTTCGGGAAATGAGTGCTGAGTTTAGAATTATTTGTCGGTAGAAGTTACTATCCCCTTGTGCAATAGACCCCCGTAATACCGGTGCCATGTTAATTCCCTGTGCAATTGATTGTGCCTGTACCGCCCTACTCATTACATTTGCTACTGCATATGAAGCTTGTGGATTTTTAGCAGCCTTCGGAATTGAGAATGCATAGAACTCACCGTAGGTTCGAAGTGCCGTTGCACCTACCCCTTGTGGCATCTGTGCAACATCGAAGTTTAAGTTTGGATTTTTATTTTGAAGGTCGCGATACTCTGAACCAGGACCAAAGTAGAGACCCAAATCCCCTGCTAAGAAAGCATTGGTATCTTGTGGCATGGCGCGGTTCCAAGAATAGAGTGGGCTGTTGACGTTACTAAAGTCGGTATAAAATTGGACCGTTGATTCAAAAGGCGGGCGCGACTGATCTCCAATTGCGTCATCAAGTTCGACTTTGTACGTTGTTTCACTTTGTGTTACCAGTTTACTTCCTGACTGCAAAGCAAGCACCATGAGCATTTCTTTTGGATGCGCTACATTTCGATACTCTCCAAAAGAAACACCACTTTGAAGCACGTTACGTCTTGTGTCGTGCACAATAAGTTTTGGTACCACGTCTCCCACAACTTGCTCCCAGGTAGTTGGTGCTTGTGCAAGACCGTTTGAAGCAAAAAGGTCACGGTTCCAGTACATGATCATAGGATCAACTGCAAACGGAATTCCATAGAAACCTTCAGCAAGACCAAATATTTCGGCACCGTCAACATACGCATCTTTAAAATCACGTTGCGTCATTGTCTCATAGGGAATAGCAAAAAGCTTAGGACGTAGTTTCACTATTGATGAGGACTGAAGAATAATTAGGTCTGGGGAACGGCCTTCTGCAATTGCGTTTACTAATTCTGAATCAAACGACTTTTTATCAAACTGACGATATTCAACAACATTAAACGCTTTGTCAGTTTTTGTAACTTCTTGAAGTGCTATTTTTATTACTTCCTGAGGCAAGGTACCCCATATTTCAATACTATTGCCATAGGCTGTTTCTTCTGTCGACTTTTTCGCTTGGTACGTTGTGAGGAAGATGATGGCCACAAGTCCAAGCACTCCAAAAACTGCAATAAGGGCTACTTGAAATGGCCGGACATTACTCATATTTTTCTAAATGAAATCCCATAATGGTGATCTCCTGCATCAAACGTATTTTCATATACAAATCCAGAAGCTTCTACAAGTGCCTGTGCATCTTTGGCATCACATACATCATTTGGTTGTGGCCCAAGTCCTCCAAATGATTCTGACCAATCAACTACAAACAATTTGCCGCCACTACGAATGGTTCTGCTAATTTCTTGAAGTCCATTTTTTTTATCTTCAAGCTGAAAGAGGGTGTTTATAAGAACTCCAACATCGAGTGCCCCACCTGCAATCTTTATACCGTTTTGCACTTCTACATCACACCAGAGAGGATAAATATTTGAGATGCCTTTAACGCGAGCTTGATTACCAATTTTTTCAACTAACTCTTTCTGAATCTCACAGGCATACACCTTTCCGTTTTGACCAACTCTTTGAGAAAACAATTCTACAAAATACCCACTTCCTGCACCAAAGTCAGCAACAACATCCCCTTCACGAAGATAAAAGTGTGACACTACAACACTCGGGTCAACAAAACGTTTCCCTCCTGTCATCGATTCTGTTACTGCATCCATTACCCATAAGTATACCCCGTCTTGTTAGTTTAATCTGTCACCCCTGTGAAAAGCCCTCCGCTTAACTCATACAAAAGAAAATCCTAGGGGTACCCTAGGATTTTCTTTTGTCATAGATATCTCTTGCAAATAATTGTTTCACAACGAGATGAAATTCGAGGCGTAAGTAAAAAATGGAGGAAGCGGCACGTTGTAGTACCATGACTGACAGTTTTTACGCAACAACGAAGAAGTTCGCTCGTTTTGAGACAATTATCAGAAGAAGACGATGGATGCGATCGAATCCCCCTCCCGCATCTTCATAACCCGTACCCCTTGCGTATCTCGTCCTAGTGACGGAACATCTTTAAGTGGAAGTTTGATCACTTGCCCTTTCTTACTCATAACAATTAACTCTCCCTCAACTGAGTCTTCTTTTGTAAGAACAAACGCACCAACAACCTTTCCTGTTTTTGTAGTTACTTTTGCAGTTTTAATACCAGAACCACCTCGGTTTTGTACCTTGTATTCTTTTGCAGGCGTATTTTTACCATATCCGTTTTCAGTTACCACCAATATTGAGCGGTCTTTATCACCTTTATTTAGAATGTCTGCAGACACAATATAGTCTCCTTTTTTTAGACGCATACCGGTAACTCCTGACGCTGTTCGACCCATCTGTCGCACATCATCTTCTTTAAAGCGAATCGCTTGCCCGTTATAAGAAATAAGAGAAATCTCATCTCCTTCTCCGACAAACTTTGCACTAATAAGTGCATCCTCTTCTTTAAAGGTCAGCGCAATAAGTCCACTTCGGCGGACATCTTTAAATACTGACGCGTCTGACTTTTTAATGATTCCGTTTTTAGTTACCATCATTAAACTCCAACTTCCCTCCCAGTCTTCTTTCCGCACTGCCAAAACTGAAGTGACTTTTTCTTCACTACTCATTGAGAGGAAGTTCATAATTGACTTACCTCGTGTTGCACGTCGTCCTTCAGGAATCTCGTACATCTTGCATTGATAGACCTTTCCTTTATCAGAGAAGAACAGCAAGTCACTGTGAGCTGAGGTTGTAAGCAAGGTGGTTACCACATCTTCTTCTTTTGTATTTAAATCGACAACACCAACACCTCCTCGTTTTTGTGTTTTGTATTCTGCTGGATTAGTACGTTTAACGTACCCACCTTGGGTTAATACCAACACACTTTCTTCATCCGCAATCAGGTCTTCAGGGCTCATGTTTTTTACACCTCCCTTTACAATCTTAGTGCGTCGGTCGTCACCAAACTTCTCCGCCGCTTCGGCGAGTTCACTTTTAACAATGCTCATCATCTTAGTTTTACTCTTGAGAATTGCTTCAAGCTCTTTGATGAGTTTTTGTACCTCAGCCAACTCATCTTCAATTTTCTTGCGTTCAAGTCCTGCAAGCTTTTGAAGCCGCATGTCCAAAATAGCCTGTGCTTGAATTGCTGAGAATTTAAACTCTTTCATCAACCCAGCGTGTGCAGTAGGCACATCTTTTGATGCACGGATAAGCTTGATGATTTTATCAATGTGATCAAGTGCCTTTTTGAGCCCAAGCAAAATGTGTTCACGGTCTTGTGCTTTGGTAAGGTCATACTGTGTACGACGCTTTACTACTTCCGCACGATGCTTTACATACTCTTCAAGAATCGCTTTAAGCGAAAGTGTTTGTGGTACACCGTCAACAAGCGCCACCATGTTGTAGTGGAAGGTGTCTTCAAGCTGTGTATGTTTATAGAGTTTATTTAGAACTGTTTGTGGATTGGCACCCGATTTAAGTTCAATAACTACACGAATGTCTGAAGTAGACTCGTCACGCATCTCACGAATTCCTTCAATTTTTTTATCACGCACCAATCCTGCAATCTTCTCTTGCATGTCTGCTTTGTTCACTCGAAATGGAATAGATGTAATGATAATTGAGAAGTTTCCTTTTTTATCTTCAGTAATCTCAGCTTCCCCCCGAACCACAACTCCACCACGGCCGTTGGCGTAGGCGTGTGCTATTGCTTTTTTATCAAAGGCAACTCCACCCATTGGGAAGTCAGGCCCTTGTACAAACTTTAAAAGATCATCAGTTGAGGCTTCGGGATTATCAATGAGGTGTTCAGTTGCACTTGCTAGTTCACGCAAGTTGTGTGGTGGGATATTGGTGGCCATTCCAACTGCAATACCCAACGTCCCCATCAACAGAAGGTTTGGGAGTCCTGCAGGTAGCACCTCAGGTTCTTTTTTTGTACCGTCAAAGTTTGGTCGCCAGTTGACCGTATCTTTCTCGAGGTCGCGAAGCATCTCTTCTGCAAGCTTCGACATTTTTGCTTCAGTGTATCGGTAGGCCGCAGCAGAGTCTCCGTCGATAGAACCGAAGTTTCCTTGACCGAGTATTAAGGGGTAGCGCGTTGAAAAAGGCTGTGCAAGTTTAACCATCGATTCGTACACCGCTGTGTCACCGTGTGGGTGAAAACTACCAAGCACATCTCCAACTACTGTTGCAGATTTTTTGTATCGTGCTGTTGAGGTAAGGCCATTAAGACGCATCGAATAGAGAATTCTTCGATGTACTGGTTTCAGTCCATCACGAACGTCAGGTAATGCGCGCGAGGTAATAACTGACATCGCGTAGTCCAGGTATGAGGTACGCATTTCGTCCGTAATGTTTTGAGCAACAATACCGCGCTTTGGATCTTCTATTGGAGCTTCAACTGCAATTGTCTTTTTCGGCATAGCGTTAGGTGGTATCGAATAATTTTATAGGCAACAGTATATCATGTTTTATAACGAATCGGCGGAACTGGTACCAAACCGTTCTTGCATTTTTTCCTTCTGCTTTTTCATACTTGAAGAAGCAACCATAGCGTTTAAATCAAGTGTATTTGAAGGAGTAACTACAGTATTTTCCTCTTTTTGGTACACTGTCTCTTTTTTAAATGAAGCAATCATAGCCCCAACTCGTTCTCCTGTTGTATCAAGAAAGCGAGAAAGACTACTTGGCACGTCTTTTTGTTCTACAATCACCTCGGGTTGTACATCGCCATTGATACGTTTTGAAAAAGAATAACCCCAGACCAATGCGATACAAAGCGTAATGCCAAATGAAATCCAAAACGCGTACGCAGTACGTACTTGTTTAGGTCTTTCGCGTAATGCTTCAATCTTGTCGAGCATGTGGTATTAAGATGACAAAACTATAATCTGTCCTTCAAGAGTTTCTAAGTCTTTTTTCTTGATAGTGGATTTGTCTACTGGTTTTACGTCTTCGCTACTTTCCTCCTTCAAAAAAGCCTTAAGTGCAACAGTGTCATAATGCATAGGAATAATTACTTTGGCTTCAAGCTTAACTGCAAGCTTTGATGCCTGAGGCACTTCAAGTACATCACCTCCACCAATTGGGACAAATAAAATATCAATATTTCCGAGCTCACCCAAAATTTTAGGATCAATTTCAGGATCGTTAAGTGCTCCAAGAAACACAATATTCATTCCTTCTAGCACCACTTGATAAATAGTGTTGATATGTTTTGCTTTGTCGTAGGTGGTTTCAACTCCATACCCACGTGCAGTTACTTCATCAATTTCGTATTCACCTGGACCTTCTACAATAAAAGGTTCTCGTGTCCCATGAGCAACCTGATCTGTTCCGTTAAAGTTCGGATGGTTAAGCGACACAAATACAATGTCTGAACCAAACTTAACGGGTGATAATTTTGATTTCTTTGAAATAGGATCAAATGCAAGTGTCGTCTCACCAAACGAAACCTTAAAACACTGCCCTCCGTGATGTGTAATTATCATAATGCCGTTTAGTATACAGTAACTAGGCCTATGGCTAAAGCCTCCGGCGTACGTGTAGCAAAGTTATATGTTTGTGATATAGTTCGAAACAGCTACAGGGGAATGCTGCGACCCTGATGCATCGAGGTGGGGCTAGTACAGCTTTTACCCAAGAGTCCTCGTCGACCTTGCCTCGAACCACCACAATGCCCCCGCATTGTGGGAGATGGGGTGGTTGTAGCGAAACATGCTTCTTGCACTCCCTTAGGAGGTTTCGTCGCTACGCCACCCTGTCGCACAGGCTATTGTTCTTCGTATATCTTTGAGAAAAACTTTCTCACTATCCACTCAAGCCCTCGGAATTTTCCTTGGGTTTTCTTGCTTTTTATACAAAATCTGGTATATTCTTCGCAACCGAAAGGTTTATTAGCTCTCGCACTCTACAGATTAACCATAGAAGTCTCCTAAATAATGACAGAAAAAGACTTCTAACGCTGTATGGTGGATACAAATATAATGTCAGAACAAGAAACAACGGTTGCAACTGCTGAAGTTGCACAAGGAGTAATGCATGCATACGTCGCACAATCACAAATACTACCCCAAATTGGTGATTTAGTAGAAGGAACCGTCTCAGCTATTGGCCGAGCACGAGTCTATATTGATATCCCTCCATTTGGAGCAGGACTCATCTTTGGGCGAGAATACATGAACGCGCGAGACATCTTGCGTAAAGTTCGTGTGGGTGATGCTATTGCTGCAAAGGTAGTTGATACTAAAAACGAAGACGGGTACATCGAACTTTCACTTAAGGAAGCAAGACAAGCACTCGTATGGGCTGACGCTGAAGTTGCAGCAAAGAGCCAAACTGTTTTGTCTCTTATTGTAAAAGAAGCGAACAAAGGTGGGCTTATTATTGAATGGCAAGGTATTTCTGGATTCCTACCAGCGTCACAACTTTCAGCAGAACACTACCCGCGGGTAGCTGACGGTGACAAAGACAAAATCCTCAGTGCACTTAACGACCTTATTGGGAAGCCATTGAGTGTTGTAGTAATTACCGCAGATCAAAAAGAAGGAAAACTTATTTTCTCTGAAAAAGGACCCCAAGAAAAAGAAGTAAAAGAAGAAAAAGTAAGTCGATACGAAGTTGGAAACATTCTTAGTGGTGAAGTAACAGGTGCAGTAGATTTCGGTGTATTCGTTAAAATCGAAGATGGACTTGAAGGATTGGTACACATTTCAGAACTTGATTGGGGACTTGTTGAAGACACGCGAGCACTCTACAAAGTTGGTGATAGTGTGAAAGTAAAAGTGATTGAAGTAAAAGACGACAAAATCTCACTGTCAATTAAACAACTTCGAGAAAACCCATGGGTTGAAGCAACAAAGAAGTACAAGAAAGACGACATTGTTAACGGTGTAGTTATCAAGTACAACAAACACGGAGCTTTGGCTTCAATTGAAGAAGGTGTAGCAGGATTAGTACACATTTCAGAATTCGCTGATGAAGCAGAACTAAAGAATACCCTTTCTCTAGGTGCAGTTCACAAGTTCAAGATTTCCCTCTTTGAACCAAAAGAACAAAGAATGACCTTGATGTATAAAGAAGTGAACTAAGAAAACGAGCGTAGCGACTATTTCGAAGTTCCGTCAGTGATTTTTATTCCTAATGAAATCATCGACGTCTCCAACGTTCAGATAACCTCAGACCTTTCTTAATTTATTCTGCCTGCACAAAGCGACAATAGCGAAGTTCTCTTCTTACAGAAGCTGTACACTTTGTCAGTATTTTGTTTCGCTTCACTCACAAAATGCTAGTCAAAGTCTTGCGAAGCTTCAAGTATTCGCTTCTCACCCAGTTTCCGGCTTGCCCGAGAGCATAGTTTAGAGCCTCAGCGGTAGTTATGCTTAAAGTATTTTCAGCGGAAACTGCTGGAACTCTCTAAAGCTAAGACTAACTCTGAATGTCGTAGCGACTATTTCGAAGTTCGTTCCAATTTTCTGATGCTGTCCTAGAACACAACTGTACGCCTCGACGCTAGTCGTGCGTACAGTTGTGTTCAGCAGAAAATGGAACTCTCCAACGCTTAGTTCGCTCCGCATATATGGTAATTCACAGCACTTTGAAAAAACTCCCTATGGGAGTTTTTTCGTTGCTGTTTATAAAAACTCAGCGTATGCTGAAAAAAAGAAGTATCATATAAATAGGTAACAAATGACGTTACCCAGAAGGAGGACGCAAATGCCACGTGAATGGTACTGGCCGAAAATCATCACCAACTTGGTTTTTCTCTACCTACCAATTTTGGTGCTGTTGAACATCCTGTTTCTTCTCGGTTTTATACCAGAAGAATTTACCAAGGTAACTTGGGGCATCAACGGTGCAACTATCCTTTTTGTAGGATGGATCACACTAAGTTGAGTTCTTGTGCAAAGAGGACCGGCCCAAGGACACAGTGAGCAATCGCTGATGTCTGGGCCGGCCTTTAATATTATTTTAAAAATGAACGACATCGTAAGTCGTTCACACAGCGTTAGCTCTGCTCTATACTAAAGCTCGGCGGAAACTGCTGGACGTCTCCAACGCTTAGATAACTCAAAATATACTATAGAGACACTAGAACATATACAAAAAAAACTCCCAGAGGGAGTTTTTTGTATATGTTACATTTTCTGCACTCTTTGCCTTTTATTGAAATAACTGCATAATATATCTATCCCCAGCACAAATGAGGAATCCGATGGATGATGAGGAAAGTGAAGTTCGTTCTGCTGTCAGATGGTCTGTACTGGTTGCAATAGTAGGCACTGCTCTCCTATCCTACTTCACATATCGCCTCTACCTTAACGGGTGGGTAGTATGTGCATGGTTTTTGGGGACGTATACAGTTATGTTCTTCGGAACGTACATCTATATGCCCATCGAAATGCGGAAAGACCACCCGAGAAAGAGGGAATGTTCTTTAGAGAGAAAATCACTCTGATTTCGTCAGACTGACGACACTCAGCCCGGCCAAATGCTTACGCGAATGGCCGGGCTGAATCTATTTTGGTATTCAAGATAAACAAATATCAGTACTCTCATATATGAGAGTACTGATATTTGTTTATTACATGTCACACAACCTAGGACATTCGATGTCCTGGGTTTTAAAATTAGTTAAACCTATTCATCGTAACTTCTCTTCCTTTTTTAACAAACACTCGCAGTGCCTCATGCACTTTTTTTGACACCTCCTCAAGTGCCTTTTTTTCACTTGATGTAAAAGTTCCGAGGACAAATTTCGCCATTACTTCTCCTTTTGGACGTTTAAGTTTCCCCGTCCACATGCTTTTTTGTGCAATACCAACACGAATACGAGCAAACTCTGACGTGCCGAGCTTTTCTATCATTGACTTAATACCATTGTGTCCTCCATCCCCTTTCCCATAGGATATTTTAATATCTCCAAGTGCTAAATCGATATCGTCATATACGACTACTAGATTGTGGAGATTATCTTTTGCTACGAGTTTTAGCACTGCACTCCCAGATGCGTTCATGTAGGTTAAAGGAAGCAAAAGCGCAATTTCTTTTCCATTGAGCACTCCTTCAGAATACAATCCAGAATACTTTTTTGATTCATGAAAAGAAGGTAAAGAATTTTCTTCAACAAAAGACTCAAGGATAGTAAACCCAACATTATGACGAGTATCTTTGTGCTCTTTTCCAGGATTTCCCAACCCGACAATGTAGTGCATATACTTCTAGTATACAAACATACAGATAAATATGTAAGAGATAACAGCATACTTACTTTCTACTGCAGGCTCATTTTTTGCACAAAGTTGCTCTCATACTTTTATTCAACTATAATAGGTGTCGAACATCATAAAACACGTTACTGGTACCTTAAACTCAACGCACTATGAACGATAGCCAATCACAAGACACGCACGCCCCTATTCTCCCTCAGGAAAAGAAAATCCATCCTCTGTTGGAACTCTTGCAATTTGCTTTTATTGCACTCCTTATTGTGGTGCCGGTACGGTATTTTATCGCACAACCCTTTATTGTCTCTGGCGCATCAATGGAAAACACATTCCATACGGGTGAATACCTCATTATTGACCAAGTGACGTATCGTTTTGAAGATCCAAAACGAGGAGACGTAATTGTGTTTCGGTACCCACAAGACCCGTCAAAGTTTTTCATTAAACGCGTTATTGCACTTCCTGGAGAAACTATTGATATAGAAGGAAATGTAGTCAAACTAATACAAACAGATGGAACTGAAGTAATCCTTCAAGAACCCTATATTAAAACAATGGCTGAAAATACAATACTTACGGAAACACTTGGCGATCGTGAATACTTTGTTATGGGAGACAACCGTGATGCGTCAAGTGATTCACGTGTTTGGGGAGTATTAAACAAAGAGAAAATTGTTGGAAGAGCATTATTCCGGCTTTTTCCACTAAATGAAATTGACGTACTGCCAGGACAACACTCATTTATAAACAATTAAGCAACAACACGTATGGAAGTATCTGCAACAGAATTTTTAAAGCAAGCATCCAACACCGCAGAACATTTTGGTTTCAAAACCCTTGATGTGATGAAGAAAGACCCAGCGTGTAAAAGTTGTGTAAAAAAACTTGAACACACAGCAGGCGCAACACAGCGGAAGACCGATGCTCTTGGAGGGATGCTCACCTCAGGTTTACAAAACTTTTGTGAACTAAAATTTCATGAAATCACTGAACCGGTACTTTTTTATACACTTGAACAAGTCCCTCGTTCAGGAGAAGCGGCGGTTGCTTTTCAAATTTTCAACGTCGATAAAAGTATCGCTGAGGCTATTTTAATCCAAACAACTAGAGCATTAACGCGAGATTTAGGATACGAAAACCATAGTGTGCGAATCAATTCCCTTGGCGACCGGGAATCTTCAACGCGCTACATCCGTGAGCTAACCAACTACCTCAAGAAACGTCTTGATGACATGCCTGAAACAGGTCGTGAGCTCATGAAAGAGCACGTACTTACCGCACTCATGCATCTTATCGAAAAAGAACACGATTTAGCATACAAATCACCAAATCCACTTGAGTACCTCTCTGACCAAAGTCGAAAACACTTCCGTGAAATTGTTGAGTTTCTAGACATGAGTGACACTCCGTACGAAATTGATCCTAAACTCATTGGACATCATGAATGTTATTCAGATGCGTTGTTTGCAATTGATCTACTTAATGATGAAGGTGGCAGGCTTGAAAATGCACCACTTTCTATCCGCGGAGGACGATACAACGAGTTTATGTTCCGAAATACCAAAAAACAAATTGGTGCTGTTGGAGCAGTAGTTGTACTTAAAGACAAAAAATCACCCGCTCGTCCCCCACGTACAAAACTTTCAGTACCTTCAGTGTATGTTGTACAACTTGGTTTTGGACCAAAAATTAAATCGCTCATGCTTGTTGATGAACTGCGAAAAGCAGGCATTAACGTATTTCAAAATCTTGCAAGTGACTCCCTTTCAACACAGCTTCGTGATGCTGAAGCACGTGGTGTAAAATATTCAGTAATTATCGGACAAAAAGAGTTTGTTGATGGAACAGTCATTTTACGCGACA
Source organism: bacterium (assembly GCA_043719295.1). GTDB lineage: Bacteria > Patescibacteriota > Minisyncoccia > Phycocordibacterales > UBA918 > OLB19. The sequence goes on from JAYSUD010000005.1 coordinate 25,507, forward strand.
TGCACGGTCGTAACCAAGAATACGTGAAGAGTGATGTATTAGTGCAACGCCTCAAAAAAGCCACCGCCTGAGCCTTAAAAAGCCACATCTACTTTGTTACGCTACAGTAATTTTTTCTCACCGTACTAATGTACGCCTCGCAAAAATTTCTTTGCGTGCCGCGTAGCTGTAGTCTTTTAAAGACTCAGGTGGGAATGAGGAGATTTTTAAAAAACCTACTTTTTTGTAAATATCAGGAGGTTAAAAATCAAAACAAGACATCTTCATAGTGACGCTTATAGAGAACCCTTCAATGTTGCTATCTGTAATTCATGTCCATACCATCAATGATATGGACATGAATTAGTAAAGAGAGCACTGAAGATTAGGGTATGGAGGGGTAACAGAGTTAGGTTGCACATCTCTGCCTAAAGTGTTATTATCTCGCCCACATATGGCAATAAACGTTCAAGTTGAGAAAAATCAAAACGAAAGTAGCGCAAACGTTATTCGTCGTTTTACTAAGCGAATGCAAGGATCAGGTGTTGTACCAAAAGTACGAAAGAACCGATACCGAACACGAATAAAGAGTGAAAACGTACGACAAACTGCAAAACTTAAGAAACTCGTAAAAGGAGTAATCTACGAAAAAAAGTTGAAACTCGGACAAGTACAAGAGAAAGCACCGCGAGGAGGACGCCGATAACACATTAAAAAGAAGTGCCACTCAAAGAGTGGCACTTCTTTTTAATGTGTGTCTACGGAAATGGCACACTTCTTTGTCTCTCCTGTTTCTTACAGAAACTGTTCAGGTTGTCACTCTTTTTCCAAAAGAGTAGGCAACCTCTTGCGAAGTGACATTTAGTCACTTCTCACTCATTTACGTAGACACTAACCCTAGGATTACATAAAGCAGAAATTTGAGTAGCGTTTGGGGGTTACTTTGCTTTAGTATTGCCACACAGTGCTATACTGTCATTCTATGGCATCAACGAGCTCTCCTACATTTGCACTCATCTCTTCAGTCAAGACTTACCCTACGCACCCTTATGCACAAATAAAAGATGTAATACTCGGGAAAAAGTATACAGTCTCACTTGCTTTTATAGGCAACGCAAAGGCAAAAAAGCTAAACGAAGAACATAGAAAGAAGTCATATGTTCCCAATGTACTCTCCTTCCCACTTGATGATCAAAATGGCGAGATTTTCATCACACCATCAGTTGCCAAAACTGAGGCAAAAAAGTTTGCTATGACGGTTGATGGCTATATCGGTTTTTTATATGTTCACGCATTACTTCATTTGAAAGGCCTCGACCATGGCGATACAATGGATAAAGCAGAACAAAAATACTGTAAAAAGTTTAATCTGCAATAATACACGCTTTGCGCGCGTACTTTTTTATACACAATGTCAGATAGAATTATCACAGGAATCGATGTCGGAACCTACCAGGTAAAGGTAGTGATTGTTCGTGTTGCACAGAACGCAAAAGAACATGCCCTCCCCCAGATTATTGGTACCGGATACGCAGAGAGCCGCGGCCTTCGTAATGGCTACATCATTAACGAAACTGACGTCGTTCGAAGCGTTCGAAGCGCAGTAGCACAAGCGGAGAAAGCTGCAGGAGTTGAAGTTAAAAAAGCGTACGTAGCTATTGGAGGCATTGGGATTGATGAGATTACCTCTAAAGGTGAAGTAATTTCTTCCAGAGCCGATTCTGAGATTACCCACATTGACCTAGAGAAAGCGATGCAAGACAGTGAAGAACGAATTCAAGAACATATCCCCAATCGGAAAATTCTCCATGCGATTCCTTTGTACTACAAAATTGATGGTGAGTTAGTGCTCGGCAAACCTCAGGGTATGCGAGGGACAAAACTTGAAGTTGAAACACTTTTTGTAACTACGTTTGAACAACACCTTAATGACCTCGTGACCTCAATTGAAAACACAGGAATAGCTGTTGAAGATATTATGGTGTCACCTCTAGCTGCGTCATTTGTGATGCTCACAAAGGCACAGAAACGTGCTGGGTGCGTTTTAGCGAATATTGGTGCAGAAACAGTATCAATTGTGGTGTTTGAGAACAGTACTCCAATTTCTATAAAGATCTTCCCCATTGGTTCAAATGATATAACCAACGACATTGCACTTGGTCTTAAAATTACCCTTGAAGAAGCAGAGAAAATAAAACGAGGGGCAATGAGTACTCAAAACTACTCAAAGAAAAAACTTGATGAAATCATAGCAGCCCGATTAGGTGACATCTTTGAGCTTATTGATACACACCTTAAAAAAATTAAACGCGACGGACTCTTACCTGCTGGAATTATTATAACAGGAGGTGGTTCGGCTGTTGCCACTATCCAAGACTTAGCGAGAGCAGCACTTAAACTTCCCTCTCGTATTGCAACCTTAGACCCAGGCCAAAACGGAAAAGTAAAAGACGCCTCTTGGGCTGTTTCGTATGGACTCTGTATGTGGGGTTCAAGTGACAATGACGGAGAGACTTCTATTGGTATTGCGAAGAAGACGAAGAATACTCTCGTCTCTTGGCTCAGTCAATTTTTGCCATAACTCTAATTTTAATGCTTGAAGGCATATTACAAACAACACGCTTCTATAAGTCTGTATTTTTTTGTGTTTTATTGTTGATAGTCTCTGAATCACTTACCTATACAGCTGGCGGGTTATTCTTTCTTCTTTATTCATTTGCATTTAATGATTGGACTGATGCGGAGAAAGATATTCAAGGACATCCAGAAAGGGCTATCCCTTCTGGGAAAATAACTCAGACACAAGGCTTGTACATATCATTGATACTTTTAATTATTGGTGTTGGCATATTTGTTGCTTTTAGCTCCGAATTCATAATTGGCATAGCGAGCATGTACGTACTCTCAACTGCATACTCATTATTTTTTAAGCCATACATACCAGTTTTTGCAACGATACTTTGGTGTACTTCAATTTCGATTTTACTGCTTCAAACAATTTCTCAGGATATTACTGACTATATTGCAGTTATTCTCTTAATGTATTCGTATGAAATTATGTTGGATTTTCGGGATAAAGATACAGATAAGCTATTTTGCAAGACTCCTACAATTGCTAATCTTTTTGGGAAATACTCTTTACTAATTTCTTTTGTTTTATTTGCACTAGGTCTACTAATTTTGATTAAGAAACTACTGTAAATACTTCATGCAGTAATTGTTTTAGAAACGAGTAGAGTTCAAGACGGATGAGTAAAATGTTTTGAGGCGTACTTCTTGTACGCTGAAAAGAATTTTGCGAAATCCAACGATGAAATCTGCCGTTTCTGAGACAATTACGATAATTGTCAATCACACGAAAGAGAAGGATGTCAATATAGTGACAGTGTTTGTAATGCACTGTATGATGTCCCTACTTATCAGGTTCCTTACCTTGGGATGGGTTTGGAGGTATATTAATTTTATTATATGGAACAAATTAAATCAGACGTAGAATCATTTGCACGTATTCGAGTTATTGGTGTTGGAGGATCAGGCAACAATGCGGTTAATCACATGGTCTCCTCTAAAATTAAAGGGGTTGAATTTATTGCAATCAACAGTGACTCTCAAGACCTCCACAATTCACTTGCGAAGAAGAAGATTCACGTTGGGAAAAACTTAACTCGTGGACTTGGTGCAGGAGGAAATCCTGACATGGGCCGACGTGCTGCTGAAGAGACTCGTGAAGAAATTGCAAACTCTCTTAAGGGTTCTGACATGATCTTCATTACTGGTGGAATGGGTGGTGGAACAGGAACTGGAGCTGCGCCTGTTGTTGCAAAGATTGCGCGCGACAGTGGAGCCTTAACTGTAGGTGTAGTAACTAAACCATTCCTCTTTGAAGGACAAGAGCGTATGCGTATGGCGCTTCAAGGAATTGAAGAACTCAAACGTGAAGTTGATGCACTCATCACCATCCCAAACGACCGACTCCTTGCTATTGTCGACAAAGACACAACTGTCAGAGCTGCGTTTGCAATGTGTGACGATATCCTTAAACAAGCGGTAGAAGGTATCTCAGACCTGATTACTATGCCTGGTATCATCAACGTTGACTTTGCTGACATCCGTTCAGTTATGGAAAACGCTGGTTCAGCGTTAATGGGTATAGGAGTAGCTACCGGCGAGAAACGTGCAGAGGAAGCAGCTCGTGCGTCTATTAATTCCCCACTTCTAGAAGTTTCAATAACAGGAGCCAAGGGAGTACTCTTTGCAATTGCAGGAGGTGATGACTTAGGAATGCTCGAAATCCAAGATGCAGCCCGAGTTATTACTGAATCGATTGATCCACATGCCAAGGTTATCTTTGGAGCGATTCGTGACGAGAAACTCAAGAAAAATGAAATCAAGGTTACCGTAATAGCAACCGGATTCCCTGAACCCGACGGACCGCATGGAGGATCTTCAACTATCGTACGAACACCAATTCAGCAACGTCCAACCTTTACCGAAGAACCAGAACCAGTAGTTGAAGAATCACGAGGACGGATTTTTAATTCACTTGGTGGCCCACGACGTCGTGAAGAAAGCCCGGTTGACGAACGACGACACGACATGGAAAAACCTCAGTCAGCTCCAACTCCACTTAAATCAGAAATCAAAAACGACCCAAAACCCGTAGACTCAATCGACGAAGACGACGATGAGGACTGGGGCGCCGTACCTGCATTTTTAAGGAGATCAAAGTTAAAATAGTATAGTAAGAAACTGAGGGAGACCTCGGTTTTTTATTATGTATCTACCAAAATGCAGGAACGGTGACCCAGTCCGGAGGAGTGGGGCTGAAACAGTCTGGGAGACTGTTTCAGGACCTTGCCTGATACTTTCTTGAGGCTACGAAAGAAATATCGACAAGGTGTACTGCGACAGTAGGTCGCTATCACTCAAAATTTTTACTAATTTTTAAAAGTGTGACCTACACCCTGCCCCTCAGACTCCCCTTTGTCCTTCTCTCTCATTTAGGTATAATTGGTCGTTACTAAAGACTAAAAGCTAACTAATTTTCCATGCACGATTTACTTATCATTGGCGGAGGACCTGCAGGTATTTCAGCAGGAGTATACGCTTCACGTAAGCAACTGAAAACTGTTTTTGTTACTAAAGAATGGGGTGGTCAAAGTACGGTCTCACCTGACATCCAAAACTGGATTGGAACTCCTTCAATTGCCGGAGACAAGCTTGCAAAGGACTTAGAGGGCCATCTTAAAGCCTATGCTGATGGCTATGTTGAAATTGTATCAAACACCCTCGTTACAGAGCTCAAAAAGCAAGATGACCACTTTATAGCAACACTCAGCAATGGCGCTACAGTGGAGTCACTGGCGATACTGATTGCAACAGGTTCACAACGACGTCGTATGGAAGTACCTGGGGCAGACACCTTTGAACACAAAGGACTTACCTACTGTGCGTCATGTGACGGACCAATTTTTGCAGGACAAGATGTAGCTGTAGTTGGTGCAGGTAATGCTGCATTTGAGACAGCTGCACAGCTTTTGGCATACGCAAAAAGTGTAACGCTTATACAGAGAAGTAAGACAGCAAAAGCTGATCCAGTAACTATACAAAAAGTACTTGCCCACCCGAACATGCGTCTTATTTCTGATGTAACCATCACGGGAGTTGTTGGTGAAAAATTTGTTTCTGGAATTTCATACACACAAAGTGATACTACAGAAGTTACACTTCCTGTAACAGGAATCTTTGTTGAAATAGGGATGTTACCAAATACTGATTTCTTAAAGGAAGTCATAGGACTTGATGAGTATGGAAGAGTAACAATTGATCCGTGGACACAACAGACATCAACCTATGGAATCTGGGCTGCGGGAGATTGTACCAACGTTAAGTATCATCAAAACAATATCTCAGCAGGTGATGCAGTTAAAGCACTCGAAGATATTTACGTTCATTTACGAGCAAGATAAAAATTACGCAAACGTTCGAGTTCGGATCTCGAACTTCCGGTAACGAGATAGGGCGTCGGATAACTCCTCCCTACGTTAAACAAAATAAAAAACGCCTTATTTAAGGGCGCTTTTTATTCGTTCGTACAACGAAAAGCATATTTAGATTTATGCGCCTGTGTTGCATAGCCTTGCAACATAGTATGAATATTCACCACCGCATAAACCTGTATACAATGGTCTCACACTAAAAGAAAGCGTCAATAGAATTTGAATATCGTTATTTAGAGCCACCTCTGTGCATAACCTGTGTAAAAGCACGTGTATAAGTATGGGTATACAAACAGGTATAACCGTATGGATAGCAAGACTTTTACAATCTTTAAATAGTACGTGACGCTCGGGGATCGTTTTCCATTTGACTGAAATAGTTTCCATCTCTCATAGCATCTACAACTTTTGGAATATGTACAATTGTATCTTCCGGTAACTCTGTAAGCTTAACCCATGCAACTTCGCTATACTTTTCTGGTTCTGCTAAGTATGGTTCACCTTCCCACTTTTCTGCAGTGAAGTACAAATTAATGTAGACATCATCAACCGCATGTACATGTACAAATTTTAAATCATGAGCTTGTATAGTAACTCCCGCTTCTTCTTTAGCTTCTTTGATTGCAGCCTCAATTGGAGTCTCTCCTTTCTCCACGTGACCTGAAGGGACAGTCCACATGCCATCTGCCCATCCAGTATTAGCACGTCGTAAAATAAAAGTCTTATCACCGCGGTGTAGAAGAACAAATGCAGCAACATGAAATGGATGGCGTGTATTAGTCATAATTATATTTGCGACGAAGTGATAAAACTAATAATCCATATTTCTCAATATCTTCTTTGGGCCAAAACTTTTCAGCTTCTTTAGTATTAATGTGTTGCAAGATTTCAGTCTCAAGTTCCCGACCTGTTAATTCTGATGTGCCATCTTTTTGCTCTTTAAGTACCAGAGTATCTCCTGCCTCATAGTCAAAGTCAGCAAGTCGAATCTCGTATCGTTTTTGACCGTTAAGTATTGACTCAAAGTATTTTGATTGCACTTTCTTTTCTATACGTTTCATATCAACGTACGATATCACAAAAAAGTTTTATAGAAAATGACTATGCGTTACTCCCTAAATCGTAAAAAACGAACCGATGAAAAAAGCGATAAACGCTGCAGCACCACCTACTACCAGTACTTCAAATAATGAAGAGCGAAGACTTGATCCTACAACTCTCCACTTAAGTATTCCAAGCAGAATCAAAGCAAGAAATGTCCCACATACCGAATACACAAAAACAGTAGAAGATGATGCTGTTGACGCAACTAAAAATGGCAATAGAGGGATTGAACCGAAGATAAGAAATGATGTAAATGTTGCAAGTCCAGTGAGCATTGGGTTGTCACCTCTTGGGTCAGACATCTCTAGTTCATGCGTCATCATAAAATCAACCCAATACGTTTCATTTTTCTTGTAGAGTGTTGCAAGTGTATGTGCATCTTCTTCACTGTATCCTTTGCCAACTAAAATTGTTATCGTCTCTTGGAACTCCATATCAGTATGATTTTGAACTTCTTGGATTTCCTTCTCTCGTGCTGAAGCGTATAAGTCTTGCTCGGATTTTACTGATAAGAAATTACCAAGCCCCATTGATACTCCGTCTGCAAACAAGTTTGCTAAACCAAAAAGAAGTACAACTAAAAACGATAGTTGCGTTGTTGCTTCATTTGAAAATGCTGCACCTGAGAAACCGGCAACTACTGCAAACGTGGTAATGATGCCATCAATGCCCCCGTAGATTACTTCTTTAAAGTAATTTTCAAACGGTGAATGGTAGTGCTCATGGTGCAGATGATTTTTAAGATCTTTTTCGCGTTCTAGTTGGTTTTTCATGAAAGTATCGTAACATGCTGTTACTTGTTGTTCAGCATAAATTCACCTATAAAACATCATTTATGACTCATATCCACTCGAGATACTGATACATACTAATCTATTCGGACTAGAAAACTGACTCATTTATGTTTATACTAGTTCTTGCCAGAGGTCTTACTACTCACTTCGAGGTATCGACATACCGGCAGTATCACTACAAATGAAGCGTAAATATTAATTTTTAATTTTGAGAACCATATGGAACCAGAACAAAAAAAAGCTGAAGACCAAGTGACTGAAGTTATTCATGATGTTGAAGCTACAGTACCCGCTGTTGAGCCAGAAGTTAAAACAGTACCAGTAGCGCCTGCATATGTAAAAATCCCTGTAGCGACTATGAAGCGATACGCGGTTGCGTTTTGTCTAGGTCTCTTGTTAGTTGTGCTGGCGTTTCTTTTTTCAAAAGGATACTTTATTGCAGCAACAGTAAATGGATCACCGGTGAGTCGCTTTGCAATAATTAGTGCACTTGAAAAACAAGGAGGTAAAGAAACACTCCAAGCAATCATCAACGAGCGCTTAGTTAAAGCTGAAATTAAAAAAAGTAACGTCACACTTGAAGCAGGTGCTGTTGATGCACGTGTTGCACTCATTGAAGAACAAGTTAAGGGCCAAGGAGGAACACTTGCTGAAGCCCTAACTGCTGAAGGAATGACACTTACACAACTTACTGAACAAATTGAAACTCAATTGTTACTTGAAAAGGTACTTGAGGAGAAACTCAAAGTTACCGATGAAGAAGTTGCAACATTTGTAACAGAAAACAGTATCCCTACACCTACTGAAGCTGAGAAAGAAGCGTTCGATGCAAAAGTACGAGAACAACTCAAACAACAAAAGTTTCAAGAAGAATCCCAAAAATGGATTGCTGAAGTAACTGCAGCTGCAAAGATTAAGTACTACGTGACATATTAGGTGAACAGAATATATACAACAAACCCTACAAGTAACATTGTCGGGTTTTTGTTTTAAAGTCATAAAAAAACATGTTTCCAGACTACTTGCTCGTTGGATTTTTATTGAAAAGATATTGCGATATCTTTGGATATATTCCTCTGTGGTCACGAGTTACTAACTATAATTGTTCGCTCCGCTCCAATTCTAGTAAGTACTCTCGACCCCGACTCGACTGTTTTCTCCTCTGGGGAGCAGGAGAAAACATGTCTCCGTCCATCACATCGACCCGTAAGTGACGCAGGTCACTTACTAGAACAGAAAGCACCCCTTCTTAAGAAGGGGTGCTTTCTGTTCTGTCGATGTGAGCCTTCAGCTGATAGAACTCATCAAGTTTATTGTCCCGCAACGTTATTTTTTACTAAGTAACGAGAAATATTGACGACCCTTCTCGTGCCTCTGTTGCTAAATAAATTAGCTGATTTCTTTAATACTAATACATATACCAAACTCGTCAGTGGTTCCTTCAATTGAGACGTCATATGATTCAGTGTAATCAATTCTTATGGGTGTATGTGACCAAATATCAATAAGAATTTCGTTTATTTTTTTCTGTATCCTTTCATCTAAAGGATAAAAGTTAGAAATACCTTCATCTCCCAGCAGAGTCTTAAGTTGGTTATGAAAGTCTGTGAATGAACCGTTAAACATGACGGTATTTCCAAAACCTGCATGAAACTTTTTTAATTCATCAGTAATAATTTTTGGTGCCTTTGAAATTTTTGTATGTAAAGTTAAATTACAGTAGAAGTTTAAGATACTATATTTTTCGGGATGGTTTCTTAATTCAAGGATTTTCCTGACCCTTGAAAGTATATAAACAATATCTTCTTCAGTTACAGGAATGGACTTAAGTTTTTCGAGTAATTTATCTTTTATTTCTTTTTCACCCATAATGCTATTTTACAGCAAAAAGTGACAAAAGTGACACTTCTTCAAAAACTGGCAATTTTTCAAAAAAAGAGTAGATTTCCATTATGTCAGGAGGACTCAAGGCGTTGGGAGTTGTTGGAGCAGGAGCATTACTAGCCCTTGGTATTTCAGCGTCTGAGCCTTCGCCTTCAATAACTAATACGCCCACTTCTGCAGTGACTACAAGACCAGATATAAGCAAAACCAAGCCTGCGTCCACCTGTCACCCCAGTTATTCAGGCTGTCTTAAAATGAATGCCGGAGATTATGATTGTGCAAGTGGTTCAGGAAATGGACCTAACTATACAGGCTCAGTACAAGTCAAAGGTTCTGATCCTTTTGACCTAGATCGTGATAATGATGGATGGGGGTGCGAATAGGTCAAAATATCTCATGTTATAATGAGGAAAATAAGTATTTAACAAAAAGAGTCGATTTATAAATTTTATATATGACTAAAGATAGCTACATAAAAATTGGTCTAGTCCTGATAATTTTGATTGGTGTTCTATTTATCTACTTTTCTAAAGATAAAATTGAACACCTTGAACCACCACTATTGAAAGCAAGTTCTGTTTACGTAGGTAAAGAAGTCACTCTTTCTGGTGTTGCGTACCCAAATTCTCGAATAGCTGTTTATGTAAATGATTCTTTTGTTGATGAGTTTCAAGTATCTGATAAGGGACAATTTGAAAATAAGATTCAGTTAAGTACCGAAGGTGAAGTAAAAATAAAAGCTAAACAGCTATTCAAAAATTTAACAAGCGATTTTAGCGATTTACTTTCTGTTCAAGTTGATTTAACTCCTCCTGATAAAAATTCACTTAAACTTACATCTGGTATTGCCGAAAAAACTCAGGAACAATTCCTCGAAATTAAGGGAAGCGTAAACCCTGGTGAGATACTTCAAGTTGGGACGAGTAATATCAACGTCAATCCCGATGGTTCATTTGAAGATAAAATTAAATTAGTTGAAGGATTAAATACGCTCGAATTTATTATTAAAGATAAAGTAGGAAATTCAGTGGTATCAAAAAATCAACAAATTTATGTAGATTCAATAGCTCCAAAAATTGTTACAAGTAGTTTTGAGTGTAGGTATAAAGATACTGACACGCTATCAACGCAAGAGAAAGTGTGTATAGAAATAGGTGATTGGTCAGGTTACTTAGACTCTTACAACTCGTTACCAATCGTAGGTTCTGTAACAGGACAGATTAAATCTATTAGTGTGAATGAAAAAAGTGTGGAGTGGGATGAAAATAACGAGATATACCAAAGACTTAATTTATATCTAAGCGGTGGTATTAATAAGTATAAAGTCATAGTCGAGGATATTTCAGGAAATGTATCTTCAGCATATATTGAAACAAGTGCTGAGCGGACTCAAGACACTATAAATCTAAACATTGATGATTATTAGTCTTTTTACAGAGCAAGGAAGGAAATGTGACAAAAGTGACACTTTTTAGCAGTAATAGTTACACGGGTCTGTAACTATTAAAACAAAATATCTCCTATATTGATAGGTTATAATATAGGGTATATGGTGGTCAAATCTACAAAAAACAACCTCCTCACTATAAGCTCAAAAAACTTGAGTGATTTTTTGCACATTAGAGACGAAGTTGAATCGTATCTTAAACAAACACTGAAATTCTTTCCGCTTGATGAATTGATTGATAGCTATAAAAAAGCTGTTGCAAGTGCAGAGCTAATTAATAGACCAACATTTTATATTGAACCAATGTCCTTAGTTCAGACATTTGGTCCAAATGTGGTGGTGTCTCTATGTCTAGATATTAAACATCATGAACTTTATGAGTATGACAATCACAAGCACAGTCACTGTTTCAGTATAAAGGCTGACCAACAATTTAAACTCCTCTACAAAATTTGTGAATCGAATGATGTTTATATACCTACTTCTGAACTAATGAAAGTTGCGGGTTATCGTAGTGTCGCATCTACTTACAAAGCAATTGAGAAAATTAATAGTGTCGGGTATCAAATTGGTCTACCAGAGAGGTTATTGATTGGTTCTGAAGGTCAAGGTTATCGAATAAATCAAAATTACACTGTTACGGTCATCTAAACTCTAGCTGGAGTGGAAAACCTCGCAAAAAGCGAGGTTTTCTTTTGCGTGTTCATAGCTGGACTCCAGCTGGAGTTGTTTAAATTAAGGTGTCTTAACCAGACAATATAGATATACCAGTAAAAATATATCTATGGAAAAACTAGCTTGGACTACAGAAAAACGAAGTGTAATTGAACTCATACCATACGAGAAAAACCCTCGAAAAATTAGTGAATACCAACTCAATAATCTAAAGAGGAGTTTTGAGAAATTTAATTTGGTAGAAATACCAGCTGTAGATTTAGATGGGAAAATAATCGCTGGGCACCAACGCTTAAAGGTAATGAAGTTACTTGGTCGTGAGAACGAAATTATTGACGTACGTGTTCCTAATCGTATATTGACTGATGAAGAATACGAACAGTATTTACTCACCTCAAATGCAGTTACTGGTGAGTGGGATTTTGAACTACTGAAAGAATTTGAATTTGAGTTGTTGCAAGATATAGGTTTTGACCAAAAAGTACTCGATGACATATGGGACACAACAGAAATAACTGAAAAAGAAAAAGTTACTGATGGTGGTGATATTAGTGTAGAAATACAGACCAAGGTTGGTGACCTTATACAGCTCGGCAACCATAGACTGATATGTGGTGACTGTACTAACCTTGGTGTACTAAAAATACTTTGTGGCGATGAGCGATTGGATATGATTGCTAGTGACCCACCATATAATATTGACCTAGATTATAACGCTGGCATTGGTGGGAATCAGTCGTACGGTGGCAATGTAATTGATAAACGAACCGATGAAGAGTATATAGATTTCCTACGCTCTAGTATGAAAGCGGCATTGTCAGTTGCAAAGCCAGATACACATGTTTTCTATTGGAATACTGAACAGCACATCTGGATTTTACAGACACTATACCGAGAGCTTGGTATTGAAAACAAGAGGGTTTGTCTATGGATTAAAAATGGACACAATCCAACACCAGGTGTTGCTTTTAACAAATGCTATGAACCGTGTGTATATGGTACTAGGGGTAAGCCATTCCTGTCAGAGCATAATGAATATACTGAGATATTAAATACTGATATAGAGAATGGAAATAAAGGCTTTAGCACCATAAATGTATGGCTTGAAAAACGTCTACCCTCAGCTGAGTATGAACACGCCACTGCCAAACCTGCTTCACTGCACGAAAGAGCAATTAAACGCTGTACACGAGCAAATGACATCATACTAGATTCATTTGGTGGATCTGGTAGCACACTCATTGCCGCTGAACAACTACATCGAAGAGCATTTCTGGTAGAGCTTGAACCTAGATTTTGTGACCTTATTTGCCAAAACTTTGAATCACTCACAGGCAAGAAACGTAAGTTAATCGGTAATTATGCGAAAGTCTAAAAAATTACTTAAGCAAATTATTGCTGAGCTTGAAAAAATGCCAAACAAGTCATATGTCTGTCAGAAGTTGGGTATCTCACGTCAAACTCTTTACCGTTGGATAGAGGATGACCTTGATTTTTCTGATGGGGTTGAATTGGCTATTCGTATAGGCAACGAATCAATGAGTGACTTAGCTGAAAGTAAACTTGTTGAAATGGTTAAAGAAGGTGATTTTAGGGCAGTCAGATATTTGCTTGATAACAAACACAAAGACTATAAACGACCTAGACTTCCAAATTGGCATCAGCAGGAAGACAAAAGACCGTCAGACAACAAAATTATGTTTGTAGATTTTGGGGGCGGTTCAGATCTAGAAGATGATCCTGGTTTTTCTATTTCATAGAAAATTGAGGGATCTATCTTGATTGCAAAACTAAATTTGACTAACGGACAATGTCTATAATAACCTCGCCACCAGTCCAAAGACCTCCATTAAACTGAAATTGTAGTCCAGTCGAATCTTTTGGAATCTCAAATCCTACCCACCCCGTCCGCTTACTATTAGCAATGATGGCTCCGTCAAGACGATTACTCATATTTTCCATTGATTTTCCTGTAACTGCTACTTGATAGCTGTTACCTTCAGCGTCTCTGATAAACATCTGACCCAGAGTGGTGACATACTGTTGTGATGAATCTTTATTCTCAATAGTAATATTTAAATCAATCCATTCATTACCTTCACTTGGCTTATTATATTGACCAGCTTTTGAAAATGTAACTTCATTTACTGTAATAACTGATTTACCCAACTGAACACTTTCTCCAACTTTATAAGTAGTTCGTTTTTCTTCTTTAGTTTCACTTTCACTTATTTCACTAGTACCGTTTGTATTAACTGCTTGTGGTTTAGGTGTACTGTCTCCTGATCCGATAATGATAAGTACGATAATTGTGACCGCCCACACCCACTTTCTTTTATAAAACGGCTTCTTAGCTACTGGTATATTTGTTTCCATAATTAATGCTTGATAGGACTTAATAATTCGTGGCGGATATACAAAAAGCCCGCCACGGGTAGAGGGCGAACCCTCTCGTACCAGTTTCCCGATACGGCCTATCAAGCAACCCCATGACGGGTTTTTTATGCTTGATAGGACTTTTCACCATGCTCCAGATATTCTCTGAAGTTTAGGCTACTTCTAAATATTCGATTCTACGAGAACAATAATAGCAGATTTTACTGCCTATTTCACTCTATCGCATGTTTGTTCTTTTGCTAAGGCTCAAACACGAGTATGTGATGAATATGAAGTTCTGCATAGACTATGCATCATAAATGGTTCTGTCATTAATTAATGATGGAAACGAACGCAATTGGGCGTATACCCAGCAATATCTCAATCACCGAGACCCGTATCAGATATTGCCTATATGCTCGAAAATCGACTGAATCAGACGAACAGCAAGCATTATCTATAGATTCTCAAGTAAAGGAAATGGGTGCTATTGCAGAGCGTTTAAACCTCAATGTTGTCAGTATTAAAAGAGAGTCTCATTCAGCAAAGGAATCGGGACAACGTCCTGTTTTCAAAGAACTACTTGAAGAAGTCAGAAAAGGAACGTATGACGGTATTCTCACATGGGCGGCAGACCGACTGAGTAGAAATGCTGGGGATCTAGGTTCGCTCGTAGATTTAATGGATCAGAAGCGGCTTATCCATATTCAGACCTATGGACAGACCTTTTCTAATTCGCCAAACGAAAAGTTTCTCTTGATGATTCTGTGTTCACAAGCAAAACTTGAGAACGACAACAAAAGTCAAAACGTGAAGCGAGGGTTACGGGCGAGAGTAGAAATGGGTTTATGGCCGTGTAGACCGCCAACTGGGTACAGTAAGTATAAACGAATGGATCAAAAGTGTGAGTCAGTTATAGATATCGAACGTGCACCGATCATTAAACAAATGTTTGAGAAAGTTGGTAACGACGGCTGGAGTGGAAGAAAGCTCTATCATTGGCTAAAAGACGATATTAATTTCAAAACTGAGAATAATATGCACTTAAGTCTTGGTAACTTATATCGAATACTTTCAAACCATTTCTACTATGGGAGGTTTGAATTCCCAAAACAATCTGGACTTTGGTACAACGGAGCGCATGAACCTCTTATTTCCAAAGAGCTTTTTGATTTAGTTCAGTCCCGTATTAAAAGTCAGATACTTGAGCCACGTTCTGCTCATAAAGAATTTGCGTTTACAAAAATCATGTCCTGTGGACTGTGTGGTTCTGGTATTACCGCAGACGAAAAATTTAAGCATCAAATGAACGGTAATACTCACCGTTATGTCTACTATAAATGTACCCGTACCAAAGACAGTAACTGCTCATGTGGTTTTATCAATGAAGATGATCTAATTATTCAACTTCAAGACCTAATGAATGACCTTGATATACAAATAGTTCCGATGAGAGAGCAGATCGCTAACGATTTGAGGAAATTCAAGAAGTTTGAACAAATGATACTCGGTACTAAAACACCAGTAGTAGTGAAAGATATTGATATTCGTAATTACGCCAAATTTATTCTTCAAGAGGGTGATATTGAAGAAAAACGTGTTTTTCTAGGGTGCTTAAAAAATAAAATAATCTTAGAAAATAAAAGAATATGTCTAGCATAGGGTTCTACTTTTACTCTTCGTAATAAATTTTGTCGTATTCATATGTCGAGTACATGAATATCATTCGAAGGGAAGAAACCTTTTGTTTCAATTGCAGATCGCATCATTTCAGTATCTTCTGTAAATATTACGACAGCCAAATCTTGGACGGCGCGCGAACAGCAAACATAGAATAATCTACGAGTCCTGTCCACCACAGAATCTCTGCCATTTTGAATATTATCAATATCCGTTTCAGAAAGCGGGACCATATCGAAATATTTACCATAGGAAAAAGATGTCGTCGTACTTTCTTCATCATCGACTACTACCAAAACTCTATCAAACTCCGCCCCCTTAATCCCTTGTTGTGTTGCAAAGGGTGATTGTTCTTCAATATAAGTCCTATAGCTAAGCACTTGATTTGCACTACAGTTAAGAAATCTAAGCACTGAGTTTTCAGGGGCGTTTTCGGTAAACGATTCCCTAGAAATAAATTGTGAAAGTGGTTCAAAAAAACGTTCATCTAAAGCTAGAAGATTGTTCTTTTGAACAAAGTTAATCACATCACCAATTAGGATTTGACTTCTATCTGCAAACATTTCTCCTAGAGCAGTAAGGTCATCATTTAATGAAGCTAACTCAGTTGCAAGATTATTTGAAAAAATATAATCAGGATCAAGCCGAGGACAACTATTTCTCAGTATAGACATTACCTTGAAATCATCATTATCCGTTCTAGCTTGTAATAGCGGAATTATATACTGAATGAATGGTCTAACGACCCAAGCTGTCCCATCAATAAGTCCGCTCTTTAAGCTTTCTGGAGATTTGTCATTCAATGCACTATAGATGTCAGGGAAACCAAGTCTGGAAGCTGCGATTCTGTGAACTACTACGAGCATTCTGACATCTCCTTCCTTTGTGTCACTCAACCAGAGTGGGTCATTATTCTGTTGAGCTAACCATGCTCTAACGCTCGTCAATCCCTCGGTTCGTTTATCTGAAGGTAAAATGAACGCTCTTGCCGTGCCTTGGATGGATGTTTGTACGCCATCAATCTCAATGGTTTTACCGCGAATTTGATGCAATCCATCACCCTCAGCTCTGATATTATTTATAACATTAAGCACATTGACTGGACATCTAAAGTTTTCTGGTTTTTGAATTGTTAGCCACCCAACCTCTTCTGGTATCTCACCAATTCCATCCATATAAATCTTTTGCATTGGATCTCCAAAAAAACCTAAGCAAAACCCAGTAGACGCACTTGAGGTTATTTTTTTTAAGGCTTTGATAAAATCAGGTATAGTGTCCTGACTTTCATCTACAAAGATGACAGGGAAGCGTTGCGCTATAACTTTTTGCAAAATGCCATGACTTGATATCAAGTCGGTGCCAATTTTCAGTATGTCACTATGCCCCAAGATTCCGTTTGCATAATCACTGCCAGTACCATACCTAAAGCTTTTAACTATTTTAACAAGTTCAACTTGTTCTCTGTACCTCTCAATATTTAAACGCTCCTTTAATTTTGTGGCTTCGTGTGTCCTTGGTTTGATAATTTTTTCTTCAGATTCCAATATTTTTTCATCTATCCTTTGAAGAACCCAAGTCCTCAAGTCATCCTGAAACGGTCTAATAACAATCCATAAGAAACTGTGAATTGTTGATACGTGAAAAAGTGTATCATGACTTACGTCACCATAAATTTCTTTCACAGCAACATCTGTATATGTGATACAAGCTATTTGCTGTGCTTGTCTACGCAGATGATCACCTCTCATTTCTGATAAATAATTTAAAGCCTTAACCAACGATGTTGTTTTACCAGAACCTGCCCCAGCTGTCATGAGAAAATGACACAACCCATCGTCATTTAAACGGGAGTGAAGTTCTATATCGGCAGGAGTGTCGGGGTTATCAATACGGCTTGTCATGTCGCTAAGTTACTTGCACACTTATAATAGTCTCACTCAGTACTTCAGTATCTCCGGTGCCTGAGGAGTTCTCTGTGGTAGGGGTAATTTGCATTTCCAACCACTTCAAACCTTCTGAAATATAATCTGGAACAATCCAGGCATCCTTATCTTTTGTTAGAAGTGCTAAAGCGAAATCGGTTTTTTTGAAGTTCTTGCCGCTGATTCGTTTATATAAGCGATCCGTTATAACTTCGAGTGTTGGTGAATCGCTAGACTTTACTCTTAACTTAAGTTCTTTATTAGCCATTTCTTGACTCCAAGATAAATTTTGATATGCAAAGGCTTCTTCTAGTGTGCGTCCAGTGCGTTCAATATTCTTAGTATCACGAATGATATTTATTTGCGTTTGATAACATACACGTACTGGAGCACATCCTGTGTCACGAACTTGCTCTTTTTCTTCAGAAGTTGACTGCATAAGGTCAATGATATTTCTTTTTTTAGGCAACCACTGAATTAAAGTCTGATTTGAAGTGACAGCATTTTTTGTTTCGACAGAGCAGCTGCTACCTCTTTTTTTCTCACCCTCCTCGACCTCGTCAATATCTTCAAATTCATCTAAGTCAGTGTCTTCGTCTGTTACATTTTGTTCTACATCAGGGTCAGATCCAATGACACTATCAAGGTCAGTGATAACAAGAGTCGTTATCCCTAAAAAATCTATGAGTGACTGAAAACGGAAACTAAAAGCTCCGCCAATTTCTAATACACTTAAATAAGTTTGTTTAAGAAGCGGTGCACTTTTCTCGATCATCAGTGGCGTTAATAATCTCTCAACATTTCCCTCAACCAGGACTGCTGCATCAGCAAAGAAGAGATCGCAGTGAGTTAACTTTAGATATCTTTCCAAAAAATCTCGCGTTGTCTCTGGTGTCTTCGTATAGTATTCAGACAGATTAAGTACAGAAGTATACTGAGAGGCTCCGCTATCTTCTCGCCGGAAATATCTAATAGGTTGAAAACCTCTCTCGTAAAGAATGTGAGATGAATGGGTAGTTATAACTATTTGACTAGAATAAGCATCTGAGTCAGGCCCGTTAATGGACAATATGTCCAATATTTTGTTTACAAAAACCTGTTGCAACTGGTTATGTAAGTGTGCCTCTGGTTCCTCGATAAAAACAAGGTGTAAAGGCGGTCGTTTCACTTCAATATCCATCCACTGGTTATGTAAGTCCAGTAATTCCACAACCATATAAATTAAGTTTTTAAAACCTAAGCCATTGTATTTGTCTGGAAGCGTCACGTCGTCACCTAAAGCGTAATGGACTTGTGTGCCGTCCTGAACATTCATTAATGTTGCTGGATTAAGATCTGAAAGTATCTTGATACTTGGGTTTTTCAACCCAGGATATCCTAGCTTAGAGAGCTTTTTCATTGTCGACGAGAACACATCTTGTAAATGAACGTTCATCAATCTCTCAGATTCAAAAAGAGCTTTCATGGCCTCATAATCATGACCTCGTTTCTCTAGATTGCGCTTATAAAATCTACTTAAGTGTCGAGAAAGCTCTTCTGATCTATTGCCGCTAGAAGTGTCTGATAGATGACGTTGTGCTTGCAGAAAGTCAATTTTGATGAGGGAAGAGAGGATATCTCTACCTGATCTGTTTTTACCAGCAGAGCCTTTGTCTGAAGTGATCTCTAATGGTTCATAAGTACCAATTTCGGATAGACTTATATCAAACTTTGATCTGTCGAGGACATAATACCTAAATTCGTATTCCCGCTTTAGCTCTTTAGTAAGGAAATCTTTTAGTGTCTTTGGAAACAAAACTACGGAATCTTCTTCAGCAGTTTGTTGTCCATTTTGAGCTATAGATTGTGCTTCTCTGAACCTAGATAGAGTTAACTGTGAGTCCGTCGGTGAGAAAGATACTCTTATCCCAACCTGATTTTCTCTCCAAGCAAGACTTGGTAACAAATCAATTACTCGATGTAAGTCAGAATCAGTAACACCAAACCAGAAATCTATTGAGATTTCGGGAAGTTCAGAGTCAGCAATACCATTGGCAAAGGCCTCAATATTCGCCCAAGTAGATGCATTAAAATCATGTAGACTAAGTTTTTCACGAGATGCAGAAGCAAAGAGTTGCAAAGCCTGAACCACAGATGTCTTACCGCTATTGTTTGACCCGACGAAGATAGATATATCTTTTTCCAAATCTATAACGACGTCTTTTAGGCGTCTGAAGTTCTTTATGTGTAAGGAGTCTAATTTCATGCAGTTAAGCTAAGAGTATCACTAATTCAAATAGGTTGAAATACATACCTAATACAAAAATAACCTCAAATGAGGCTATTTTTGTATGCTTCTCGTGCTAGCACGAATTGGTGATCCCACGGAGAATCGAACTCCGATTTCCAGGATGAAAACCTGATGTCCTAACCGTTAGACGATGGGACCAAACGTTATGTATAACGCGAGCAAAATCATACCAAAAAACACAGAAAAAGCTAGTCTTGTACACAAAAGGGCAATCTCGGAAGATTGCCCCCTATCACCGTTTTACTTGCTCTCACCGCTGATGCAAAGGAATTACCTGATGATGCCCTGAAGTGTAATCCTTTTGAAATAAATCATTTCTCTTTGCCGCTAACTCCACCTGGTCTAGCAACAAATTATTACTGATAATCGATGCCCCGAGCATCAGATCTTCAAACGTGAGCCCAAGCAATTCTGCAAGACACTCAACTGCGCTCCTCTTGATGTTATTTGTGACATACGAACGTGACTCACCGAGCGAATAGTAAATGTTTGAGCGCTCTTTATTGCACGGCCGCTGGATCAAATCAACACCAAGTTTAAACTTTTCTAAAAGCGCTTTAACCGCTAGATAGGCAAGATCTTTTTCTTCTTGGGTTAAAAGAGGTGATGTTGTCTTTTTCCCTTCAGGAACAGACTTTGGCTCATCTACCAAAGGTGCACCAAACGCAGGCGCGAGCGATATACGTACTTTCCTAGCCATGTACTTTCCTTTTCATTTTTGGAGCACCTACATTTTTTCGAGCTTCTGTTCGCATAAGGCGTAAGTCTTCCTGAGGGAAGTTATGCACTCTTTCAAGTGAATGAACTATATCCCAAAGACGTTGATATTCATCAGAATCTTCAGGGGCAAGATACAATTCCCCCCAGCACTTAATATAGAACTCTTTTGCTTTCTCTGGAGAAAGCACGTGGATATCAATTACGACATACATCTGTTCCCTCCTTAGACTGCACTAAATGATAGACTAACGCATCTTTTAAATCTCTGCAAGATTATACCTATTCCACAGTCACACTCTTCGCAAGATTTCGTGGTCTGTCAACATTAAGGCCTTTTGCGAGGCCAACATAATACGAAAAGAGGTGTAGGTATACGGTAGTGACAATTGGTTGCACAATTCTGTGCACTTTTGGCATGTAGACCACATCTTGTGCAAGTTCTTTGATATGCATATCGCCTTCTGTAGCAAAAGCTAAAATAGGTGCCTTACGCGCTTTTACTTCCTCAATATTTGAAATCATTTTCTCATAGACATCATCCTGAGGACAGAGTGCTATAATTGGAAACTCTGTATCGAGCATGGCAATTGGACCGTGTTTAAGTTCACCTCCTGCATACGCTTCTGCATGGATGTATGCTACTTCTTTTAGTTTAAGTGACCCCTCGTGTGCAATTGGAGTGTGGAATTTTCTCCCGATGAAAATTGCATCACGATGATGGGCAAACTTTTCTGCAATTGCTTTTATTTCATCTGCTTGCGTAAGTACTTTTTTTAGAACTGAAGGCAGTCCTTCAAGAGCTTTTGCTATTTCAATTCCCTCTTCTTGTTTCATTCCTCGTTCACGCCCAATTAAAAGTGTGAGTAATACAAAGACGGTTAACTGTGAAATGAACGCTTTAGTTGATGCAACCGCAATCTCAGGGCCTGCATGGTTATGAACGCCAGCAGTTGTTTCTCTGGCGATTGTTGAACCCACCGTATTGATAATTCCAAGCGTTAAGAGACCCATTTCTTTTGCAGAACGAATTGACGCCAACGTATCTGCTGTTTCTCCTGACTGTGATACTGCAAGTACGGCACTTTTTGGATCGGGAATATTTCGCTTGTATCGATACTCACTTGCAAGCTCAACTTCAGTAGGCAATCCTGCATACTCCTCAAGTAAGTACCGTCCAACGCAACCTGCATAGTACGCTGAACCACACCCGACAATTTGTAATCGATTGAGTGCTGCAATGTGCGTTAATACATTTTCAAGACCTCCAAGCTTTGCTCTACCCTTCTCTACCTGTAGACGCCCTCTTATTGTATTTAAAATAACTTCAGGTGCCTCATTGATTTCCTTAAGCATGAAGTGTTCGTACCCTTGTTTCTGTACTGATTCAAAATCCCACGCTACTTTTTCAGGCACTTTTTCTTTCTTTTCTCCAGACATCGAGAGGACACTGTAGCTACGAGCTGTAATAACGGCAATTTCACCATCATCAAGGTACACAACGTCTTTGGTGTGCGCTAAGAGTGCCGACGGGTCGGACGAAACGAAATGGCCATCTTTACCAAGTCCGAGCACAATAGGACTTCCCATCCGGGCTACTACAATTTCCCCAGGATTATGTTCACTCTGTACTGCAATACCATAAGTACCGCGAACCATACGTAACGCATCTAAAACTGCTTGTTTGAGATTCCCTTTGTTTAAGGTACCGATAAGTTTTGCAAGGACTTCCGTGTCTGTTTGTGAAGTAAAGGTGATGCCTTGGGCTATGAGTCCTTCTTTAATTTCTCGATAATTTTCAATAATGCCGTTGTGTACGAGCCAAACTCCTCCTGACATATCACAGTGTGGATGTGCATTTTTTTCAGTTGGCTCACCGTGAGTTGCCCAGCGGGTGTGTGCAATTCCTGAAGTCCCTCCAATGGTAGTAGTGATTTTTGCTGCAAGATTATCGATGGGACCAACGGCCTTCAGCGCTCCATAGCCGGGAACAAAAATCCCTGCAGAATCATAGCCTCGGTACTCAAGGGTTCGAAGTCCTTCAATTAAAAGCGGCTCAGCTGTCCGCGTCCCTACATATCCAAAAATTCCACACATAGTAGTAAAGAAAAATAATAATGAAGAAAGAAATAAGTCTTTCTACTATATAATACAATGAATAATCATTAATAGTTATATCAATTTTTATGGCTCACATTCATGAATTAATTGACTGGACCACCGGTGTGTATATCGTCCACGACAATAAAGTACTTATTCGTCTTCATGACAAAATTAAGAAATGGATTCACGTTGGGGGGCATGTTGAACTTGATGAAGACCCAGTTAGAGCTGCAATCCGAGAATGTAAAGAAGAAGTTGGACTTGATATCACCATTTATGACAGTGGTATACGACCCTTAGAAATAGAAGCAGAATCTTTCATGAGATATCTACCCCCTCCAGCACATATGAATATTCATCATGTCGGAGGAACACAGCATCAGCATATCGACCTTATTTACTACGCATCAAGTTTGACAAATGTCCTTGTCTTAGAAAAAGAAGACGACGAATGCATATGGTTAACAAAAGCAGAACTAGAAGCTCACCCTGATATTCACCCTCAAATTAAATTTTATGCATTAGGTGCACTTGATACACTCTCTATAAAATAGAAATAGCTAAAGGCCGGCGGGAGTTTCAAAAATGAAACGTATCCCCCGCCGGCCTTTGTGGTAGTGTTGATTGTTATTTAATGGCAGCAATCAGTTCTGCCAGGGTCATGTCCTTCAAAAGTTCCCATTGCGACATCTCTTGAAGTTTCCTAATCATTCTCGCAACATCCGGATCTTGTTGGTGAATCAACTGATACACCAGAAGGTCAAAATATCGAGGAGGCAAATCGTTAAGTGTCCGCGAAGCAAGGCGCAGAGAAACGAGTTCCTGCAACTCCCCCTTACTATCAATCTGCGTCAAGAGAAATTTCGCCAC
Organism: bacterium; assembly: GCA_043719295.1. Classification (GTDB taxonomy): domain Bacteria; phylum Patescibacteriota; class Minisyncoccia; order Phycocordibacterales; family UBA918; genus OLB19. The sequence continues at coordinate 49,347 of JAYSUD010000005.1, forward strand.
CTGTTCCACGTCTGCTTCGGCTGGTGCTTCGGCTGGTGCTTCGGCTGGGAGGCTAGTCAATTTTGGTACATTGTCAACTTGTTCATAACCGAGCAATTCCGGAACAGAAATGCCAAGGTTCCTCGCCCACCTTTCCCCACGCTCTTGATTGAGATATGTTTTTTCAGCTTTGAAGTTATTGAGCGTTGACATACCTTCTGGCAACACTGCAGCAAGTTCAGAGAGCGTCATACCCCGCTTTGTCCTGATGTAATCGAGTTTTTCATACACACGAGTTCTGATGGCTTTTAATGGCCAAACGCTGCGTTGGCGAAGTTCGTATGTTTCACCGTAGAGAGTCACTGTATCAAATGTCCAAATAACACTTGGTTCAGCTCGAGGTTCCGAGACAACATGTGTAGCTTCCGTCGCCAAATCAGTGACAATAGAAGGTGAGGAAACCTGAAAATCATAACGGAATTCCTGAATCGCTGTAGCATGCTTTTCTCCCTTATCCAAAAGCCCTTTGACCTCATCAAGCTCCAGGAAAAAAGAAATCTCTGACAAAGCTGGAGACTTCCTCCCATCGTAAAATAAATCGAGGGATCCTTTTGTCCAGTTAATTCTTTTTTGTAAGACCAATTCTTGAAAACTGTAGTTTTCAATAAGATCTCCAAGTTGCATCCCCAACATATCACTATGTCCGATGAATGCCTCTTCAAATGAAAGTGACATGGTGTTCTCCTGTTCTAGCTCACAAGTGGTTTGCAAACCATTCCTTGCAAGGGGTTTCTGTTGAACGAGCTAACACATAGCTAGCTGGTATTACTTCATACAGTTTTAACAGACGCTCATACGAACGTGGGATTGGTGGATCGTCAATAGTCGCCAGTCGTTCTTTAACCTTTTGCATAAGCAGCAAATGTACTGGAATTGGAACACCAACTACACCAGAAGAAATCTTCTCAATAAGCTTATCAGTGAGTTTATATTCAGATCTGAACCATCGATCTATTGAACGGTAGTTAGAAAGAAGACTCCCCCACATATAGCTCGCTCGTCTGTCTCCTGATACAAAAGGTCCACTCGGCGACTGCCAAGAATTTCCATTTGATACAGGAGTTAGTTCCCGATTAAAATTACGAGAACCAAGTAAGACTGCTTGTGGTAGACCTATCCTCTCAGCTAATCTCGAAACAATTTCATGAGAGAGTCTGGTGATCGTACTTTCTCCTGACAACACCTTGCGTTGATTAGTTTGCAAAAACACACCAGACGCATAACATATAGTCAGAATCCTTAATCCATGTTCTTGAACTAAGTAGTCAGAAACAACTGGTACAGCAGAGCTGATACCTTTTTTCTGTCTTAGTTTAGTACCTCGCCACGTTCCATCAACAATTGACTTCAAAAGCAGATACTCAGACGCACCATCTCTGACACGCTTGGGATATGCTGCATAAAAATCTAACAGCAATTGAGCAATTGCTTCAACTGCTACCGGCTTATTACCTGCAGCAATTTCAGTCAAAGCAGAATCACTAAACCCACGGTTTTTACGCCATATCGGTTTATCCACCACTGTTTCAAGCAAAGCAGCAAAGATGCTGCCTGCATATGCATCACCACTCACAAGGAGCGGGTGCACAAAGAGCATACTAGGTTGCTCGAGCATTGATCTCACTCCTTGATTACATAGGTTTGATCATATTGTTAAAGAACTGCTTTTGTTCAAGAACAATAGGATTACTAGTGAGATACAATACACGAATCAAGTCCGTTTTGCACGCTGGTTGACAGCTGAAAAGTAAATTATTTTTAGATAGATTTTGGAGCATGCTCCATAAACTGTTCTGGTGACACATCCTCTGCTGAAGTAACAAGATCAATATCTGATCCAAGTACTTCTACAAATCTTTTAGCTTCGCTACTTTTTCGAGAAATAAAAACCTCAAGTGGTGCTCCGTAACCAATAAATTCATTACTCTCTGCTACCATTGCTAATGCATCATTAAAACGCTTTGAGCTTTGGTTCTTAAGTAATACAATCCTATCTCGTACTTTCGTAAGATGGACTTCATTTCTCCATTCTAATGGACTCTGTGGACCTTTATCGAATGATTCTGTCATATCCGTCTAGTATACCAAAAAAGTGACTCTTTCTAGAGTCACTTTTTTGGTATTACTCCTGCAAGAATCCTCCCGCCTGATGCTCCCAAAGTCGTTGATAGGTACCACCTGCTTCAGCCAGAGTTTTATGACTTCCATCTTCAACAATTTTTCCTCCTTCGAGAACCAAGATTCTATCCATTTCTCGAAGTGTTGAAAGTCGGTGTGCAATAGCAACAACAGTCTTCCCTTCCATAAGTTCATGCAGTGCCTTCTGAATTGCAACTTCACTTTCACTATCAAGTGCTGAAGTAGCTTCGTCAAGAATAAGTATTGGTGCGTCTTTAAGCATGGCTCTCGCTATTGCTACTCGTTGCTTTTGTCCACCCGAGAGCTTTACTCCACGTTCACCAACAAGCGTGTCGTACTTATCTTCAAGTGCACTAATAAACTCATGCGCCTGAGCTTTTTTTGCAACAGCTTCAATCTCTTCATTTATTGCATCCGGTTTCCCATACGCAATATTTTCACGAATTGACCGATGAAACAGCATTGGTTCTTGCGGCACGATAGCTATGGCCTCGCGCAACGAGTCTTGTGTTACTTTTGCAATGTTTTGTCCATCAATGGAAATGTCCCCTGCTTGCAAATCATGCTGTCTTAGCATTAAAGATACAAAAGTAGTTTTACCTGCTCCTGAAGGTCCAACTAACCCAACTCGTTCTCCGGATTTTATAGTCAGATTAAAGTCATCAAATACTTTGTTTTTACCGTATTCAAACAATACGTTATTCCAAGTAATTCCAGCATTATTTACTTTCAAATTTTTAGCCTTTACAGCATCATTAATTTCATATGGAAGCAAAACAGCTTCAAGACCTTCTTCTACCTCACCGAATTGTCGAGCAAACCCATTCATAAGCATTCCCATGATATTGAATGTAAAAGAAACACGAGAAAGAAGTATTAATACCAAAACTAAACTACCTGCTGTAGCTTGTCCCGAAGCAAGCAAAGAAAACACAATAATGAGCATGCAAAGAATAGTTGCATTACCAAGTAATCCATTACCAACCATAGTCCACTCGCCCATATACCACTGTTTAAAATCTTTTGCAGTTTTTTCATCAATAGCATCTTTTAAGCGGAGTAATTCTTGATCTTTTCTTGAATATTGTCTCACTGCAGAAATGTTTGTCAGCACATCTACTCCCTCTCCCCGCAATTTTGATGAAGACGCGGAATACGCCACAACAAACGGCCGCCTTTTTTTAACTCTCCAAACGTTGTACACAATTACAGCTCCGACAATTGCAATTGTGGCAACCCCTACAGACCAATGCAATTTAAAAAATAAGTACAAAGTTGCTACTAGTCCTATTATTTCTGGCCACAATCTCCACATAAATTGATCAAGAATACGTGAGCTACCATCACTTGCATTTGATATCTTATTTGAAAGCGAACCGGCAAATCTATCAACAAAGTACCCATGGCTATGCTCTAATACATACCGATATAATTCTTTGTATGCAGTTGCATTCTCCTTAATCATCCAAGCAATACCGGAAAAGCCACTAACTCGCCAGCATGCAGTACGTAAGACTAACAATACAAAAAATACAGAGCCCCAGTAATACAGCACACTTAATTGCGTCTCTAGATTTTCTGCAATACTAAAATTATCTATAAGTCGAGAAATTGCGTATACTTCAAGGACTTCGAGGATGGCAGCAAGTGTTACTGAAACCATAGCAATAGTTGCTAATAAACGATGTGGCGAAGTGACATACCACAAAAATGCCAAAGGTGTCTTAGGAATTGCGCCGCTGTACGTTCCACTTTTTGTAAGTTTTTGGGTTGTTTTTATCATAGGTATCTACATTAAAAAGCTTTGTGCCAAAGCTGACACAAGCAAAGATCAGTGTACGTAGTATAAGTATAGACGCTAGAAGACAATAAATCTTTCTATGGTTGTTATAATACGAGGACAGCCTGATTAATCTCCGCTTCGGTTATATCCCCTTCGCGTACCACGGTGATTTTATCGCCGTTTACTCGTACGATAGTCGAAGCCAAGCCTTTACGAGGACCATCGTCCACTACTGTTGTTATCATATGTGCATTCTTGCCAAATTGTTGCAGAATCTCCCCAACAGTTCCGAGCGTTGAAGAACCGCTGATGTTGGCACTAGTACACGTAAGGGGCACATCAAATTCTGCCATAAAATCTTCAACTACCTTCTGTGCAAGAGGGTCAGAGGAGATTCGGAAGCCTATAGTTCTGTCACTTGAAATAATGTTTTTTTGAATATGTGGTAATGCAGGTAATATGAGTGTGAGTTTGCCTGGTAAAAATTGCTCCGCTATTTTTAACGCGACATCTGAAACTTTTGCATACTTTTTTATATCTTCCACATTTCGAACCAACCAAGAATAGTGTTTAGAAGTATCCCGCTCTTTAAGCAGATAGATTTTTGCAAGCTCACTTGCATCAAGCGCATTGACTCCAAGTGCATAGAGCGTTTCTGTTGGATAGAGAATCATAGAGATACTGTAGTACAGTACTGTACAAAAGCAACACCTAATTCATCTGTTCGTTTCCTTCTTGAATTATTACAGACAAACTCACAATCAACGCTGCTTGTTCTTCTGCATCAAGTTGCGGTGGCATAAACTTAGTTAAAAATGGCGTATTGTGTAACATTGTTTTAGCCATACTCAATTGCTTTTCTGAATCTTTGTTGTGAGCTATGAATGGGACCGATTCTTCTCCTTTTAACACTGAGACAATTCTACTGTGCTGTACCATTTCAGATGCAAGTCGGCGTTGAGTTTCTATCAAAGATTCAGAAGTCCTTCCTCTGCTTTCTTTATGTATTAAATCTGTTTCTGCTCCTCGATGAATCAATCGCCCTCCTTCTAATCCATGTGCCATAAATGATGATTTAAAAATTCTTAATAATTATGCTACCATCATACTACTTTTTGAGACGGACTATGTACCTCAATATAAGTAAACGCGCGATTAGCTCAGCTGGTAGAGCGCCCGCATGACATGCGGTAGGTCACAGGTTCAAGTCCTGTATCGCGCACTTAGAAAATAAATAACTCAGTGTGTATACACTGAGTTATTTATTTTCTGCGCGATACAGGACTTGAAAGGCGGAGTCGGGGACCCTTTGGGCCGACGAGCCGGGGTCGAGAACACTTAGTAGATTTGGAGTCGAAGACGAACAAATATACTTAATGATTCGTGACCGAGCCCTGTATCAAATGCCTTAACTCGTACAGCACGCAAAAAAAAGATGACCATGCTTTGTTTACTGTATACTATCTTCAATGGAAAACCTTAAAAAAATTGTTGTTATTTACCATGATCAATGTCGTGACGGATTTGGGGCAGCCTACGCTGCATGGAAAAAGTTTGGTGACGATGCGTCATATATCCCTCGCAAGACTCAGGACCCTGTTCCCCTAGGACTTATAGATAAAGAGTTATACATCGTTGATTACAGCTACAAAATGCCAGAGCTTACGGAATTAGTTAACAACAATAAATTGGTGGTCGTTATTGACCATCATGCAACGTCAAAAGAAACTGTCGAATCATTTAAGGATAATGTCTTTGATCAAAATCATTCTGGTGCTGTTTTATCTTGGATGTACTTCCATCCAAATACCGAAGTGCCAAAGCTTCTTTTGTATGTTGAAGATCATGATTTATGGCGATTTAAAATGGAATTCAATCGAGAGTTTGGTTCTGCCCTTGGCGAATACAATCAAGACTTTGAAACCTGGGATAAACTCAACTTAAACCTAGAAGACCGTGACGACTTTAGCAAGTTTATATCTATTGGAGGCGCCATTGCGGACTTTGAAGACAAGCACGTTCAAAAACTTCTTACCTTCAAAGAAAAAGTATTGTTTGAAGGAAATGTAATTTACGCAGTTAATTGTTCACGGCTGTATCGTTCGATTGTGGCCCACGAACTTTCAACGTTAAATGGAAAAGAAGGAGGAATTGAAATGGCAATTGTCTACTACCGCTATGATGGAAAAGTACACTGTGGACTTAGAAGTAACGGCGACGTTGACGTAAGCAAAATGGCTGAAAAGTATGGAGGAGGAGGTCATAAAAACGCTTCATCTATCCGAGTAAATTCATTTAACGAGCTCCCATTTACATTCTTATAGCAAGGAATGGTATCTCTTACTATAATTATTGCAAGGTTGGTAATTTATTCTTTTTTTATATATAGTTTCAATTGAGAAGTGGCGGAATAGGTAAACGCACGAATAAGGGTTAACAGTAGTGTCGTGAAAAGAGTAACCCCGAAAAACCCGGGTAAACAGTCCAGCTCATAATCACGACTTGTGAGGTGCAAATCCTCACCTTCTCATAACTATATACATGAAAATCCTTTCAATTGAAACTTCTGCAGATGAGACAGCAGTAAGTATTGTAGAAGCTACAGGCGACTTTCCTTTAGCTACTTACGAGATTCTCGGCAATGCGCTTCACTCACAAATTGAACTCCATACCCAATACGGAGGGATTTTTCCAATGATGGCTAAACGTGAACATGCAAAAGCCATTGTTCCTCTGCTACAAAATGCACTTGAAGAAGCCGACATGCTCTCAAGTTCGAGGTCTAACCTCGAACAAGGGCTAGTTGAGAAATTACATGAGTTACTTTTGCAGGAACCTGAACTTGCTCAAACTTTTATTTCTTTTTTAGAATCACACGACATTAAAGATGGAATTGACTGTATTGCAGTTACGTCAGGACCTGGACTAGAGCCGGCGTTATGGGTAGGGGTTAATTTTGCTAAAGCTTTGAGTCTTGTCCTTAACGTCCCCGTTGTTCCTATTAACCATATGGAGGGACACATGCTTGCGTCACTTTATGACGTAGTACAAGACGACGCTATTGCGGAAGTTCACTTCCCTGCTTTGGCACTTCTTATCTCGGGCGGACACACAGAACTAGTTCTCATCAAAAAATGGGGTATGTATGAAAAAGTTGGACAAACAAAAGACGACGCGGTTGGAGAAGCATTTGATAAAGTTGCACGTATGATGGGACTTCCCTATCCCGGAGGTCCTGAAATTGGCAAACGTGCAAAGATTGCTCGAGAACAAAAGCTACCTTTATTTAAAAACGAACTACCTCGACCAATGCTTCACTCTAAGGATTTAGATTTTTCTTTTTCTGGACTTAAAACTGCTGTACGCTATGCAATTGACGGAAGAGAATTATCAGAAAATGAAAAGAATGCACTTTCACGAGATTTTGAAGATGCGGTAACCGAAGTACTTTTAAAGAAAACACAAACTGCTCTGTCAGAGTTTGGTGCACAAACACTTATTGTTGGAGGTGGCGTTAGCGCGAGTGCGCGTATCCGTGAAGTGTTCCAAACAGAACTCCTCCACTCACACCCCGATATTGAAGTCTATTTCCCGCAACCAAAACTTTCAACTGACAACAGCATCATGATTGCACTCGCGGGCCATGCTCATGTCACGGAAGGCAGAACAGCAGGAGCAGTGAGCTTGATTAAAGCCGATGGGAATCGATCGTTGTAAAACTATTTAAAATACTGAGTAGGTGTTATATACTACAAATATCGAAAGGAGGTAGAAATGGCAATACGATATTGTGAATGCGGTCGTGAAATTCGTGTTTATATCCATGGTAACTGGGGACCTGCTCCAGATGAAAATCATGATTTATGCCAAAAGTGTTGGCAGTCGCAATTGGACTCAGATCGCACATGACCCACGGATTGGCTTACAATCTAGTGGGTCAATTCGTGTTTATGAATTTATTATTTTACCCCAGAGATTCTTCACCAACGTCATTTTTCATGATACTATCGCTTTATTACGTGCCCCGTTAGAAGCACTGCACAAATACAATAATATGTCAGAAATCAATAATAAAATACAAAATAAGGTTGCTTCTGATGGGGTGAACGAAGAAAAAAGCATGATCCCGGAAGTATTTTTGACACCATACGACCCAAATAAACACGAGAAGGCAATATACGAGCTTTGGGAAAAAACAGGGTTTTTTAATCCAGACAACCTCCCTCCCCATCAGGATGGAATGCCTCGTACAGAGCCTTTTTCTATAGTCATGCCTCCTCCAAACGCCAATGGTTCGCTTCATGCGGGACATGCGTTGTTTGTAACCATCCAAGACATCATGATTCGCTACAAGCGAATGCAGGGATTTAAAACAGTTTGGATACCGGGTGCTGACCATGCAGGGTTTGAGACACAAACGGTGTACGAAAAGAAACTTGAAAAGGAAGGGCGTTCCCGTTTTGGGATGGATCCTAAAGAACTGTACGCGGAAATCATGGCCTTTACTATGGCGAGTAAATCGTTCATGGAAAACCAAATCAAAGAACTTGGTGCATCGTGTGACTGGAGTCGACTCCTCTTTACACTCGATGACAGGGTTATCAAAACCGTTTACGACACTTTTAAGCAACTCGAAACCGACAAACTCCTCTATCGCGGTGCACGTATTGTGAACTGGTGTTCAAAACATCAAACTTCCCTTTCAAATCTTGAAACTAACCACGAAGAACGAGTAAGTAAATTTTACTATTTTCAATACGGACCATTTGTTATTGGGACAGCCCGTCCTGAAACGAAATTCGGTGACAAGTACGTGGTAGTACACCCAAACGACGCAAAGTATGCAGAATTCACCCATGGACAACAAATTGAACTTGAGTGGATTAATGGACCGATTACTGCAACGGTGATTAAAGACGAAGCAAGTGATCCTGAAATGGGATCAGGTGCCATGACTATCACTCCCTGGCACTCGGGAGTTGACTTTGACATTGCAAAACGACATAACCTACCCTACGAGCAGATAATTTCCTGGCAAGGAAAACTTCTCCCTATTGCAGGAGAGTTTGAAGGAATGACTATTAAAGATGCACGCGAGAAGATTGTTGAAAAACTTAAGGAGAAAGGATTGCTGGTAAAGATTGATGAAGCGTACGCACACGCAGTTCCTTGTTGCTATAAGTGTGACCGCGAGATTGAACCACAAATTCGTGAACAGTGGTTTGTAAAGACAAAACCGCTTGCAGAGAAAGCACTTGAAGCAGTAGACGCACAGAAGATATCATTCTCAACCGACCGCGATGAACGAGTTTTCCGCGACTGGATGGAAAAGATTGAAGATTGGAATATCTCACGCCAAATTATTTGGGGAATCCCTATTCCTGCAAAAGTTTGTACGCAGTGCGGGAGTGGAATGGTTGATATTGAAAATACGGTCACTACATGTACCGCATGTGGGGGCACAGCACTCATACAAGATCCTGATACCTTTGATACGTGGTTTAGTAGTGGTCAGTGGCCGCTAGCAACCACAGGGTATCCGGACAACGAGGATTTCAAAACCTACTACCCTACTTCAGTCATGGAAACAGGAAAAGATATTATTTTTTTCTGGGTATCGCGCATGATTATGCTCGGGCTCTATAGAACTGGCGAAGTACCATTTAAAAAAGTCTATTTGCACGGCATGGTGCGCGACAAACACGGCAAGAAGATGAGTAAGAGCAAAGGTAACGTTATTGCACCAAGTGAGATACAAGAAAAGTATGGCACTGATGCACTTCGCATGGGACTTATGGTCAACAACGCACCCGGAACTGACATGAATCTCGACCCTGACAAGGTTAATGCGTACAAAAAATTTGCAAACAAACTTTGGAATATTACACGGTTTGTTCTTGATAATACGCAAGACTATGTGCCACCAGTAGAGCACACCGAAGCTGACACTGCTTTCGAAAATGAATTTCTGCATCCAATGGTTGCCGAGATTAACAAATTTATGGAAGCTGACCGATACGACTTGGCTTCAGAAAAAATTTATCATTTCGTATGGGATCATTTTGCGAGTCAGGTGATTGAGGAATCAAAACCACTTTTAGCTGAAGGTGGAAGCGTTCGAGCTTCACGACAAAGAATGCTTGTGCACTATTTAGTGACGTCTGTTAAGCTCCTCCACCCATTCATGCCGTTTATCACCGAAACCATCTGGCAGGAACTTCCAAAGCAAATGAAGGATGCAGATATATTAATTGTCGCAACGTGGCCAAAATAGTTAGTATTGTTATTCAGACTAAGACTTGATATAGTCTTTTGTTAGAAACAGCGCTCGGAAGGAATACGCATGAGCTTAGTATTTGCACAGAGAAAATCCCTCAACGGAGAACCCGGAGCACACCTGGTGGATGTTGACATCTTCAAGCCGAACGGAAAAACAAAAATACTCCGTGCACAACTTTTCATTGCCTTTGATGAGGCTAAAATAGAAGGGATTGTCCTTGGAGGATGCACAAACGGCTTGGAGTTATTCTCAGATGGAACAGAAGTTACAATGAGGCCTATTGAACGAGATGGCTACACGCACATGCTGTGTGCCTGAAGTTCTGCATCATGCACAAATCCACCCTTGGACACCACCCGGTGTCCATTTGCTTTTATACGCAACAACATATAATTCTAAACACATCCTCTGCTACAATAGGACTGATAGAAATGAACATAATTCGAGGCGAACAAGGAAATTTTTAAGAGCCCTACTTGCTGTAGGGTGAAGAAAAATTTTTGCAGTTCAACAAAGAAGTATGCCATTTCTATCAGTCCTATTATGGAGTCGACATACTTTGCTATCGCATTCCTAGGCGGCCTCATCCCCGCGCTTTTTTGGTTGTGGTTTTGGCTTCGTGAAGACAAAGAACGTCCAGAACCCTATCTTCTCATTGCGCTCGCATTCATTGGCGGAATGATGGTAGTCCCCCTTGCACTTCCCTTACAAAAACTTGCTATTGATACCTATACGGGAGACAACCTCGTTGCTATTTGGGTCATCATTGAAGAAGTACTCAAATATGCAATTGCACTTATTATGATCTTATGGAATAGAGCAGTTGATGAACCTATTGATGTAATCATCTACATGGTCACCATTGCGCTCGGGTTTGCTGCACTTGAAAATACGTTATACATCTTTAATCCAATTACCAACGGAGATTTTGCAAATGCTGGAGTAACTGGTTTCTTCCGATTTTTAGGATCGACATTGCTTCACGTACTTGCGTCGGGTACTGTGGGAGCGTTCTTGGCACTGGCATTTTTTAAGTCTTCGCTTCAAAAACTAATTTGGGGAAGCATTGGGTTGTTCGTTGCTATTGTATTGCATGCATTGTTTAACTTTTTTATAATGGATGGAAGTGGAGAGACAATTGTTGGCGTGTTTCTCTTCGTCTGGATGGGCATTATCGTCTTGTTTCTTATCTTTGAAAAAGTTAAAATTCTTGAAGCCCGTCATAACGCACCTTTACAAAAAACATCATGAAAAAACCATCATTTTTAGAACGACTCACTGGATCAGTTGCCACCTCTAAGTACGACGACGTTCTTGATGGTGATCACGAATTTGGTGCAGACGATAAAACAGAACAAGACGACAACTATCAAGACGAATCAGCATGGCACGGCCAAGGCGGGATGGATGATGACGAACCTCAAGAAGGTGAACTTCCTGTAGACATGTATCAAACTGGAGATGCGGTTATTATTCGTGCGCTTGTTGCTGGAGTGTCTCCTGACGATTTAGACATTGCTATTACTCGTGACATGGTTACTATTCGTGGTTCACGAGAGGAATACAAAGAGGCATCAAATGAGGACTATTATCATAGAGAACTGTTCTGGGGTTCTTTCTCACGAACACTTGTACTCCCTGAAGAAGTAGTCATTGATGAAGCCGAGGCTCAAGAAAAACACGGTATGCTCGAGATACGTTTACCTAAAGTTGATAAAGGACGAAGTGCCCGCTTAAAAGTAAAGCCACATCACTTGAACGCTAAATAGTGCCTATAGATAGACATTGAAAAATCGCCAGTCCCTGTTGGGGCTGGCGATTTTGAATTGTGCAGCTTTATCATTCCGCTGCCATTTTGGCGTTAGTAGCAAGGAGGAATCTGCGACTATAGAGCGCGTCACTCCCCCACCCTGTTACACTGCCAATTCGAACTTCAAAGTAATCTCCTTCTTGTTCATATGAATCAATCTGTCTACCCATTTGTCTTGCAAGTGAACGAACTGATTCTTTAACTGATATAAACTCAGATACTTCTTGAAGCCCTTCAAACAAAGCGTCCAAGCTTACTCTTTGTTGTCTCACTTCCATTTCACTCTCCACCTTTGCTGTTGAACAATTCTGAGTTCATCGAATTAACGAAAAATCCGCCTCAGAGAGCGGATTTCCTGTCTATACACAAAAACTGCTCTCTAATACGGATCCTTGAGAGATGAGGAGCAAAAGCTACTCCACGTGCAGATTGTATTTGTGTGCTTCATAGTGGGTTTAGTATAGCGGATTGGATGGGGTTGTCTAGGCGGGGTGTGGAAAGAGTCCAGGTCTAATTTTACGTATTTTTATTCCTGCCTACCCACCACGCATCATCTTTTTCGCCGAACCACCATGCATCAGAATCAGTTTTGGTTACAATATCTCCAAGCAGTTTTCCTTCTTCAGTTTTCAATCTCTTCACTGCTGGCTCAATCCAAGTATTCGCACGCTCATTCCCTATGTCGTACTGTTCCTTTAGCGAAATAATAAATTCAAGATTATCAGCATCTTTAACTAACATTGATTCAAGCGATTCTCGCAACTCATACTCATCGAGCATTGCTTTTATATCTGTACCAAACGGTAACGAATTTGTCATGTCAGTATGTGCCTTTTCTTCAAACCGTTCCGTATATTTTTGATGTACGTAATTTAAATCAGAAATACGAGATTCAGACACATCATGAAAGAGACACATCTGTACCACTTTCCCCGAGTCTACCTTCCCATTCATTTTTGCAAGACAGTAGCCAATATAGCAAACACGGTTAATGTGTTCAGCGACACTCTGTTCACCTGACCCAAGGAAATAAAATCCACTTCGTGGGGTCTTTGCCAAAATTCCCATTTCATAGAGGAAATTTGCGATGTTTGCAAGGTCTTTTTGTTCCATACATTAAGTGTAGCAGATTTCGAAAGATTGACTCATTTCACCTTCAAAATGGAGGGATACCGCTTCTTCGATATTTTTAACTAATTGGTCAAGAGTTGAAGCTTCAGATACAATTGCTAAATCAACACCTTCTGCAATATAGGTGCCTTCTGATTCTGATATTTTAAACTGAATGCTACTTTTCATGTATGTATATTATGTCATATTTATTGATTTTGAATATGCTTCACAACCTGACATGAAAACGAGGATGTCTTGCTTTCTAAACGAAAAATACTCCAATCGATTGGAGTATTTTTGCTGACGTATTGCGTGATAAGAGTCGGACTTGGTCGCTAGTTGTGACAACGAACATTAATTCAGGAGCCAGACTTGCACACGAATCACTAAGTATATTATTTCGCTACGCTCATAATCTACTAAGTGTTCGCGACCCCGTCTCACTCGTCTTGGCATTAGGAAAAGCCAAGACATCGTTGCGACCTTCAAGTCTGGACGCAAGGTGCGCAGGCACCTTACTCTCTGAGCACCACATATACAAAAACCGCTCCTGAGAGCGGTTTTTGTATATGTGGTGCTCAGAGCCAGACTTGAACCGGCGACCCTTCCCTCTTCAGGGGAATGCTCTACCAACTGAGCTATCTGAGCATATGGTATGACTCTCCGCTTATTCAAAAAAGCTAAGTGAGCTGTGACATTGTACCTGTTTTTATCTTTTTTTCAACACACTCTATAAGGCTTATGAAAATGAGTGAGAAGTGATAGGGAATCACTTCGCAAGAGGTTACCTGCTCTTTTGAAAAAAAGAGCGATAACCTGAACAGTTTCTGTAAGAAACAAAAGAGGAAACGAAGAAGTGTGCCATTTTCATAAGCCTTACTACTGTCCTCGCGAAGCCTTGATTGCTTCAAGAGTCTGTGAAAACTGCTTCCAACCAGGGATTTCTTGCATACCGACACTAAACACCTCGTATGAAGAGCCTAGAGCCTCAAAATACGGTTCTAGGATGTAGAAGTAGAGTGCAAACGGTAGACCAATGAGGAATAAGTACCAAACAATTCTGAACCAAAAACCCCATACTGCGTTGCGGTGCAGTTTTTTTAACAATAGATTATTTTCCTTAAGAAGCTCCGTATTCTTCTCAAGAAGGTATTTTATTTCAATAGTTGTATCATCCCCTTGCATGATAGTAAGTATAGCAGACAACATGGTTTGATTGTCTATCTTTTAATCCTAATTTAGATATACTTTCAGTATGAAAAAAGATGCAAAACAAATTATTGTCGACTTTCTTGAGCTTCAGAAAAACTACCAGTTTACGCGACGATCGACAATGACCAAAGAGCGTTTTTGCGATATAGGATTAAAAAATAAAGAATTTGGATTGGATACTACTGACGATAGACTAAAAGAAACATTACTTGAACATGTGGGACATTTACCAGTACTTGCAACCTCCCTCTATGAGTATGCCGAAAATGCAGAGAAAATTAATCTTGGCCGAGTTCTCATTATGCTTTCTATCCATGATATTGGAGAAACAAAATTAGGTGACGTATTTGCATACACAAAAACACAAAGAGAGGAATCAGACGAGCTCGACACTGCAAAGAAAATGCTTTCCCCACAGCTCATTACTTATCTAGAAGAGTACGAAGCAAACGAAACATTCGATGCAAAGTATGCAAAATCAATAGACATTCTTGCACCTTTAATGCATGCAGTTGATTTTATTGGATATACCCACGCTCGCTTTTTAAAGTTTGGTGGTACTAACGAAAAAATAATCACAAGAAACCGTCCTCTATTGCTCTGGGATAGTACGTTATTAGAAATATTTGATTTGATTCTAGAGCAATCAGCCCGATATGAAAAATGCGAACCGTTATTATTCCCCACTGTTGATTATGATTTGAAGTAACTGGTTGGGGTCAAGTTTCTAGCTATAATTGTTCGCTTCGCTCCAATTCAAGCAACAACTTCCTCCCCGGACTCACCTGTTTCTGCACTAGGAAGAGCAGAAACATGGCTCCGTCTCACATACAGGCACGAAAGCAAAGCAGTTTGCTTTCTAAACGAAAAATCCACCATTCTTAAGAATGGTGGATTTTTCTTTACCTATATGTGCCCTCGCTAGGAGTCGAACCTAGATCCCCTCGTTAGGAGTGAGGAGTTCTATCCATTGAACTACGAAGGCAAAGTGGTTCTAGGGTAGCATATATAGTTAAGATAAAATATAGCTCATACTGCCACCTCGTACCTATTTTAATAATACTAAGACAGCCACGGAAAGAACTATGGCTAATAATTTACGGAAATTCCAATGTTCTTGGTATATAAACAAAGACAGTGCTATAGGAACAATAATGTAGAGTGAACTTATGACATACACAAGACTCAGTGTTCCCCCAGCAACAAATGCGAAAATCATTGTGCTTGCACTAATAATTTGAGCGATACCCATGATACATACAAGAAGTATCGTTTTAGAAGTGACAATCTGTGTAGCGTACGAAATTGTAGTAGTTTTATGTTTCTTAAAAAGCACCCCAACTGACGCAGTAGCTAGAAATAAATCACTTACCAAAAGAAAGAGCCACGGATTTAGTGAAATATCAATTCCATATTTGAAAAGTGCAATTGATACTGATCCGATAGATGCGGCAAGTAGTACATAAATGATCCCCTTTTTTAAATTCTGCTGGCGTTTATTTTCTGAAGCACTAATGAGTAATAATGGTATACAAAAACTCATAATGAGACCAACCCACTGTGTTACGGTAAATGATTCTGCAAAGACTAAAACTCCAATTAGAAGAACGAGTACTGGCCCTGCAACTTTGTATAATGGAAAAAATATTGTTGCATCAAGAACGGATAATGCTTCAATTTTAAAAACCAGAGTAAGCAAATACGTGACTGACCCTATAAGGGCAAAAAGTGTCGCAAGATGCCAAAATGAAGAAAAGTCTGCAAAATACCATGTACAAAAAAATAAACCTGAAGCTGAGATAATTGAAGATACAACATTTAATACGTTAATATCATACCCACGTACTGCAACTACTTTATGAGTAAACGCTCCAACTCCACCTGAAAGTGCTGATGCTAATGCGAGAAGAAACCAAGATTCCATATAGGTATTAAGTATATACTACAAAATCCTGTCAATCATATCGACAGGATTTTATATACTCTGAAAGATATAAGCTATGCAATCGCTAACAGTTCTTTGATCTTTGCTTCGTCGAAGCCTACAATCACATCGTTTTCGATACGAATAACGGGGACGCCCATTTGTCCGGTCATGTCTATCATCTCTTGTCGTTTTTCTTGGTCAGAAGCTACGTTAATCTCTGTGTACTTAATATTGTTTTCACTAAAAAATTCTTTTGCAGCATGGCAATAATGGCACACTGGGGTACTGTAAATTGTTACTGTTTTATCCATAGGAAACTAGTATATCATCTACCAAAATTTGTACCAAGGTTTAGTTTCAATCGGTGAAGTTGTTGTCGCTTCCACCTTCTTCTTCTCGCCTACAAGAATAATTACTTTTTCATCTTGTTTAGCAACGTCAAAGTTTGAACGAATTTCTTCCTCAATTCCCCGCTCACCTTCAAGATACTCCACACGCTCTTTAAGCGCAGCCTTACGCTCTATCAATTCTTGTTTCTCTCTATTTGTCTCTATACGCCGCGCATACATCTGCCGCTCAACCACATACCGTTCGTATACTGAAAACGCAAGAAACAAGACTACAATGAGGAGTCCAATAACAACCACCTTTGAATAGAGGTACTCAGTTATCGATTTCTTTTTTCCGAAACCTGCCATATATGCTAGTATACTATCATTAATCAGATGATGTATTTCAAACATGAGCTTTCTATTTCACAAACGAACAAAATCAACAATTAAATGGGTTTGGATTGTAGTTGCATCAATTATTATTTTGAGTATGGTTTTTGCGTACTCAGGTGGTAGTGGAGGATTGTTTTAAGGTAGCACTTACTACTCTAAACAAAACGGCGAGCATTGTATGCTCGCCGTTTTGTTTGTTTGGGTTTTTGGAGAGAAGACATCTATTCCTTACAGGAACTGTACAGGTTGTCAGTTTTTTATAAACTAAAAAACTAGACAACCTCATTAAGAGTGACATTTAGTCACTCTTAATCCTCTTTTATCATTTTCATGAAGACCTCTGGGGGGATGCTTACTTTTCCGTAGGCGAGCATTTTCTTTTTTCCTTTCTTTTGCTTATCGCGAAGCTTCATCTTTCTGGTTATGTCTCCCCCATACATATGTGCGGTTACATCTTTTTTCATTGCAGAAAGTGAACGAGTTGCGACAATTTTGCCCATTGTTTTTGCTTGGATCTTCGTCACAAACATTTGCCGAGGCAGAGTATTGTAGAGTTTTTCAACAATTGCTTTGGCATCTATATCGGCTCGTCGCATACCAATTACCCGCGAGAAGGCAGGAACGAGTTCTTCAGCAACTAAAACGTCAAGGCGTGTAACTGACGCGGGACGCATCTCTGCAATCTCGTATGATAGTGACGCGTAGCCACTTGACGCATTTTTAAGCTTATCAAAAAAGCCACGCATGAGTTCTCGAAGTGGAATCTCAACCGTGAGGAGCGTTCTTCCATCACCAAATACTTCTGTATCAATCACACTCGCCTCATGGTCGTACAAAAGGTTCATGATATTCCCCATGTAGGTCGGCGGCATGATAATTTGCGCCAATACCCACGGTTCACGAATAGTTACTTTATCCCCCGCGTCAGGGAAACGAGAAGCAGCATAGATGTGTTCAATTGAACCATCTGCGCTCGTTATCTCATACGCAATAGATGGTGAGGTGATGATGAGTTCCACATTAAACTCACGACGCAAGCGTTCGGTAATAATCTCAAGGTGAAGCATTCCTAAGAAACCACAACGAAAGCCTCGTCCAAGTACACCCGAGGATTCTTCTTCATACGATAGCGATGAGTCAGAAAGCTTAAGTCTATCAAGTGCCTGGCGCAAGATAGTAAAGTCGTCTTGGCTTTCAGGAAATACCGACGCCCATACAACAGGACGTGCCTCTTTGTACCCGGGGAGGGCCAGAGCCGTACTCTTATCAAAAATGAGTGTATCTCCAACCGACGCAACTCCCGGTTCTTTAATCCCCGTGACAATGTAGCCAATTTCTCCAGCACTTAATAGTGCTACCGGCACTTCACCTGGAGCAAGCATCCCAACTTCTAGTGCAGTAAAAGTTTTCCCCGAAATAGCAAACTTGAGCTGATCACCTTTTTTAATTTTTCCATCAAATACACGCAAGTACACAATAATTCCTCTGTGGTTTGAATATTGAAAGTCAAAGATAAGTCCTCTAAATGTTTTATCTTCATTACTTGCTGGTTCTGGTATCCGTTCACAAATTTCTCCGAGCAATTCTTTCACACCGACACCGGTCTTTCCTGAAACACACAAAATTTCTGATGCCTCACAATTAAGGAGTGTCTGTATCTCTTCTCCCACTTCCACTATGCGTGAGTGCGGGACATCAACTTTGGTGAGAACGGGAATGATTTTTAGATTAAGCTCTTTAGCCATCTGCAAAACACTGAGTGTCTGTGCTTGCACCCCCTGCGTTGAATCAACAAGGAGAAGTACACCCTCAACCGCATTTAACGCTCGCGAAACTTCATATGAAAAGTCGATATGGCCTGGAGTATCAATAAGGTTCAATTCATAAGTGACACCGTTATGAACGTACGCCATTCGAACTGGCTGCATCTTAATGGTAATCCCCCGCTCACGCTCAAGATCCATAGAGTCAAGAACTTGCTCTTTCATATGTCGCGCCTCAACGGTTTTTGTTTCTTCAAGCATGCGGTCAGCCAAGGTACTTTTACCGTGGTCGATGTGAGCTATGATGCTGAAATTTCTAATTTGATTCATAAAGTGTGCTTAAAAACTTCTACTACTTCGTTACTGCACGACTTACAGTCGCCGTTCAGGTTGTATGATATTTTTCCAAAATATCGACAACCTTTTGAATAGTGACATTAAGTCACTATTCAACCTTGTATTAAAAGCTTTTAAACACACTTTATAATTTGGAGATTTACAATTGAACATTATGCCGGGGACAAAGTCTCTAAACTGACCTCATAAAGATCAGGCTACGAGGCGTAAGCGAAAAATGGAAGAAGCGGTACATCGGTACCGTGCCTTACATTTTATTGCAGAGCTATGAAGTAGCATGGACTTTTGTGGTCAGTTTACAGGACATCAACTTCAGAAGCAACTATATCCGTTTTAAATATACGTCGATGAAATGACTTGTAGATTTCCTGAAGTTCAGGCGATTGAAGGAAATGATACATAACTACAATAACACCAATACCCACAAAACCTCCTGAAGCACCTTGAATTAAGATACCTAAAAACGCAGTGTCGTTTATACCTGTTGCAAAAATATTGAGCGTCAGATAGGCCGCACATCCTCCGATAATTGATGCAAGCAACGCTCTTGAGATACTTGGGAAAAACCATGCGCGTGGTATGGAAAAAGTACGCATAACAAGAATGAAGAGTATGCTCGTTTGAATTAGCATGGCAACACTGTATCCAATCCCGAGCACAACAATTTCTGACCCAGGGACTCCTTCAATACGCAAAAGCGACTCAAACATCCGTACCGTAGCAGGATTTTCTAAATATCCAAGATACAGTAAGTATGTTATCCCAACAGTACAAAGTGTACCAATGGTAGTTACGATAAGTGGCACCATCGTTTTCCCACCTGCATAAAATGCACGAACGATAAGCAAGTTAAGTGCTTGGGCCAAAAGTGATATTGAAAGAAGAGCTAGAACAGCTGAAGTTAAACGTGTATCTGACCAATTAAATGCGCCACTTCCCAAAACCACACGCACCACATGTGCTCGTAACACTATAAGAAGTGCTATAGCAGGAACCGACCAAAAAATGATGTGTCGAAATGCACTAATCATGTGAAGCGAAAAAGCTTCCATTTTTTTCTGTGCAAATAAGTCAGCTAAAAACGGAAACGCGGCGATTGAATAACTCGCTCCAATAACAGCAAGTGGCACTGACTGTAAGTTGTACGCAAACTGGAATACCGATACAGAACCAACGGTCATCACACTTGCAATCCCTATAAGTACTAAGATAGAAATTTGCTGCATTGAAAGAGTCAATGCCCGAGGTATAGAAATACGCAAAATGCTCCACAATAACTTCCACGAAATATCAAAAGTAAACGTAAATGCCAAACTACTCTTACGAACCAGCGGTACCTGCACAAGTAAGTGTCCAAGTGCCCCGAGGATGACTCCACCGGCAAGACCATTAAGACCCCACAGAGGATACAAAAATGCAATACCAACGATAATCCCCACGTTATATATAAGTGGGCTTATGGCATACAAGACAAAGCGGTGCCCAAGCTGGGTTACAACACCAAACAAACTTGAAACCCCAAGAAGCATTGGTTGCAAGAGCAAGATACGTGTTACAGAAACAAGCTCACTCATACTTGAAGAAAGTCCAGGAAATAAGTATGGAAGAATATATGGAGCGACAACATACATCACTATCGCAAGTAACGTATAAACAAGTAAAAAACTGCTGAATATCTGTGAAAGTAACCTTCGTGCGTCACTTGAGTCACCACCTACAATTCGTGACGCGACAAACGGAATCAGTACATACACCGACAGTGTTGATGCAAACAGTACGTAAAGAAGATCAGGAATACGAAATGCAGCATAGTAGAGATCTAGTTCCATCCCTGCACCGAATTGATGCGCTAAAAGTCTGTCACGTACCAATGCCAACAGTTGTGATCCAAACGCAAAGAGACCTAGTATGTATGCGGCCTGATGGAGTCCACGCACCTCCTTATATACCACCTGTAACATGCGTTTGACCATACAAAATCAAATTTTTATTCAGCTTCAGTATTAGCAGTGTCTGTATCACCCACAGTATTAACTGGAGTCACCAAAGATGTATCAGGCACCTTGGTTGTTGTTACTACATCATCTTCTGCAGTTACTGTTTTAGGCTCGACAATCTGTCCACTTGTTTGTTCTACTTGCGTAAACGGTACACCCGATTTAATTTGTGCAATCAAGTCAATGACTGTTTGATTTCCAGGATTAAGTTCAAGCACCACTTCCAATTGTTCAACTGCCTTCTGTATATCTCCTTTTTGTGCGTATACCAACGCGAGATTATAGCGGGCATTTGCGTAGCCTGTGTTTAAAGCAATTGCACGTTCAAATGCTGCAATAGCTCCGTCATTATTTTTTTCTACCGACAACAAAACTCCGAGTTGGTAATATCGTGCAGGATTATTGGGCTCAAGTGAAATAATTGCTTGTGTTGTTTTAATTGCATTAGCAGTTTTACCTTGTGCGATATCAATTTGTGAAAGAAATAAGAGTGCTTCCGTGTAGTTAGATTTCAATGCAATTGCTTCTTCAGTACTTTTACGCGCCCCCTCTAAGTCACCTGATCGTGATGCAAGTTGTGCTTCTAAGAGTGCGTAGAGTGGATTAGTAGGGTCAAGTGCACGTGCTTTTTTAAATACCTCAGCTGACCT
Organism: bacterium; assembly: GCA_043719295.1. Classification (GTDB taxonomy): domain Bacteria; phylum Patescibacteriota; class Minisyncoccia; order Phycocordibacterales; family UBA918; genus OLB19. Next base: position 71,142 of record JAYSUD010000005.1, read on the forward strand.
TTCCTTTGAACCTTCAATATTAGCGCCGGTAAGTAAACTTAGGATACTTCCAAGTGTTGACCAAGAGAGTGCATCAGTTGGATCTTTATCAGCAACAATTTGAGCTGCAGTAATTGCGTTATAGATACTAGATTGCAATTCTTGTTCTTGCTGTGGAGTCAATTTTTCAATACCAATAAGTGCATTTACTTTTGAAAATTGATAGAGCGCAAGTTGTTGTGCATATGACTCATTTTTTGATGTAGTGTATATTGCTGCAACCGTAGTTTCAAATTGATCAATAGCTATTCCACTTTGTAGTTGTGACACCGCCTTTCCAAAAGAATACGCCGATGAATAATGCTGACCAATATAATAGAGCGCACTTGTTGAACCAACGATGATAACCATCACAATACCTACAAGTACAAAACCAGCGCGTTTATTTGAGACGATTGAAAATGCAATTGGTTTAAACCCAACAAGTGCTCCGTACGCGGTAAATGAGATGCTTGTAAAAAGTGCTGCAAGCAACAAAATTGTTGCTCCAGGAACATATACAAAAGACATACCCCATAAATATAAAGCACCAACAAAAGATGATGAGCCTATAAAGTACCAAAATCTATCCACACGAGTTGAGGTAAAGAGCATGCGGAAGCCACTTTGTAGAAACAGGCCAATGAACGCAACCCATGCAAGTACACCTAAAATACCTGTAGTTACAAAAAGAGTGGTGAGATAGCCACTTGCCCCGGGAAAATCAGTAGCCCAGAACACCGTTTGGTTAATGGAAGGATCTTTATAGAGTCTCCATGCATCAACAAATTTATTTGGACCAACACCCAAGAGCGCATTCTCACTATAGACATTTTGAGCTATGTCGGTAGTTGCTTCAAAAGATGGTCGTACTTCAACATACGAGATACCTGTAAACTTTGAAATATATCCCCCAACTGCACCGCCTCCAATAATAAATACAACTGATACTACAAAAACACACATTGAAAGAATCAACGACTGCAGTGACACTGTACTTTTTTTCCCTTCTAACGTGAGTGTTTTCTCAGCAAACCTATCCTTTGTAAGACTGTACATAAGTACAATCAAACTTACTAAACCAAGTACTATCCAAACACCGAAGAAATTAACTACTCCAAGCATGCAGAGCGATACCAAGACTACAATGGAAAACAACCACTTCCCTGGACGGGTTAATGGAAGTTGTTCAAGCGCAACAAGTGATAACAAAATTGAAAGGCCAAAAAATAGCGCAAGGTCATTCCAACCTCCTACAGGTGTCTGTACGATATTTGTAAACACCCCAAATGAGAGAAAGGAAGAGTCTACAATTATCCGTGAGAGATGAAACAATCCAAGTGCAAGTGAACTTCCGGTAAGGAGAATATAAAGACGCATGATTGTCGACTTTGAGTGACCTAAGAGCGGTGATATTGAAGCGACAAGCGCTAATACGACTACAAAAAGTCCTGTATGTACACCAAAGTCATCTCCAAAAAAAGAATCCCTCATGTCACCTGAAAGAAGAGATGAAATGACGGTTACTAACGCCACCAACCAGAAAGCACCAAGTGCCCAGGGTACACTCATGTATATTTTTCCCGAACGCAATACTGTAAGACTAAAGAAAACAACGGCAATAAGTATCCCAATAATAACAAGGACTGTTTTAATGTACCCAAGCGATAAAAATGAAATCGGTAAAAAAAACAACGGAAGGAGACCAAATACAAACACAATAGTATTTTGAGAAATACTCCGTAACGATGACTCAATTGGATCACTCTGAACATCTTCTTCTCTTGACAACATTGATTCCTGCATAGTAAAAAACAACACGGTTACCCCTCTTATAATGTATCTATAGGATACCATGAAGCGAGTCTGCACTATATGCAAAATCAAGTAAAAGTGGGAGTACAAAACAACAAAAAAACCCCAAAAGGGATTTTTTGTACGCGATAAGCCGGGTTCTGTCCCAGTGAAATACAAAGGCAAAGCCTTTGTCTGCGCAAAGCGCATTTCACCGGGGATGATCATATATCTGTGAACTACATTACTGTAGAACTATAGCGGCTCTCCAAGTGAAGTATAAAAAACAAAGTTTTTTATCAAGCGCAAGCGCACTTCACCCGGCACGGCCTTGCACGCAAGTAAGGATTTAGCCGTTTCACCTTGTACGTTGCCGTACAAGCTCATCAACACTTTCATAGTCCCTACGCATATGGCACACTTCTTCGTTGTAGTGGAAACAAATAATTTGTCTTCATTACATGAACGGTTCAGGTTGTAAGATATTTTTACAAAATATCGACAACCTTTTGAATAATGACATCGAGTCATTATTCAACCTCGAATTGCACTCATCTGCGTAGGGACTATTTCATGTTGATGTCTCTTTCTTTCGATTAAGACGTCTCTGCTCGCACCTCTTGGAATGAAATATAGAAGCGAAGCTTTTATATTTCATTCCACGATGGGAATTACCCACTACCTTTTTTGATTCTCTACGCACCTTTCATGAAGAAAAATGAGTTTCAAAAAAACGTGCCCGGACTTTCCTCCCGGTGAAATATAAAGGCAAAGCCTTTATTAGCGCAAAGCGCATTTCACTGGGCGATCATCTGCGTTTTAATATTATACAACAAAAACTCGCTATTGCAAACTCTTTTCGATATCTTTTGGCAAGATCCCCGGTGGCAACACAAGTCTGTCACCTATAGCCACTTTTGTTGTTGATACAAAAAATGCATTTACTTCAAGCACAAACCGAGCAGGTTCTTTGGATGCGTACACCCTTGGGTATGTAGAAGGATCAACATTTTCTGCAATATCTATCACGGTTAGATTTTTATCAATCCAAATAATATCAATGGGAAACAACATGTCCTTCATCCAAATGCCATGTTTATCATCGGTATCAAAAATAAACAATTTTCCATTAAAATCTCCAAGTGAAGTGACAGAGCTTAACCCCTGTATTCTTTCACTTTGTTCATCTGCAACGGTAACATTAAGTGCCTTCGAACCAAGGTAAATTGTGTATTCAACATCAGTACCGAAAATTGCATGCATGAGCGTATCCCAATACTGGGTATATAAAAAGAGACCTGTAAAAAACAGTACTATGATAATAAATATATCGAGCAATATTTTCATGAGTGACACTTACACTATTAGAGAGCGTATAAAAACTGCGACACTTGCCACAAATGCTCCGAGGAATGTCCCCCACATAATATCAACAATAGACAATGATAGTGGCCACGATTTGAGTGTTGCAAGATTAGTTAGATCGTAAGTGACATACGTAAAAAAACCAAATAGACCTCCGAGGATAACAGCAGTTGCAAGAGTGCCTTTAGTTGCAGCGGGATATGTTGCAAAAAAAGTTAACCCAAGAAGAAAGAGTGCATAAAACAGAAGTGCCGCAACCCATACAATGTCCCCCATTAAGTGACCAACTTGAGCTCGATAAAATCCTTTTGCAATAAATCCAAGCCACAGTAAGTCACAGAGTAAAAACAGCGGAAATGAAATTGCGTATAGTGTTAAAAAAGTTTGAAGTTGCATTACTCTAGTATACCCTAGCTTTGGTATTTAAAAGTTACATTACGGGATACGTACTGTGCTGGTACTACAGAGCATTAGGATGCTGTATTGACCACGCATAAAAAACTACTGATGCTGAAGCTGAAGCATTAAGTGATTCGCAACGTTTGTGCATAGGGATAGAAATAATACTGTCGCAGTGCTCCTTAGTCTTTTCTCGTATTCCCTCTCCTTCATTGCCAAGTACAAAAACTGACGGTTTTGTAAACTGTTCTTGCGGTAGCGATACGTCGCTGTCTTCCCCATCAAGACCATAGACCCAAAAACCATCTTTTTTGAGATCTTCAATTGCACGGTTGACGTTTGGTACTTCAACAAGGGGTATCTTAAACGCCATACCTACTGAGACTTTCACAACAGTACCCGTTACCCCAGCCTGTCGATGTTTTGGAATCAAAACTGCTGTAATTCCTAAACCAGCAGCAGAACGAATCACCGCTCCAACATTATGTGGGTCTTGAACTTCACCCAAGAGTGCAAGCGCGGTATCAGTATTCACTGTAAGTGTTTGTCTAAAATCATCAAAAGAGAGAACAAGTTTTTCCTTATCAATTTTTGCAATAAAACCCTGATGTACCGCATGTCTATCTACTTCACGTGGAATATAATCTCCTTGAAAAAGGCTTACTTTTTTAATTGACTGTAGCAGTGTCGGTTTCACCTCAGATTGTACATCCTCACGTAAAAAAACTTCAAAGACAACATCCGGTCGAAATGTTAAGGCTTCTGATACAGCATGTTTACCATAAATCCAAATGTATTTATCTTCTTCTTGTTGCATAGTGAGAGAACAATACCGAGCATTTGCAATTATAGCAAGTTCTGTGTTCTAATGCAGACATTCACACATATGGCACGACATGTTAAAAACCACAAACGAAGCCGTCACGGAACAGCCTTCTGGGACCAAGAGTATGCCAAGCCTGAGCACTTGGCTCTTTCAACGGAGGTTAGTGAGGACTTAGAAAAGTTTACGCGGTGGCTTGAACGTCAGACAAAACGTACATTGTTAAACCCAGCATGCTCTGCAATTGACTTTGGCTGTGGAAATGGAAGAAACCTCATATACCTTGCGCAACAATTCGGGATGCACGGTATTGGATACGACTCTTCATCTGCTGCTATTGCTGAAGCAAACCGACTCTCAACAGAATTACAATTAAAGTACCAAACCCGTTCTATTGCAGGAGTGTTTAATGACATTAAAGACGATTCACAAACACTCGCACTAGATATGATGAGCTCACACTTTCTTAAGAAGGATGAACGTACCCTCTTACGTGATGAAATCCATCGCACACTTAAACCAGGAGGTTACTTGTTTATGAAAACGTTTGTAAGTGACGGAGACTTACACACCAAACGGCTTATTGCAGAACAGCCTGGAAAAGAAGAAGGTTCATATATACACCCTGTTATAGGTGTCCAAGAATTTGTCTACAGCGAAGAAGGACTCTATGCATTTTTAAGTGAAAAATTCATTGTGCACAAAATCTACCTTTCGCATAAACATGCATTACGAAGGAAGGCACGTAAACGACGAACTATCTCTGTGTATGCCGAAAAAGACCCCTACCTTTAGAACATGCCCGAAATTCTCATCAACTGCGTTACTTCATAAAAAATATCAGTCACCGTACTCCACGTACGGCTTCTTCTATTTTTTACTTGCGCCTTGTTGCTAAAAATTTCTGACACGTTCTAATCATCTCGAGCATCTTGGAAATACTAAGAGTCACTTGCAAGTAGACATAGAAAAAGCCGGTGCTTTCGCACCGGCTTTTTCTATTCACAAAGCTTACGCTCGTGAAACATTTCCTGCAGCTGGTCCCTTAGGGCCATCTACAATATCAAATGTTACAGCATCTCCCTCTCGTAGGTCGTTGAATTCAACGCCGTTAAGATCTTTAGCGTGGAAGAAAACATCTTTCTGTCCATCGTCTGGAGTAATAAAACCGAAACCTCGGTCTGTAACACGTGCAATTTTACCTGTCATCTTGTTTTTTGTTTATTTACTTATATACAAAGTGCTGCTGAGCCTGATCTACTTTTTGAGCGATTCTCAAGTGGAGCTTTGCTTTGTTGCCAAGAATTATAGCATACCTATACCAAAAAAGCAACAAATTATTTCACTAAATGGGCCCTTAAACAAGGCTCTGCTCCTTGTTCTAAAATATCCATTTTTGCAACTTCCATCCATTCCCATGTGAAAGTAAACCGAGATACGATTGGACCACAGCATCTTTGTATTCTGATTCTTTGAGCTTTCGTTCCATCCGGTTCCTGCTTGTTGTACGAAGCACTCTATGGTGCGGAAAATGTACCCACCCAAGAAAATCAACTCCTGAGGCGTGGGTAGAAATGGAAACTTTGTGTGGATGCAACTCAAGTCTTAATGTAACCTCCAGAAATAGTACGATATATCGTACTATTTCTGCAAGGTATTTTTTATCCTGTGAGAGAAAAACAAAGTCATCGGCATAACGGATGTACTGTTTTACACTTAGTGTATGTTTTACAAACTGGTCAAATTCGTTCATGTATATATTTACGAGTAATTGTGACGTGAGATTGCCTAAAGGTAACCCTTTAGACGTTGAGCAAGGACTAACTTTGTTCACGACATCTTCATCAGTATTTGTTTTAAAGCTTTTAATTACATCTCCAAGAAGGGATAGGATATCAGTGTCAACGATATGTCGTTTTAAAATCTCCATCAAAATTTCCTGATCAATACTTGCGAAAAACTTTCTGATGTCACATTTCAATACCCAACAAGTTTTAGTATAGTTCTTTGACACTTTGTGTGCAAAGTTTCTAAACTGATTAATTGCTTTATGGGTTCCCTTTCCATTTCTGCACGAGTAAGAATCGTGAATAAATGTTGTGTCAAAATATGGATACAGTTTACGGTAGAGTGCATGGTGAAGTAGTCGGTCACGTACACTTGCTTTATGAATATCACGTGGTTTTGGGTCGTTGATTTTAAATGCTTCGTATCCACCATGGCCGTACGTCTTTGCTTTTAAGTCGTTGTGAAGCGAAAGAATATTGCTCATCAGATTATATTGAAACTCTTGTACATCAGCTTTCTTTCGTTTACCTCGTACAAACTCCCTCCATGCAAGAAGTAAATTTTCTACAGAAATGATATCCTCATAGGTATGAGTGAAAAGAGTTTTGACAGTAAAGTCACCCCCCCCCGACGCAATCTCCTTCCCATTTTGGAGCGTATCAAAGAGTCCTATTTGTTTTGGCATAATTGCCATTCTACCTTACCGAAGACACACAGACATACCCTTGGGAACAGAATTGATACTTTATATATTGAACTTATCGAAGCCGTCTCTGCTGCAGCCTTTCTTTCTAAGACAGAAAAACTTCCGTTCTTGCGTCTTGCGATACGCAAGCGTGACACGCTGACATTGTTACTTGTGATTCTTTTTGAAACAAAGTCGCTTGATATGAAGAAATTCATAAGCATATCAACTCAACTTGAAGACATTGGCAAGATGTTAGGAGGATGGATTGGGCAAGTAGAAAAACAAACACTTCCCCATTAGTGAAGAAGTGTTTGAAATGAAGCAAGTTGCCAGAAGCGGTGAGACGTTGTTCGCATTGCGATCATTGTCCAGCCAGTTGTAGTTCCAGGTCCATGAGCCGTCGTCGTTCCGATATAGATACAGGAAGTAGGAATTGCCATCAGGGTTCCGCAGAAATGTGTGCAGTGCCATCCATGCCACCACCCATAGTTTGCAGAACAAATTTAGTGTTGAATTTTATGCGGTATTAAAATACCAAGGTATCGCACACCAAGTAACTTCATTTTTTGAAGTGTCTTCATACACCATACTATTCCAAACCGTAATCAGAAATATTCAAAATGTATGGATACTGGATTCGGTTGCAAGAAACCTTAATCGCTCGCATATGCACCTAATACCACTTTAGAGTATATCGTATAAAAAGTTTGACCGCCTCAATTTCTTGAAGCGGTCAGGGCAAAGTGCCCAAGGGCTAGAGCTAAATTGCAGAAGTCAAAGGACTTGCCAGAAGCGGTGAGACGCTGCGCGCACCGCGACCATAGTCCAGCCAGTAGTAGTCCCAGGCCCACGAGCCGTCGTCGTCCCGACATAGATACAGGAAGCCGGAATAGCCACCAGGGCGCCGCAGAACACTTCCTGCGAATTCCATCCATGAAATCCTGTAAGTGTCATACAGGAAACGAAGTGTCGCCTGCCCTTTCTCTTCATGGAGCGCCTGGCCGGTCTTGGCGTCAGGGCGGATCAATCCGCCTTGCGTCAGACGTGCCAGTTTTTCGACGCCGGTGATAGTCGATTCGCCATCTCTCAGCCCGCTTTCGAAGCGAACGTTCGAGAAGTCGATTTCGGTCAAGAAGAGCGCACGCTCGTCCTGCTCACCCATTGTCCATCCCGACCCGATAAACTTCTCCGGGTCAAACGGCTTGGTGCGGTCGATCATCAGGGCGCTCGGTCCTTTGATTTGGAGCCGACAATCGTTCTTGAGGAAGGCGGTCATACGCTTACCGAGTTCGGCAGGCGACAAGTCGACCACTCCACTTTGAAGCACGTCAGGGTCAAACTGGCCCCAGTCGATGTTCGCTCCAAGTCGAAGTGACAACGCAACTGCCAGGTCACGAGAAACTGCTTTCGTCATGATAGTGTCCTCCACGCGCTGTGCCATATTCCGCAACTTTGCAGAACAGGCTATAACACAATGAAAATGAGCTGTCCTAAAACGTGAAAATCACGTTTCATCAGCCCACCGATACTATAACACATTTCTAGCAATTTTGCAACTTCGCTCAAATTAGTTTCTATTCGTAGAATCAAGGGCGTTTGTCTATTTTGGTATTGCTGGGAAAAAGACTGACGTTTTCTTTTTATAGACCTCCCACTCTTTGTTCCCTTCCCACCGTTTTTCTAACATCGGAACCCCTGACACCTTTAAGAGTAAAAATGTAATTAAGATAGGACTTACAATCGCTCCAAGCGCAACAGGAGTGAACGAAATAGCAATGATACAAATACCAAACCACATCATACTTTCACCAAAGTAGTTTGGATGACGTGTGTATTTCCATAATCCGTACATCATAATCTTTCCTTTGTTTAAAGGGTTGCCAATAAATGTATCAAGTTGGTAATCGCCAACACTCTCAAAGAAAAAACTGATACACCACAAAAGTAACCCTCCGAGGAAAAGTGGTGTATACAAAACAGTATCACCGTATATAAGTGCGAGTACTATTGGCGACGCTACAATAAAAATTATGAGTCCTTGAAGCATATAGATTTGAAAAAAACTTCGGACCACAAACGAACTCCCCCACGCATCGCGCCACGCTTTATACCGAAAGTCTTCGGGTTTATTTTTATTCTTCAGATAAATACGTGACACCAAACGAACTCCCCAGATAAAAGGAAGCGTTACAAAAAGTGCCTGCCCGAGTGATATCGGTGCTGTTACCATCACTGCAACTGCAGTTATAACAATAAATCCTCCGCCATAGCCAATATCTGCAATTCCATTATTTTTCCGCCATAACGCTACAAAAAATAACGAGCTCATGTATAAAAACAATGCACCCAAAGATATAAGAATTGTTGACATCTTAATAGAGTACCCGAAGAAGCCTTTTTGTGAAAGGCGTTAGTTTTGATGCAAAGTAACCTGACACAGTACGCTTATTGATGCGAGATGCCGATGGGTAGGCATACGTTTTATTAAAGAGTTCTTGTACGTTGAGCTTAGCTGTTTGTGCCAACACTAACTCTTGAATAAGTTCACCTGCGTTTGGTGCAACCATGGTACCTCCGAGGACTCCTCCTTTTGGTGTTATAAAAATTTTTGACTTACCGTACTGATAGCTATCGGTGATTGCTCTATCATCTTCGGTAAAATTTGTAGCAAGCACCTGGTACATGACTTTTTTCTTTTTAAGCTCATGTTCTTGTAACCCAAACGTTGCAATCTCAGGGGTTGTGTAGGTAGTCCATGAAATACCATCTCCAGTAAACTTCTTTTTAAAAGGAGAAAAGAAGTTTTTTAGTATGACGCTCGCATGCATTTCAGCCGCATGAGTAAATTGATAATTGCCAGCAATATCTCCACACAGATAGACATTTTTGTTTGTAGTACGTAGAAACGAATCAACAACAATTTTTCCACTTTCTTTTTGCTTGATACCCGCTTTTTCTAATGATAAATCTTCCGTGTTTAAGACACGTCCAATGCCAACAAATACTGCATCGAAGTCAATCGTAGTTGTAGTTCCATCATTTTTTGAAAAGATTGCTTGGTTTGAAGAGATAAATTCTATTAGTGTATGTTGAAGTAAGAATCGAACTCCTTCTTTTTCCATTTCCGTACGCAACACCAGAGCGATTTCAGGATCTTCTTTATTCAGGATCTGTGAAGCTGGATCAGCAATAGTAACGCATGACCCTAGATACGAAAGTGATTGCGCGAGCTCAATACCAATAGGACCCCCCCCGAGAAAAAGAATGCGTTTCGGTAGTTCCTCCATAGTAAAAACATTCTCATTATTAAGTACTGTTGTTACTTTTTCAATTCCCTGCCCCACAAGTTCTCGTGGACGAGAGCCAGTAGCTAATACAATTTTTTTTGCAGAGTATGTAGTCCCATTAACGGATACTGAGTTTTTGGATATAAATGAGGCAGCACCTAAGACAACAGTCATTCCTTTTCCTTCAAACCATTTTGCATTTTCATGTTCCCGAATGCTCTCTTGTTTTTCTTTAATATACGTACGAACTTTTTTCCAGTTAACATCACCAGTAGCGACAACACCAAACGCCTCTGCATTTTTAGCGTCATGCACCATACGTGCTACATGAATAAGTGCTTTAGAGGGTATACATCCAAAGTTTAAACAGTCTCCTCCGATATGGGAATCGCTTTTATCAATGAGCAACACTTTAAAACCAACACGGTTCATAAATCCTGCAATATTAAGACCACCCGATCCGGCGCCTATGACAATGATGTCAAATACATTTTTTTCTTTCATAGTTGTTATATTATCCATGATACTTTTTCATAACAATTTTTCCAACTAACGACAATACAACCACTATCAGGATTGCCAATACTATCTTTGTGATATTAAGTGACGCAAGTGAGTCACCAAAATAAACATATGCAAATGTGCCCGGAATAATCCCAAGAAACGTACCAAGAAAATAGTCTCTAAATGAGACCTTGGTGACACCAAGTCCAAAGTTAAGTCCATTAAACGGAAACAGTGGGACAAAGCGCAAGAACAATACCGTCACAAAACCATGTGATGCAATTTTTTCATCATATCTCTCTAGTTTCTTAGCTACACTCCCTTCACCATACTGCAAAAAGTGCTGCTTGAAATATCGTGATAGGCTGAAGGCTAAAACTGCTCCTAGCGTTGCTCCAATAACTGTGTATAGAGTTCCATAAAGCGGACCAAAAATTGCACCACCAGCTAAGGTTAAAGGGCTCCCTGGAATAAAAAGCACTGAGGCTAAAGCGTATAAACCCATGTACACCAATGGCGCCCATATCCCATATCCGAGGATGGTGTCGCGTATACGCTCTGGTTCGAACAGATCAACAATACCTGTCTGTTTAAGTGCAACTACACAGGCAATAAGAGCACTCACAACTATTACAAATACAATGAGTTTGCGACTCATGTATTTAGATTTGTGAGAGGAGGTACCCGTATCCTTCTTTCTCCATATCAACTTTTGCGATAAAACGCATTGCAGCAGAATTCATGCAGTATCGTTTCCCTCCTCTGTCTGTGGGGCCATCATCAAACACGTGCCCCACATGTGAATCTGCATGTTTTGAACGAACTTCAGTCCGTGTAGAAAACAATTTTTTATCCACTTTGAGCGTTACCACTTCCTCACTAATCGGCTTTACAAACGATGGCCAACCGGTACCAGAATCAAATTTATCTTTCGAGAAATAAAGTGGCTCACCTGATACGATATCAACATATATTCCCTCTTGGTAATTTTTGTCGTACTCATTTGAGAATGGGGATTCTGTTCCTTCTTCTTGAGTTACTTTGAACTGTGTTGGTGTAAGGCGAGCTTTTAATTCTGCCTCTGTTGGTTTTGCAAAGTTATTCCATGACATAGCGTTAAATTGTGTTACTTGATTTTTAATTGGCAAGGTCGAACTTGCTGTTGTTACTGTTACTTCAAATTGGGTAGCACGAGCACCCCATGTCTTTTCTATAAATGCACTTCTTCCTGATCCTGTTCTATAGTATCCATACTTGAGTGGATTCTTTTTTGCATAGTCTTGATGGTATTCTTCAGCAGGCCAAAACTTGACTGTAGGAATAACAATAAGAGGTAGAGATTTTGTAAATACCTTAAGCCCATCAACTTCCATAATAACCCGTTTTGCCTCGTTTCTCTCAGTATCATTTTCATAATATATTGCTGGGGCATATTGTGGACCTCTGTCGTTGAAAGAACCCAAGGCATCAGTTGGATTGCCGTGCTTGATGATGTGCTCAACCAAATTTGCATACGTCACTTTTGAAGCGTCATAGGTTACTAGCACAACTTCCCTGTGTCCTCCCACTGTCGCGTTTTCATAGGTTGGGTTTTCTGTTGTACCTCCCGCGTAACCTGACACTACATCAATGACTCCCGTAACTTTTACTAAATCGTTTTCAACGCACCAGAAGCAACCGTTAGCCAAGAGTGCAAGTTTTTTGTTTTCGTTGGTAGTATTCTCTGCACTTACATTTGCTGGAGTTGATGAAGATAAAATCACTGGAGCTATAATCGGAGTTTGATTCTGCGAAATTGGTTGCGTCTGCACTTCTTGGACGAATTTAGTACCATTTAAAAATATAAATGCAGTACTTACCACAAGTACTAGACCTAAAAAGGTGAAAAGTAATGAATTATTCATAAATACAGTATACACTAAATGTAAAGTTAAGTTAACATCTTGCTATACCTGGTTTACTTGATTAATAACGATGGGTTCCTCAAGATAGTAAGAATATGGCATTTCTGACGTCATATACTCATAATCAGATTAATGTAACAAACACTAGATTGACTAAACTATGAAAAAAACACTTATTTTAAGTTTCGGACTTGCAATTATTTTAAGCGTTGCTACAGCGCCAACAGCTTCGGCACTGAGTTGCTTACCAACTGATGAATACCTCAAAGAGGTTGTGGGAGACGAGAATGTCGTTATGTTTACAGGGACTGCTGTTGAACAAATGAGTGAAAAGAACTACACCGCTGAGGTGGTTACTGTTGACACAGTCAAGCAGGGATATGTCGAAGGAAAAGTTTTTGTGTATCACCAAAAGGATGAGACGTGGGGATACTTGTGTAATGCAGGCCCAGGGAAAAAGGGTGACAAAGGATTCTATGTTGCAGTGCGAGATGAGGCTGGAAAGTATAACGTCACACAGCGCCTCATATTTTCTGAAATGTTTGTAGGTATAGTCGAAAAAGAACTGAAGGAAGCCGAAATAGTTGGTGAAAAAATTGAACTTACTACTACAGATAAGATGGAGCAGATTATCACAACGATTCAAGATCTGTACGAAGAAATAAAAATCTTATTTAAAGAATATAAGTATTGGATGGGAAGTAAATAAAACTTTTCTAAGAAAGACATACCCTATGGTATGTCTTTTTTACTGTCTAATATAATTCTGAAATAACAGATAGACACCGTTATCTAAATAACTAATAAAAATTATATTTTAACAAAATATTCTTTAATTTCTGACCTGATTTGTGTCCGTAATTCTACTAAGTTTGGATACTGATAAAAGAAAAGCACTTTTTGATCTTTGATGAGCGTACCTGTAGGTTTTTCATACAAAATAAACTGTGTAAAAGATTCAGCCATGTCTTCTTCAGGGTTTTTAGCTGCATACTCTGTAACAAACTGATTTTTGTTTGCAGCATAGCGCTTAGTGAAGTTTGAATGTACAAACCACTTAGGGTCGGTCCAAAACTTTGTTGCAAATGACTGAATGTACGACTTCTTCTCTGAGCATCCTTGACTACCTAAAAATCGTTTACAAGAAAAACTCTTTATTTTTTTATGGTCTACTTGTGTATTGTTGAGAGTAAGAATATGCGCATATTCATGAAGTAAAACGGTGACAAGATCACGTGTCCATTTTTTACTTCCAAAGTCTGAAGCATTGGCGTTAATCGCCAAGCCCCACTCCTGTCCACTAGTATCAGTTGCTTTTACAAATGCGAGCGTTCCACTGTCCTTGTTTTTGTACGTGACATAATAACGCATATACTTTGTCACAAAGTCGTCCCCTGCAATACTTGCAAAAATATTCCAAATCTTATAATTATCTACTCGGTCATCCTTTTGCCATTTTTCATCACCATACAATCTGTTGTTGCGAACTTTATATCGATTCAAAAGTTCACTATCTTCATACGAAGCCTCTTCTTTATGCAACCCAAGACGGATAGTAGATGCACTATAGTTAAATTTCCATTCTGCTGTTGAGGTAGCTTGGTGTTGGGGTGCTACAGTTTTTGAAATGCCTTGCAACTGTAACAGCAAGGATTGTAATTGTTCATACTGCTCCTTTTTTGAAGTTGTCGCACCAAGCGTTGTCTGAGTTTCAACAGCAACAAAAATTACCATAGAGAAGACCGCTACAAAACTTTTATACAACAATGATGTATTGTTCATTGTAGATATAAATACCACACCAGATGATATGACACAAGATTACAAAAAAACATGTAATACATCCTATGACCTAGCGTGTTGCTGATAAATCTACATAGTTAAACAGGACACTAAATTGTTTACACCACACCAGCACGTAGCGATACTCATCGATATTGGTTCCTTTAGGAATCTCATAGTTCACATTACCTTCAGTTGCTTTTAGGGTTCCAAGATTTACAAACTCTTTAGCATCTAGATCTTTTGCAAGATAGACATATAAATCAGGTCCATTAATTGTTTTGAAATTTTCATATCGCACAACGTCACCACTTTCAGTTTTAATAATTCGTACTGCCCCACTTCCTTTGTGGCCTGCCGTGCCAATTACAGAGGCGGATTTTTCTTTCTGCACCTCAACTACTTTAGGTGCTGGCTTTATTTCAACGGGGATATCATTTGCTGATGACGCAACGACAACATCAGGAACTGTAGGCACAACTACATTTGACACAGGAGCTTTCTCATCAATACGTACGTTTATAAAAAAGGAGAAATAAAGTTATAAGCAACTACAAGCACAACAAGAAAAATCACTCCAATGCATATTTTTTTAATCATACCTATATGGTAACTGAAGTAAGTCTGGATATCTAGCTAACAAACAAGCAATCGTTCTTGATTGTCCCTGTGTACCGAACTGTGCGTATCTACAGCTTGTAACTGAAGAAGCACCCCTAAGTGTGTTTTTTCTCGAGCTGGGATACAGGGAATTTCTCTTGTTACACAAGCAGTATAGGTTGTCGCTCTTTTTCCAAAAGAGCTGGCAACCTTTCCGAATCCGCGCGACGCTTTTTTAAAAAAGCTGCGCCTGTATCCCAGCTCACAGCAAAAAACACCCTCATGGGTGTTTTTTGTTGTGAGCTGGGATACAGGGATTCGGACCCCGATTAATGGCTTCAAAGGCCACTGTCCTACCATTAGACGATATCCCAATATATGAAAGCGCTCTTTTGAGCGCCCGCATAATGTAGCATATTACCGAGAAAATTACAGCTTTTTATTTCTGGTATTCTAGCTACCTTTTGATTTTTTATAGCACTCCAAACACTTCAAATTACTCGTATCTCTTGGCGTAAAGGGCAAGCTCGTAATTGCGGTTCCACATCCGCTACAGGTCCAATTTCCTTCTACTTTAGGGCGCTCTCCTTGAGGTGTACTCGCGTCGCTACTTGCATTTGTACTACCAGATACTTTCTTTGAGTGACAGTCTCTGCAGGTTAGTCCTGCTGTTCCTCTTGGTTCAAATGGAAGTTCTGTTATCTCTCCTCCACATCCACTACAGGTCCAATTTCCTTGAAACATATGTTAGTTTTTAGTTGTTAGTAATTAGTTCTTAGTATACTACTTACTTTCATAACTCGCTTTAATGAATGCAGTAAATATAGGATGCGGATCTAACGGTCGTGCTTTAAACTCTGGATGGAACTGTACACCAATGAAAAATGGGTGTGCGTCTTTAGGAAGTTCTATAATCTCCATAAGTTTTTTATCAGGAGAGGTTCCCGAGAAAATCATACCAGCGTCTTCGATGAGTCGGATGTACTCAGAATTAACTTCATATCGATGACGGTGGCGCTCAGAAATGATTTCTTTGCCATACGCCTTAATTGCGATAGTTCCCTTCTTTAGGTGGGCAATTTGTTCACCTAAACGCATCGTACCTCCCATGTTGTTTGTTGCTAGTTTTTCTTTTTGATCGGGCATGATGTCAATTACCAAATGCTCAGCTTTAGGGTCAATCTCCGCAGTACTCACACTTTTGAACTTAAGAACGTTTTTAGTAAATTCTAAAACTGCAAGTTGCATACCATAACAAATTCCAAAATACGGAATCTTATTCTTTCGTACGTATTCAATAACATTGAGCATTCCGTCAACTCCTGTAGTACCAAAGCCACCAGGTACAAGTACCCCATCATAGGCTTTTAGATCTTTAAGATTCTTAACATCACTAAAGTGCTGTGCGCCCAGATAGGTAATTTCTGGCGTGAGACCAAGTTTGTAGGTAGAGTACTTAATTGCTTCTAAGACTGAAATATATACATCTGAGAGGATAAAGTCTCCTGAAGAGAAATACTTTCCAACAACGGCGATTTTAACGGGAGCTTTTCCATTTTTTGATTTTGCTACAAACTTTTTCCATTCAGATAAGTCTGACTTTTTCTTTGGAAGTCCGAGCAAGTCACAAATTCTTTCTGAGAGATCATCTTTTTCAAAATTTACAGGTACGTCATACACACTTTTTACATCGGGAGCTGAAATAACGTGCTCTGCTTTTACGTTACAAAACTGAGCTATTTTATCTTTTCGTTTTTGGTCAAGTGGTACCGGACCCCGCGCTAGAATAAAGTCTGCAAAGACACCCGTACTGTTGAGCATTCGTGCTGCGGTTTGTGTTGGCTTTGTCTTCATTTCGCCAATTGAGCCAGGTACCGGCAAGTAACTCACCATCACCACACAGACATCATTTGGTGTTTCCATTTTCATCATACGGACAGCTTCAAGGAAAAGGATATTCTGGTATTCACCGACTGTTCCCCCAATTTCAATAATAACAACGTCTGCTTTTGCACTTTCTCCTGCTTTTTTGATTCGTGAAATTACTTCGAGCGGAATGTGTGGCACCACCTCGACATTGTGTCCTTTGTATTCTAAATTCCGTTCTTTGCGAATAACATCTTGATATACACTTCCAGTAGTCATGTAGTTGATATCGGGAATGTTGATATTCAAAAAACGCTCATAGTTTCCCATGTCTTGATCAGTCTCAAGTCCTCCTTCAAGCACAAACACCTCTCCATGCTCTGTTGGGTTCATGGTACCCGCGTCCACGTTAATGTACGGATCAATTTTAATTGCGGTAAGTGAAAGACCTCGTGCTTGAAGAATTTTTGCTATTGATGATGAGGCAACTCCTTTCCCTACTCCCGACATTACTCCCCCGACGACAAAGATGTATTTAGTACTTGTGGTAACTGATTTCTGCGTTGCTGATTTTTTCTGATTGTTTTTGATTGCCATTATGAGGTGCTTACTTTTCTTAAACGTTGAGGTAACGTGCTACTGCTAACATACTTGATACCATCCCAAGTGCGATGCCCGAGCCAACTAAGATGGCAAAGATACGCATGAAGTCTGATACAAAGTAGGTAAATAAATTAAACTGGAAGAATTCTTCTGTTTCTGGTCCAAGCCAGAGAACTATTGGATACAAGATTAATAATGCAAGAACCCCGGCTGCAACGCCATACATAATCCCTTGGAGCATGAATGGACCACGAATGAACGTGTTACTAGCACCAACCAAACGCATGACAGAGATTTCTTCACGTGTAGTATATATTGCAAGACGAACAGTATTAAAGGTAATCAAAATTGACGCTGCTACCAATACAATCATTGCAATAAAAGTTGAACGCTCTACTGCGTTGATGATGTTGGTAAGCTTATCAATCGCTTCTTTGTTTTTGACGAAATTAACCTGATCAATCAGTGGTTTCTGAGGATCTTCTCCTGCTTGTTTGTCATTTAAAAATTGAGAAATGCCTTCGTACTGAGAAGTTTCTTTTGCACGAATTGAAAGTGATGCACCAAGTGGATTGTCTCCTAACTCTTCAAGCCCTTGCATGATTGTTTCGTCATTTTTATGTCGCTCAGAAAAAAGAGCAAGTGCTTCTTCACGTGAGGTAAAAGTTACCTCTTCAACGTCAGGAAGTGCTTTAAGTGACGACGCAAGAGCGTCAATTGCATCTTGTTCTGCATCAACAACAAAATAAACATTGATGTCAACTTTATCTTGTATATTTTCAAGTGACACAGACAATAGCTTATCTATCATCATAGTAGACCCAACAACAAACAAGGCAACCGTCATAACAAAAATCGCAGCGATAGACACAAACGCGTTACGCCAAAATCCTACAAAACCTGATCTGATAACTCGCTTAGTTGCTGTCCACATAGAATAAAATAAAAGTTACCTCACACTTCTTACAAAACGTACTTACCTTCTTGATCATCTCGAACAATACGACCTTCGTCCATAGTGATAACACGTCGCCCAAGTTCATCAATCACACCTTTATTGTGTGTAGTCATAATCACTGTTGTACCAAGATCATTGATCTTCTTAAGTATCTGCACAACCTCATAAGTAGCTATCGGGTCGAGGTTTCCTGTTGGCTCATCAGCAATAATGATGTCGGGTTGATTTACAATCGCACGCGCAATAGCAACACGTTGTTTTTCCCCACCTGAAAGTTCACCAGGGAAATTCCAAATCTTATCTTCAAGATCAACAAGTGCTAAAGCTTGTGGTACGTTCTCGCGAATCTCTTCATCTGAACGTCCACTTGCTTCCATTGCAAATGCAATATTTTCATACGCAGTCATGTGAGGCAAGAGTTTAAAGTCCTGAAAAACAGTACCAATTTTTCTTCGGTACTTTGGCAATTTTGAACGAGGGATTTTATGGATATCAAGAGACTCAAAAAAGACTTGACCTTCTGTTGGTCTGTCTTCTGCAATGAGCATTTTAAGTAAGGTAGTTTTCCCTGCTCCTGAGTGGCCTACAATAGAAACGAATTCTTTAGGTGCAACTTGAAAAGAAATGCCTTCAAGTGCACTTGAACGTCCATCGTTATACAGCTTCGAGACGTTATCGAAATAAATCATAATATATTAGTATTTTACTGTACTTGTTAGAGAAAGTCACCCGTTAAGGCGGGGACTGGAGCTAACAATGAAAACTGGACTGCTGGAGTGAGTCGCGATAGTATCGCGTCGCAAGACTTTACAAGATATTTTAAGCCCATAGGCGCAAAATATCCGTAAAGTAGACAGTCTCTGTAAGAGGCAGTACTTCTACAGAAAAACCTTTCCTACAGAAACTGTTCAGGTTGATGGTATTTTTTGCAAAATACCTATCAACCTCTTGCAAAAGTACACAGTACTTTCTCACCTAGTTCGTCTTTTTTGATGAAATGCTTTACTGTAGTTTAGAGCTTGCGTCTAGCAAATACCTGTATATTGAGCTGTGTACCATGATTAATACTAACAGTGTTAATTCTATACAAAAAAACACCCTCACAGGTGTTTTCTTGTATACTTTATTGTTTAATTCTCTCTTCTAGTATGTTACCCTCCAGCCTTAGTCAACTCAGCAAGCAATGCCTGAAGTTGAGCTAATTGTTGAAGAAGACTATTAATTTGAGCCTGCATGTCTGTTGGTGCAACAGAACTCGTAGTGACATATGTAGCTACTACATAGCCATCTACTCCAGAGTCGAAGTTAACTTGTACCCATGAGTAGCCTCCTGCAGTTACTGCGGGTGTAGTTGCTTGGGTTCCTTGAGCTCCTTTGTATTGGGTTCCGAGTCTTGTGCCGTTTGGTGTTGCACGGACGTTGACGTTGTCGGTGACACTTACCTTTGTTCCGACTGGAACAGGTGTTGGGGTGGGAGTTGGTGTTGGTGTTGGTGTTGGGGTGGGAGTTGGTGTTGGTGTTGGGGTGGGAGCAGTAACTGATCCGATACGCGCACCATAGCCTATACCACTTGGTGCAGTTGACTTAAGTCGGAGATCTTGATTCTGCCAATCCAAAAAATGACTTCCATACTGAGCATAGGCTACTATTTTATTGTCTGTAACAGTAACCCCTGCATTGGTTTTAACAGTATTTGCGAGATTTTTTTCAATTCGTGAGTTAACTGGTGCAGTACCATTTTTATGAGCAACAATTTGTATCCATGATGGGCCAGGTGTAGTTTCATTTGGGTCAATAACAGTATTGTTACGGACAGTTACGTTCTTTGCTCCATACACTGAAATGCCGTGCCAGTGGTCAACGATAACTACGTTGTCCTCAATTAGAAAGTCTTCATACATACCGTCAAACAGACCAATGCCTTGCATTTCACCTGCAAGTGGTGCTCCTGGGGTTTCGGTATTTATAAAGGTATTACCCTTAAGGGTAATACCCTTCACCACACCAGTACCAACTGATCCATTAGAGTATGACCAAGACTGGAAGCCATCTTGATGAGTTTCATCAACTGCAAAAGCATTTTTTACTATGTTTCCTTTAAAGGTCATATTGTTGGCAAGACCCCGCATACCATCTGCTCTAAAACCATCGATAGTATTGTTTTCAACTAAACCATTTGTAGCTGAATATCCTCCAACAATTCCATGTGCAACGTTTTTTACTGTGTTGCCACTAACTACTACGTTTGTTCCATCAAACGTAATTCCGTCAGCTGTTTTACTTAACCACAAACTTGCTGTCCAACCTGAACGATTACCATAGGTAACTGTGCTATTACTGAAAGTGACGTAGTCTCCGTTAATCTCTACAGCGTCTACTGCACTGGTTGGGTTTACTTGGACTCCACTAACTGTCCACTGATCACTATTAATGGTGAGCTTGGTAAATACAGGCTTTGCTCCTGAGGCTGGGACAATAAATGTTTTCTTTGATTTGTCAGCGCCTGAAATTGTTACAGAACCGTAATTTCCTGACGCTAGAACTATATACCCTCCGGCTGTTACTGTTTTTACAGCAACAAGAAGCTCAGCTGCATTTGAAACATTGATGGTTGTGCCACTTACAGGAGGTATTGGAGTTGGTGTTGGTGTTGGTGTTGGTGTTGGTGTTGGTGTTGGTGTTGGTGTTGGAGCGATTAACGTGTAGTTATCTGCTCCTACCCAACCGTCGAAGCCTGAGTCGAAGTTTACGTTAAACCAAACTACTTTCCCAAATGATTCTGTTGATTCTGTTGGACCTGCAATAAGTTTTCCAGCACTTGCAAGAGGATTAATCCCTATTAGAGTAGCTGCTGAAACTTGACCTATTGTCCGAACATTGACGTTATTCTTCATACTCACTCTGTCACCAACTTTGAAACCTGAGACGACTGGTGGAATTGGTGTAGGTGTAGGTGTAGGTGTTGGAGTAGGTGTAGGTGTTGGAGTAGGTGTAGTAGTAACTGACCATGAAGCAGGTGGATTTACCGGATCAATACGAGCACCGGTGTAAAATGAACCGCCTGAAAAAGTATTACCCGATAGTGACACATTTTTTGAATCAGTACTTATTGAAAGTTTAGGCACCATAATGCCTGAAGTTGCTCCAAACTGTGCTACGTATGCAGCATTTTCTTTATCACCTAAGTTAAGACTGGCAGCATTTATAGTATTGTTTCTTACTACTAAGCCATCAACTTCACCCATGGTGATACCGTGGGTATGTGCATTGGAAATAGAATTGCCTTCAATCAAGAAGTTTTTGTAAAACATTCCTGAACCTGCTTGTCCTTGGTCTACAACTTCATTTCGCATAAACAGTGACTGTGTCCAAGAACCCTGTTCAACATGTAAGCGATTGTTTCGAATTACTACATCTGTACTTGGAACATTTGTCCCTGTAGTCCAAAACTGAATCATGTCTGCATGGTCACCAGAGTTTACTGCACCACGAAAATTATTAAAATAATTACCTTCGATAAGCACTTTTTGAACCTGTATGAAATCAAATCCATCAGACCTAATAGCATTAATATTATTATTTAATACCTTTAAGTTAGATGACCCAGAGAAGATTGCTCCACGACCAAATTTACGAATTTCACTATTTTGTAACGTTAGACCGTTGACACCATCGACGTAGAGACCTCGGCCAGTTGCGTAGCCATTCATGACTGAATTGACACCTGATGCCATATCTCCATCAATAGTTATGCCACTAAGAACTATGTCATTACTATTTGTGATCTCAAATGCATTAAAGTGATCCGGATCGCCTGAAGAAAAAACGTAATCAAAATTTACGTTTTCAATTGTTACTTTAGAAGATCCCGATAGACTTAATTCAGAAAATACAGCTTTACTACTAGTGTTAGCCGATTTGATTGTTACCATAGCAGTGTATGTTTTGTTTCGGATTGAAACTGTTCCATAATTCCCCGCATTGAGTAAAATTGTTTCACCTCCTGTAGCATTAGCAATTGCTGCATTGAGTTCAGCTGTAGTTGAAACTGTGGTAACAGTTGCCGCCAATACTGTTGGCTTCTGCCCACCCTTCATTCCATTAACTACTAACTGTAGTTGATTAAGTGCTTTTGCAAGGTCGTTGAGTGTTGCTGCTTGTGCGGGAACACTACTTACAAACAACATACTGAAAGTGAGTATTGCCACAAGGAATAACTTTATTGATTTTGTGATGCCACGTGTTGGTGCTGTCATACTGTATATAATAAAAGTTTATAATAAATTTATATAAAGGAACAAACCTTAATACTTACAGTCTAGCTTATTTTTGAGGACAGTAAAAAGAGATACCTATATTGTGGGGACAAGTAAAACTGACCAATAAATCCTCCATTTACTAAATTAAGTTAATTTTGAATAAAAAAAGACAAATCACCTTCTAACACCGCTTCTACTTTACTTGTTTCCGCTCCCGAACGATGATCTTTAACCATTTGATAGGGATGAAGAACATATGAACGTATCTGACTTCCCCACTCAATTTTGAGCGTTTTTTCTACTGACAGCCCTTGAAGCTCTCGTTTACGCTGTACTTCCCTAAAGGCAAACACGCGTCCAGCAAGGAGTGTAAGTGCGCGCTCACGGTTTTGCTGTTGACTTCGTTCAGTTGAAACATGGACCGAAATATTGGTAGGGACATGAGTCATGCGCACGGCAGTCTCTCGCTTGTTCACATTCTGACCACCTGCACCCCCTGAACGGGCAAACGACACTTCAATATCGTCTTCACTAATAACCACGTCCGCAACCACCTCAATCTGGGGCGATACTTCAACAAGTACAAAAGAAGTCTGTCGCTTACCATTGCTGTTAAAAGGAGAGATACGCACCAGACGATGTACACCTGATTCTGTTTGTAAGATGCCATATGCGTTTTTACCACCTATTTCAAAGGTGATACTTCGGTAGCCATTTTCGTCGTTTGTGTTTGAATCGAGTACCGTAACACTCCAGTTTTTTGTTATTGCAAACTTTTGATACATTTCTACAAGCATCCGCGCAAAGTCTTCAGCGTCATCACCCCCTGCGCCTGCAACAATAGAAATTATTGCATTATTACGATCATACTTCCCTTTTCCTTCTGCTTCAGTTTTAAGGTCTTCAAGTTCTTTATACATCGCCTGTGCCTTTTTAGGGTCATTCCAAAAATCTGGACGAATCATCGCCTCCTCAATCTCAGTTATACGGTTTTGAATATCAGGTGACATAGCTACTTTGTATGGAGCGTATAGAATTTTGTCTTACGTTCTACATACCCCCTTTTTTCATACAATGGTTGCACCACTGTACGTGAGCAGGTGAGGTTAACTTTTCCACACCCCCATTCATGTGCTTTTGTTTCAAGCGCATTCATTATGAGTGAAAAAATACCCCGACCTCGGAAGTCTTCATGAACAACGATATTGTTAATATACCCAACGACGCGTACCGGGTGAACAATTTTTGTAATTTCACCCATTCCTACAATATGCCCGTTTTCAAGCACCCCTATAAAATAATTATTCAAATCAGAGACAGCTGCAATAAAGCGTTCTGGCTCAATAGTCTCTTCAGACGTAACAAGGTACTTTTGTACCGCTACACAGTCGTATAAATACAGCTCAATATTTGTTGCGGTAAGTCTAATGATTTCCATGTCGCAACAGTATACCAAAACAAACAACCAAATGCTGTGCGTCTTGCTCTTTGCTTAGACTCTTAATCTCTATACAAAAACCTTTCGGTTAACCGAAAAGTTTTTGTTATTGAGCCAATGTCCGGAATCGAACCGGAGACCTACGCCTTCGTTTGCACCTCAGTTTCTTAAAAGTGATATCTGAGGACTAGACTGTATCTTACACTTATCATTTTTGATGGAGTGTCCCTTGTCAGTCGTTCGGGCCCTTGAGTTACAAGTGCCACGGTCTTGGCCATCACTTTGGCTATTAACCGTTATTCGGGGTTCATGTAAAGTATTTCTACTCTACCGGGCAAGAGTCACACGACTCACCATGGCGTTGCTCTACCAGCTGAGCTACATTGGCATTTTCTTTCGCAAGTCTTCAATTGCGCCAATGATAGTATCACGAAGTTTGGTATTAGAAAAATAGACTGTTATCACACCATACTTAGATTTTTTACGATACGTACCACTTTTGGTAGATTTAGTAATGACAACTTTTTGAAACTGGGTTTTTGATACTCCTAACGAATCGCACCAGTATCGTAAGGCCTTTTCTTTTGGAATATCTGTAAAAAGTTGCAAGCCAAATCTTAACTTTCTTTCATCAATCTGGTAGATAATTTTTAAGAATGATAGAAAAGCAACAATTAAATCCGGGTCTGTGTTTCCTAATCTGACTGCATTTTTGTTAACTTTATTTCCCTCTCCCCAAAATAAACCCAGGCCAAGACCATATAGAAACCATTCTTCAGACTTACTTAGTCTGACAACTGAAAAGGGATCACCCTTTGGATTTAATTTTATATACACAGCATCAGAAATAGAACGTTTTTGTATTTCATATTTTGAAAGCCAATAGTTAACTTGATTTACAGAACAATTGCAGTCTATCGCGATTTGAGCTGCAGATTTTTTATCACGGAGATATGAACAAATGAGATAATTTTTATCCAACATTTTTCTTAGTATAGCACATCCATACTGTATGAATACTCAACCAAAAAACAAAATCTCACCGGAATACCCTTTACAGTGGAATATCTTTAAGTCGTGAAAAAGTAACGCCTTCACGAGTAAATGCATCAAGGAGATCAAGATAATAAACCTTATATTTTTCTTGATTATGTACAAGACCGTCGGCAAAATCTTGTGGATGAAGCATCACAATACAGTATGAACTTTTTTCAAAGGTCTTTTTGCACGAATCGATAACTTTGTCCGGAGACAAAAGAGAGTCAGAATCATAACTAAATGTAGCAGCATCATAATCAAGAGCTCCCTTCCCTTCAGATGAAAGGTGCGTAAAGCCAAGCTGATTTAATGCTTCAATAGTTCCTTCAGAGTGAACATTAAGTGGTGGTATCCACGTCACAACTGGTTCTGTACTTACTGTCTTTAGTATTTCCCGACCTTCCTTGATACTTACCAATGCTTCTACTTTAGTTGCGATACCAAACTCGGGAAGTTCTGCATCTTCTCCTCTATGATGGGTTAATCCGTGAAGCCCAAATTCAACGCTGCACGCATTTGCTTTAAGAAAAGAAACAAGCTCATTGTCTTCATTAAGACCAAGGGGGATGACTCCAAGCGTGAGTGGAATACCCCGCATTGACGCATCAGTAATCATTTTCTGACTCGTTTCACCCCATGCATACGCTTGAATGTCATCAATACGAAGAACTATGGTTCTATCACTTACACTACTCACTACTGGCACACACGATATATTTTTAACAACGTTATCTACTGACTTTAGTTGATTATCGAGAAATCCAAAAAACACCACTCCCCATACCATTACCCCAAATACAACTAAAATGACTAAGGGACGTAAGATATCACTAAATTTCTTATTTTTTTTAGAGCTTATGGACTGCATAGAGACTTATACTATCACTTCTTCAAAAGAATTGTCGTGGGTATACAATTTGAAAAATATATCTGAGTAATCACTAAGATTTTTTATACATTATTAAGAGACCGATAGCAGCAACAGCAGCTCCACTAAAATTAAAAATCAAATCGAGCATCGCATTTTCATAGCCTCCTACACCATTACGTTCAAGGGTTACTGCAATTAGAAATTCCATAATTTCATTTAAAGCACTTACACCCATTGAGGCCATCGTCGCAATTAAAAGGAGCATGAAGACTGACCCAGTTGTTTTAAGCGTGAATTTGAGCAGATGATAAAAAACGAGCGTCATTACTCCATAGAGATACAGATGCACCACTTGGTCATATTTGAGAATATAGAAGTCTCCACCATAATCCATAAACGGATATATCTTATATGCAAACAAAACTCCGTCTTGGGTAGGGACTGATCCGCCAAGTATATGCAAGAGTCCCCAAAAACTTATAAGCCACAAGATGTACACGGGAAATTGGGTAACCTTGAGTGTGCCAAACAAAAGTACAAACGCCACAATAATTACTCCAACATAAATAACGAATTCAAAATTAAAATCTTTAAGAAAATATAAACCACCTACAAAGAGATACAGTGCACTAAATGTTATGACAGCTTTTTTTGATGATAGATATTTCATATATTCTTAGTAAGGTGTCACCAATAACATTGTAACTAGTATATATCCTATAAACCCATACATGACCATAACTGTTGGCAAACCAAGCCATAACCACTTAGAAGAACGGGTGTGTAGAATTCTGGATATAAAAAGTAGGAAAAACAAAAACATCGGAATAATGCCTGTAAGTGAAAAAAAGGAAAAAGAACCATGTCCATTACTTGTGGCCGAGAACATGAGTGTGTAGTACACGAATAGTCCTAAACTATATAGAATTAAACTTGCTGTATATAAAACTCTTACAAATGATATGACGTGATCCATACAAATACTTCAATTACTTTCAACATACTTTTTAAAATTGTCTAAAATTGATTGCCAGCCATTTTTTTGCATCTCAAGTGGATTTTCATCTTCAGGGTCAAAGGTTTCTGTAACAGTGGTTACATCACCTTCTTCTTCAAAAGAAATTACGACGGTTCTTCCTCCCTCAAGCGTATAGGAAATTTTCTCATTTGGAACAACTTCTGTGTAGACTCCATTAAAGTCGAACCCAGCACTGCCATCTTTTGCTTCCATTCTTGTCACAAATTTTCCTCCAATTTTTAGGTCATTTTCTGCGTACGGTGCGTGCCAATCATCTGAAGCAAATACCCATTGTGTAATATGTGACGGCTCTGTCCAACATGACCAAACACTTCCAACTGGTGCATTGACTGTGATTTTTACCGTAATTTTTTCTTGCATGGTATGCATCTTAATTTATATAGCAACTTCGATAATCTCTCCATCTCCAATTGATGCTGGCAAAGGAATATTGAGATGTCGGAGAATCACTTTGATTGAGCCACCGTGACCGAGAATAATAATAGTTTGATTTGGCAAACTCGTGATATGTAAAAATGTCTCTAATACTCGGTTAGTAAAATCGATCCACGACTCCCCTTCAGGGTCAGTATTTGTATAGTCTTTGTGAAGCTCTACCACTTCTGGATACTTCGCTAGAGCTTCAGTTTTTGTAAGTCCACCAAGTACTCCATAATTTCGTTCACGTAAACCGTCAAGAACTTCAATCTGTGTTTTTAAAACAGTATTGATAATTTCTGAAGATTCTTGT
The DNA here is from genome assembly GCA_043719295.1 of bacterium. Taxonomy (GTDB): domain Bacteria; phylum Patescibacteriota; class Minisyncoccia; order Phycocordibacterales; family UBA918; genus OLB19. Next base: position 98,896 of record JAYSUD010000005.1, read on the forward strand.
GCGCGGATAAGCGAGCTTGAGAAAATTGCATCAACAGATACGCCTTCAAGTTTTTCTGCGGTTTCTTTAAGCTGTTGCACCCCTTTCTCGGTGAGATGGTCATCATAAAATCCTCCATATCGGTCTTCAAGGTCACCAGTTGTTTCACCATGGCGGATGAGTAGGATTTTCATACATAATTATATTAGCACGGGTTCTAAGACGGGAATCTCTTTCCCTACGGGAATGGTATGCCTTTTGGATGGATTGGTACGCTTCGCTTCCAATCCATCACAAAAGCCTTTCGAGTCCCTTTTTGGATGTGTCCGACACATCCAAAACTCTCGCTCGTAACATAAAATGGCCGTTGCTGTGGCAACGACCATTTTATTAACTGGTCACGAGTTACTAACTATAATTGTTCGCTTCGCTCCAATTCAAGTAAGTACTCTCGACCCCGCCTCGACTGTCGCAAGCGACATGTCTATGGCTCGCAGTTAGGCACGGAAGCAAAGCAGTTTGCTTCCTAAAAAGAAAAACACAGTCTGACGAATGTGTTTTTCTTTTTACCTAACTGCGCGAGAGACGGGACTCGAACCCGCAACCTCTGCCGTGCACTGAATTCATTATTTTCATAATGGCGTGGACTATATCTTTACCATGAGTCTTTCGACTGTTAGGTACCCCGGTATCTAGTCTCTACGGCGCCCCCATACTATGTGTTTTTGTATATGGGGTTCCCTCGGTATTCGCATATCTAGTAGTGCTTATTGGGCACTATTTCAAACGACTTAGCCTTCACCGATATCCCGGAGAGTTTCAATCCTAACTTTCGAAAGGAAAGCTGCACGTCTACAGGGCAGCGCTCTAACCAATTGAGCTACTCCCGCAGTTCTTTATAAACTCCTCAAAGACGACTTTTTTACGTCGTAAATGGAGTTTGTGAGGAACAGTATACATGATTTTATAAAGTTTCAAAGCGTCTTTAGTTGAGAGGATGAGTCGTGAATAATTAGCCATCTTTGGCGTATATATTCCCCCACCAATAATACCTCTTGATTGCAACACCATTCGCAAGGATAACAGATACTCGAGTGAACCCGAGGTGAATATCGATTGCAGTACTTTTGTTGGACTTTTTCGTTGCCTGTTAATAATTCCACTCCAGACATTACCGTCTCCATCAAAATAACCGCGCACAAAATCTCCAAAAAAATATTCTGGGACCTGCGGCAATTGCATACGCTTAGTTTTATTTGGGAATAAACCAATCTCACCTAAATCATAGAACCACTCCTTACTTCCAATTTGAATTCTGTATACACATCCAGTTAAGGACTTACGTCCTGAAAGTTTGTGATCAGACTGAAAACACTTTCTCATTGCAACTAATATATCTTTATCTGCTGAATATACTGCGACAAAATGAGTGCCTCGCTTTGATTTGACTATATTCCCATCAGCATACATAAACCCTAAAATATAGGCCATGTCGGAAGACCAAATTTTAAAGAAATCTTTGTTGTATGTTTTAGATATTGGCATCGTGACAGTATATTATACTATACACAACGTGGCAGTTTTATGCATACTACATTTATCTTCCTAAATGCTTTAATACTTTAAGATACAAATCCTCGACAATTTTTTCTTGTTCTTTTCCCATTTTTGAATAGTGATCTAAACCAGGCGCGGCATTAATTTCAATAATCTTAAAGTTATCAATCTGTTGTTTTGTGATATCACCTTGTACTAAAATATCTACTCCGCATAAACGAAGTCCCATGTCTTTTGTAAGTGTAATCGCTATCTTTTTAAATGAACTGTGGAGGGCTTTTGTTACATCAACTGATATGCCTCCGGTTGAAAGGTTTGCATTATCAAGTAAAGATACTGCTGTACCTTTGGGTAACACAGAAGACGAGTCAAGCTTTAGTCGCTTAAGTTTTTGCAAAATTCGTGCATCGTTTGTTTTTATAACAGTATTGCGTTCTGCTTTTTCAAATGCTCTTTGTTTTTTTTCTAAAAGCTCAAAGATAGATGACTTTCCATCACCAACAATTGAAAGCGGAATCCGTCTGTATGCAGAAATAATTTCAGTATCAAGAACTACAATCCGATAGTCGTCGCCTTGTATGTATGACTGTACCTGTACGAGATTATCAAAGGTAAAAATTTTAGTCACAGCTCCATAAAATTCTTTTTTGGTATGCACGAGCGTAACCCCAGAACCCTGACTTCCACTATTGGGTTTTACAATAACCGGAAAGCCAATCTTAACCGCATGCCTATACGCTGCATCAATATCTTCTTTCGGTGCACCGATAGTAACTCCCCAATGTTTTGAGAAAAATACCTTACTGTTTGGGATAACGGGGTACCCCAATGACTTCATAAAGAAGGTTGCATAGTCTTTGTCTTTTGCAATATCAGATGCCCCAACTGGATTAAGATCAAGCGTGTTAAAGCGGAAGTAGGAACGCTTTCCATTTTTAAAAGTGATCTGTCCCGCAATTCTCCATGTAGGTTCTAAAAGAACCGATGCGCCAATAGAGGGAGCAATTTTTTTGATAATGCTCCCCAAAATAAATGATTCCCGTTTCTTTTTCATAGCCGGATTACTGTAGCATTATTATTAGAATTTAAAAAAGTCTTCAATCCTTGACGTACTCTTCCCCGGAGAGCACTTCATCGACAGACGAAAACCGCCAGAGGCGGTTTTCTTTTGTGTCGACGACAAGAATTGAACTTGTGACCTTTTCTTTATGAGTGAAATGCTCTACCAACTGAGCTACGCCGACATTATTTACTTGCTTGTATGAGACCTAAAATTTTGTACCTCAATGTTGTACCACGAGCTACTCGTAATGCCAACACGCCGTAATAGGAATCATGATTTTCATATATCTTTTTCGGACGGCCTTTGAGGAAAATAACTTTGTTAAATTGCTCTTTCGGGATTGATAGAAAATTAGACCAGAAAGTCATAATGACGCATTCACGAGGTTTATGTATCTCTGATACATAAATATATGGTCGAAAATCAGACCTTTGCACCCCTAGTTGCTCAAACCAATTCCGAGCAAAAAGTATAACTGAAGGGTCAGAATTAACAAGAGCAGTACCACTCCCTCCTGCTTTAACACCCTCACCCCAGTACAACCCAATACCTAACATCAGTCTGTCACGTTTCGTCATTTTTCCAATTATAGCCTTTGCTTTATGCTCTTGTTCTAGGATATTTTCAATCTTTTTACGTCTATTTGATTCTGCTCCCATCATTCTACCTCTGTTTCCAGCTTTAATTTGTTGCAGTGTAAGTATTTCTCTTTGCGAATCAGAAAGCACTAAATCTCTACACCAAATACTCACTGAACTACTGGATACCCTAAGTCTCTTAGCTATCGCTTTAATACTCAGCCCATCAGTACGTAGATTTCTTGCAAGTAGTTTTTCTACACTTTTAGCCATCAACTTACATTATACACTAAGGTTGGTTCATTTATGCGTCAATACGTGGAGAACTTTATTGCAGGACAATCATTATCATCAATGTTGAGTCCCGTGTTTATTCTGGACACAGTACAGCTTCAGCTTCTTTAATATGCTCTGGGTATCCGATAGGAAGCCATTTAGTTTGTTCAATAACCATCAAACGGTTGTCTTGCGTATAGGCAGTAAGCATATCTGTTGCATACAATTCTCCTGAAGGACTTACTGTAACGGTGTAGTTAAAAATTGACTGATCAGCAACAAATACTCCAGTATTAATCAGGTTTGATGGAGGAACTTCAGGTTTCTCAAGTATCTCTTTGAGTGTTCCGTCTTCATTAAGCACAAAGACACCAAACCGTTCGGGAGTATCACTGTGCGTACTTAAAATTGCATGGTCGTGACTTACAATTTCCTGGAGCGCTTCTTTACCATGGATATCGTCAGCAAACATAAAAAGAAACTTCCCTGTTACAAGATTTTTTGCACACATAAGAGCATCTCCAGTTCCCCCAGCACAATTTTCTTGGGTCACGTAGGTTACTTTCTTCCCAAGATATTCTGCCCCACAAAAAGTTTCAATTTGTTCTTTTTTATACCCTACAACTAAAATGAGTTCATCAATGCAAGACGGCAAAGCTTCAACCACGTGTTGCAAAATTGGTTTTCCACAAACAGGTATAAGCGGTTTTGGAATAGTATCGGTAAGTGGCCGCATACGCGTACCCTTCCCTGCACAGATAATAACGCATTGCATGGTAGGAATGTTTAGATTTCTTGATGCCGCGCTTCTTCAACGATAAACCGCGCATTTGCATTTTCCACATCTGCAACTGTTGCAATAGGAATCCATCGATTTTGTTCAACAATCGCAATTGGATACTTCTGTGCATATCGTTCAATAACTTCAGTAAGGTAAAATTCTTCTTTAACCGGTGTCTCTGGATTGAACTCAAAGATGTGATGATCAAGAACCATCGCTCCCGTTGAAGCACAGTTACTTGGTGGGTGTTCTGGTTTTTCTATCATAAGCCCAAGTGTTCCATCTGGATTTCGAACAACAATTCCAAACTTTTCAGGATTATCAACTGAGGCAACAAGTAATGAGCGTGTGTATGAAGTTGCGCGCGCAAGATCTTCTTTCCCGTGAATATCGTCAGCAAACAGGAACAAGAAACGTCCCGTGATTAGGTCCTTACAAAGCCAAAGAGCTTTTGCAGTACCATTTTGTTCTTCTTGAACAATATACGTAACTTTTTTGCCATGAAACACAGGACCGCAGTATTCTTGAATCATGTGTCCTAAGTAGCCCGTAACAATAACAAGTTCATCAACTGAACTCGGAAGTGCCTCGACAATATGGTCGAGCAATGTTTTACCTCCCACTTGCACAAGTGGTTTTGGTAGGTTTTCTGTTAATGGCCGTAGCCGTGTTCCTTTCCCTGCAGCTAAAATTACGCATTGCATATAATTACATTTATAACACACTTTTCAGATTATGCAACAATTACCGTGAGTCAATTAGACATCTCGAATTTTAAGTGGTATTCTCTTTGTGCACTATTGAATATAGCGGGGTGAGAAAGCGAATACATGGAGCTTTCGTAAGACTTTGACTGCTATTTTAAAAGGCTTGACCGAATTAAAATAGCGGCAAAGTGTAAAGATCCTGTAAGGATGAGGAGTGATGGGAGTATAATAATATAGCGGGGTAGAGGAGTGGTACCTCGGGAGGCTCATAACCTCCAGACCCCGGTTCGAGTCCGGGCCCCGCAACAAACATATAAAAACACCTCTTGTGAGGTGCTTTTATATATTTACGGTACTTTCTTTAAGGCAGCTAACTTCGCTTGTAGTTCAGCGAGTAATGTAAGTAACTGCAATATTTTTGCCTGTAACACAAAGTTTGTTGAAGCCTGTGGAATAATAGAAGAAGATCCCTGCCCAGTTACTCTAGAACAATATACTTCGTTTAATTTAAGTCTCGTCTGTGGACCGACATTTCCGTACCCGGTTGTTTGTGGAGTACCTGAAGTGATTATTCCGTACTTCAACTGAAAACGTTCAATTGCTTTTTGTGTCAGTAAACCATAAAAACCAGTGACTTCTTTTTCTGGATAAACTGCCGAATCAGTCCCAAGCATACGTTGTAGTTGTGAGACAGATGCTCCAGACATACCATAAGAAAGCGATGTAGTAAGTAGACACGAAGTGTTTAGAGGGATTGGAGTAATACTACGCACTGGCGTTATTGGCTTTATTATAGCAACAGCAGGAATAACTAATGGAGAACTAACAGATGTTGTGGCGACAGTTTTCTTTTTACTGCTACTTCCCCCTCCACCACTACTTCCACCCCCACTTGATGCAGCTGCGGTTGTGGTAAACGTTTGATCTGAAGACATTTGTAGATTATTCGCAGCATCTCTTGAACGCACTCTAAAGTGGTACAGGGTGCTAGCAGTCAAACCACTAAGTGTCACAGTGTGACTTGTTACATCTGCAGTATCGAGCGTTGTAGATGCACTATAAGAAGACGATAAACCATAATTAATCTGACTGTCTCCGGCTTCATTAGTTGTCCAGGTTATTGTGGCACTTGTGTTCCCTGTTGATGAGGCGATGGCAGAGAGTATTGGGGAGGTATTATCGACTGTTACCACAAGAGTACTTGAAGTTGCATAATTATTTAATGTATCTCGCACGACTGCAAGAAGTGAGACTGAACCGTCTGTAAAAAGTGAGGTGTTTGCAAGGGTTGTGTAGGGAGCACTCGTATCTTCACTTCCAATATTTGTTCCATTAATTTTAAATTGAACTCCAGCTACTCCGATATTATCAGAAGCAGTTGCAGAAATAACGCTTGCTAACCCAGAGATGGTTGCACCTCCAGATGGACTTGTAATGGATACTGTTGGACTTGTTATATCAGCGACTGCAGTTGTTCTCATTGTGGTATCTCCAGAGAAAGTCACATTACCTGAGCTGTCTGCTGTTCTAATGCGGAAATGGTATAGCGTACTTGGACTTAGGCTATTTATGACAACACTATGTGAAGTTACTAAAGAGGCATCAAGTGTCGTTGTGGCTCCGTATGCAGTTGTGGGGCCATATGAAACCTGTGAGTTAGCTGCTTCATTAGTTGTCCAGGTTATTGTGGCACTTATGTTCCCTGTTGTGGAAGCAATTGCTGTAATAAGAGGAGCGGTTATATCAGCACTACTTAGACGCTCGTACACTCCAAGGTCATACCGAGCACTCTGCGGTCGAGTCACCCCAATATAGTCATTTGTTACAAGGGCCGTGGTAGTACCGATATCAATTGCCGGTGAAGTTGTTGCCAGCAAAAAATTGAGTGCGGAAGCAAGAATAAATTGTGGATCTACACTGATAGAGTTAGCTTCGAGCGCCGGGTAGGCCACTCTAAAATTAGCGAGGTTAGTATAAAATGTACCTGAAGTCACTCCCCAATGGAACATGTTTGTCACAGTCGGCTGTGTTGAATAATATAAGTTATAGTCAGCAATAGTTGACGTTGCAGCTTGTCCCGTCACACGCAATCCTGATACATCATTTGCCTGGTAGATGATGTTGTTTTTGATTATTGTATCGTATGCCTGATCTAGAACTGAAATACCTCCATGGTTACCAACAACTGATGTAGCAGAATTATAAATAACATTATTGAGTATTTGGTTTCCATATACCGACGTCTCAACAGCATCAATGGTGTTTGATTGCACCACAATTGATGCGCCATACATATCAAAGAAAATATTATTACGTATGATGTTGAAGTCTGAACCTCGAGAAACATGAAATCCAGTTCCACCAACTCCGTTAGCACGAAATGTTAATCCACAGCTATTTTGTTCAAGAATATTATTGTCACTTAATGATCCGACATACACACAAGAATCTCGTAAGTTATAAAATGTATTACGACGAATAGTATTGTTGTCATTCCCAACATACCCACACCCTCCGTCCCCACACAAGTTAATACCATTACCTGCAGCTACTCCCAAACCAGTAATTGTATTATCAACAACGATATTATTGTCACTACCGTTTTCAAAGCGCAGACCACCACCAAAGTCACGTTGGTTACGTAGGAGCTGGTTGTTGCTTATAGTACTTGAAGACGCACGATGCAAGTACACACCACTCCCAAAATTGTCAACAATATCTGCATTTTGTACAGTGATGTTTGAAGAAGTTGCGATGACGTATGCACCATCAAGACCCCCGGCACCGTCGTTGTACTTGACCGCAATATCATCAAATACCAAATATTGCTTATTTACGATTAAGAAACCTTCATTCCAAAATGGAATATCAATTGTCTTGGTACTAGGATTACTACTATCACTGGTTCGAATATATAAGATATCACCAACGCTATCGTAGTAGTACATGCCGGCAGTTAACGAAGTGGGCGAACTTCCCGTAGCCATACGAGCATTATTTTCAAAAATATTGTTAGGATCACCAGTTACGTTAATCATTTTGTACGTATTGGAAGGACCCGCTGCCACAAACGCACCAATGGAACTTGTTGCAACTCTGACATCGTCAATATACAACGTTGAGCCAGCTGCTGCTACAGCCGTACCCGAAGTACCACCTCCCCATTCAGCACGCCCAATTGTTGTGGTACTCGTATTGTAGGTAAACACTGAACCGGTACTTGAGCTATTAAGCCACATCTGTGCGCCACCGGTTACCGCATCGCCACCTTTATAACGGTACTCAAGGAGATACCACGTATCAGGAACAATTGAACCAGCAACAGTTGTACCGAAAATGCCCGTAAGACCTGTTGCGGGATTAAATGCACGACCACGAAGATAGAACTGATTAGAGGCATTTTGTAATAGCTCTACAGAACCACGACTGTTACTTGAATCAACTCGAAGATTCATAATGATTTGTCCCACATCATTTGCGATAATATTATAATCACTGTCGATTCTAAAATACATTCGTTGATAGACATCAGCTGAAGGTGTTGTGAGCGTTGTTGCAACTCGTGCGTTTCTGTTGGTACCACCAAACGTCGCAGCTAGCGCATAGTCGCCATTATTCTTCGTTGTTGCTTGAATGAGAAGTGTATTCCCAGCATCAACAGTATCACCAGCACCTGCATTATAATTTTGGAATGTGCTGTCATTGTTTTCAAAACCATCGGTAAAAAGTCCTGTTGAGGCTTCAGTAGAGGCCAAGGATGCAAAACCAGTTCCTAAAATTGCAGCACTGACAATAGGCACTTCACTTTGGTAACTTTGGTAGGTAATCGGACTTCCGTTTGTACCTGAGTTAGTTGGTGTAACCACCTCTCGATACGTTCCTCCACGAATATTAATAGTGTCTCCTGCTACCGCTGAACTTGCTGCTTTTTGGACGGTACACCATGGAGCACCAAGTGATGTTCCGAGTGCCACATCTGAACACGTCCCTCCGATACTATTACCGTCTACATAATATGTAGCAGCATGTACGGTGGCACTTGATATAGATAAACTTACGCTGTAGAACAAAATAAAAGCTATCAGATATAGAAATTTATATTTTCGTATTCTATATAATGGGAAGTGAAATGAGTACATATACAGGTAATTGTATATGTACGATAGAAGGTGGTAAAGCAAAAGTATGCACAAAATATACTCAATTGAAGCACATACACTACATTCCAAATTCTTTAAAAACACGCTCGTACATTACCATCGCTTCTTTTACCACTTTATGAGTAAGTACAAAATCTGATCCCCCATGCGCTATTTGATTGCGAATACGATGTGCTTGCCATGCGTCGTCAATTGTAGCAAACGAACGTATGTTTGAACTTTTTAATTTTTCTCCGATAGTTGCACCTACATACCCGGCTTTTTCAAGTGTTCGTTCAAGTAATACGTCAGCCTCAATAATGGCAAATTTCCAGTCACTTGGGTTCAATGACTCAAGGTGCTTTTGTACATTGTCCCATCTATTTGTTTCAACATGCCCCCCATTAAGCTCCTGCCAGAGATGTTCTTGTCTATGTATATCTTTTTCTTCATCTTCCCCCATCTCACTTGCTCGAATATACGCGTAGATAATACCAGCAATAAAGAGTGCCGACAGTGCAAATGCGATAATCGAGTACATCGTCCATATCTGGAGAAAGAAAGCAGTAACGGAGTTGAGTGTTGTATCGCTTCCTGACAGTGAATCATAGAGCTGTTTAAAAACATTGGTATCAAGACCATAGGAAGTATATTCTATATCATTTGCATCTTGAGGCATACAAAGCTTTAAATTCTGCGATCTTTTTCGTTGGAACAAAAAATTTGTTCGTCACTGTATTAAACAACTTCCTACGAAGCTGTCTACTCAATGGACTATTCTTCACTTCGATACGAATAGTCTCATTGAGTCTTGCGAAGTGATACAAATCACTTCTCACACCTCCTCACAAATTTTTGCTCTTTCAACTGAAACTGTATAGGTTGTATGATATTTAAAAAATATCGACAACCTTTTACATAATAACATTAAGTTATTATGTAACCTCAAATCTCATCAGAATTTAAAGCTTTGTATGTGAGGTGCTACTTTTGATCATCGTAGATTTTCTTTCCGATGTCAAAGAGGCGTGCATCACCACCATGTGGTCCTATATATTGTACCCCAACAGGGAGACGAACTCCGTCACGTTGTACCACACAAGAAGGAATTGAAATTGCAGGGACTCCCGCAAGATTCACAGGAACGGTAAAAATATCTGCTTTATACATCGAAAGTAAATCTTTCTTTTCTCCAAACTTAAAAGCAGGAATTGGTGAAGTTGGAGTTAGGATAAGATCAACGGTTTTGAAAACACTGTCCAACTCTTCACGCATCATCTGGCGCACTGCTTCTGCTTTTGCATAATAGGCGTCATAGTACCCCGAGGAAAGGACATAGGTGCCAAGTAAAATCCGGCGCTTCACTTCAGGACCAAAACCTTGTGCTCGAGTTTTTTCATACACATCAAGAAGTGTCTCTCCATCTACGCTAAGTCCATACCGCATTCCATCGTATCGCGCTGTGTTTGATGAGACTTCAGCAGGGATAGAGATATAGTATGCTGCTAAACCTTTCTCAAAAAGCGGAAGTGCAATATCGACAACGGTGTAACCCTCACTTTTTAGAAAAGAAACATGTGCCTCAAATGCTTCCATTACGTCAGCATCAATCCCCTCTTTCAAGAAATCTTTTGGAATACCAATAGTGTACGTTTCTTTTAACGGCACTTCTTTGTACGTATCATGCGCTATAGTAGTAGCATCCATGGCGTCAAGTCCTTCTATGACACTGTGTACTAGCTCTGCATCAGCAACTGAGGTTGTAAGTGGCCCCGCTTGATCAAACGACGAACCCATCGCCATAAGTCCACAACGTGAAACGGCACCATAGGTTGGCTTAAATCCAATAAGACCACAGAAACTTGCTGGCTGACGGACTGATCCTCCAGTATCTGTTCCGATAGCAACAGGTACAGCTCCCATAGCAACCGCCGCAGCAGAGCCTCCTGAAGAGCCTCCAGGAACACGCGTGGTATCAAGAGGGTTTTTTGTTGGACCAAAAGCTGAGTTCTCTGTTGAAGATCCCATCGCAAACTCATCGAGGTTAGTTGAACCAATAAGTATTGCCCCAGCTTCTTTTAGGCGAGTAATGATTGTTGCGTCGTACGTTGCCGTATAGTTCTCAAGAATTTTTGAACCTCCTGTCGCTTTCTTACCTTGTATTAAGATGTTGTTTTTTATAGCGATTGGTACACCAAGAAGCGCTGGTGTATTTTGACCTTCAGTTTTAAAACGTTCTGTCGCAACTTCCGCCTCCACAAGCGCATCGTGATACACATCTAAAAAAGCATGAATGTCACCATCCTTTTCTTTGATAATTTGAAGTGAGTCTGTTACTGCCTGAAGAGGTGTATACGAACCATCAATAAATTTTGTACGTAATTGTGAAATAGTCATACTAGTCTTGTTGCAGAATTTTCTTAACTTGTACATGCTTCCCACTCACTTTTGGAGCTTCATGCAATAGAGCATCAGTGTATCTTCCCGCTTCGACGGTAACGACGTCATCTCGAAAAATATTGTACCGCGCACCAACTTTTTTACTAAGCTTCATGTCGGCTGTTATCGAATTGATGTCACTTACGTATGAAAGTACCGACTCAATATCAGCTTTAAGTGATTCTGCTTCCTTATCATCAATGCCAATGCGGGCCAAACGTGCGAGGTGTAAAATATCTTCTTTTTCCATGTTGGATATACTAGCATAATGAGCTTTTAACGGCGAACAAAGAAATCAGACTTGGTTATTGACCAATACGTTTAAGAAACTCTGCTTCATTAAGTATCGTAACCCCAAGTTTTTTTGCCTCTTTAGCTTTTGTGCCTGCGTCAGTTCCTACTACTACATAGTCAGTATTTTTAGAAACAGAAGATGCGACATGTGCACCATGTTTCCGTGCAAGATTTTTAGCTTCATCACGACCAAGGTTTGGAAGCGTACCCGTAAACACGACAGTTTTGTCTTCTAGAAGGCCCCCTGTTGGTACTTTCTTTTTTGGACTTTCAATATGTACATGTTTCAAGATGTGCTCAAGTATTTCTTTGTTGTGTTTGTTTCTAAGCCACGTCACAAGTGATGTCGCAACAATATCGCCAACTCCATAAATTGAAGCAACTTCTTCAACTGTTGCTTGCTGTATTCCTTCAAGCGAACCAAAGTGGGAAGCTACTAAACGTGCAGTTTCTTCTCCCACATGCATTATTGAGAGTCCAATAAGCAGTCTATGTAATTCAACGTTCTGCGCTTTTTTTATTGCTTCAACTACATTCAAAGCAGCTTTTTCTTTAAAGCCTTCAAGTGTTGCAATGTCCCCCACATTAAGCGTGAATAAATCTTCATAGTTCTGCACAAGTCCATTGTCCATAAGTGCATCAATAATCTTTGGTCCTACCCCATCAATGTTGAGTGCTCCTTTTGATACAAAGTGATACATTCGTTTCCGATAGAGAAAATCAGAATCAAGGGTGACGCACCTGTATGCAGACTCACCTTCAATACGTTCAATAGAACCATCTCCTCCACAACCTTCGACTGTTCTAGGAAAAATGTATGCTGTTGTTTTAAGTGGACGGAGGTCTTTAATGACAGAAACTATCTCAGGAATCACGTCACCTGCTTTTTGGAGCACAACCGTATCGCCCACTCGAATATCAAGTCGAGCAATTTGGTCTTCGTTGTGTAAGGTGGCACGCGATACAACTGAACCAGCAACGCGTACCGGACGCAAATGTGCAACGGGTGTCACGTTGCCTGTTCGTCCCACTTGCAGCTCTATAGCCTCAACAACCGTTGTCGCTTGTTCTGCTTGGAATTTTAATGCAATAGAAAACCGCGGGCCTTTGCCTGTGTACCCAAGTGCTTTTTGATAGGAGACTTCATTTACTTTTACAACAACCCCATCAACCACGTACGACTGCTTGTCTTTATCGTGTTGCCATTTTTTCCAAAACAAAAGTACTTCTTCAATACTTCTACTCACTTCGTAATGTGGATTCACTTTAAACCCAAGTTGTTTCAAGCGCTCAAGTTCCCCTTGTTGTGAGATAGGTTCTTCGCCAAGCGAAATATCATAGATAAACGTATCAAGTTTACGTTCTTTTGCAACAGCAGGATCAAGTTGTCGTATGGTACCCGCTGCTAAGTTACGTGGGTTTGCGTACACCTCTTCACCATTTTGTATTCGTACTTTATTAATAGCTTCAAGCTGTTCTTTTGAAAGCCATACCTCACCTTCAACAATACAGTCGACTTTTTCATGAAGTGTAAGCGGTACCGACAAGATGGTACGAATATTGTGTGTGACGTTTTCGCCAATTGCTCCGTCGCCGCGAGTTGCTGCAGTTACAAGCTCCCCTTCAACGTATTCTAAAACAACATGTAATCCATCAATTTTTAATTCGCACGTGTACGTTGGTTCAATGTCTTCACCCAACTCCGCTTTAAGCATCCGCTTTACCCGTGCATCAAATTCTCTCACATCATCATCGGTAAATGCATCATTAAGTGACCACTGCGGTACTTTATGGACTACTTTCTCAAACTTTGAAAGTGGTTTTCCTGCAACTCTTTGTGAAGGAGAATCAGGGGTGATTATTTGCGGATAAGATGCCTCAAGAAGTACCAATTCTTCTTTAAGTGAATCAAGTGCTTCAGGAGAAATTCCATCTTTATTTTCAACATGATATAAACGACGATACTCGGTAATAGATTTCTTCAGCTTTAAGTAGCGTTGTTGTACGTCTTTTGGAATCTCTTTTTGCATAGGATAATACATAGAATCCTACTTGGTATAGAGGGTGATTGCAATGACGGGGAGAGGTGATTTTGTGGGGGGGGAAATATAGTTATACCTAAAGATTGGAGTACCCTAGACAGGACGCAAACGTACACAACGAAGCAGGGGTAGTCTTTGCTAAGAAATGCTTACAAAGGCGGGGTTATCTAAGAGTTCGAGACGTCCAGCAGTTTCTCACTCGTTTGCTTATTTCAAGCAAGACACCAGCACATTTTCTCTCCCGTAGGTCGAAAATGTTGGGTGTTTGCATAAGGCACCTGATTTTTAACGACCGAAGGGAGTGTAAAAATGGATGTACTCTTGTGGTGGAAATATAGTCATTACTGCTGACAGAGTTAACTGGGACTTTAGAGACGTCCAGCGGTTTTCGCTGAACGATACTATAAGCACAGCTAACGCTGAGGCTTATAGTATCGTTCTCGGACAGCGCGAAAACCGGGACGGAAGTTCGCTATTGTCGCTACTGCTGACAGAGTTAACTGAAACTTTAGAGACGTCCAGCGGTTTCTCACTCGTTTGCTTATTTCAAGCAAGACACCAGCACATTTTCTCTCCCGTAGGTCGAAAATGTTGGGTGTTTGCATAAGGGAAATATAGTCGTCGCTTTGCGACTCTTTATTTCCCTAAAATTCCACTGTCAGCTCGCGTTGGATGGTGAAGATGCTGTTGCCGATGTCTGCGCATACTCGGTTATAGCCTCGAGATACAATGATGGTGCATAGATTACCAGCTTCACATGTCTTCCCTCCTCCATTACCAATTCCTTTGTTTATGTCTGTAAAATCATGTGCAACAATCCCAGCAGCAGTTGTTGGTTGCATGATATACATATCCACTTCACTACAGCGATCATCAGCAGGATTTACCGAAGTTGCACCCCAAGTAAATCTATACGTAAAAACATCTATAAACCCTCCCACTACTGGTGTTCGTTGCGCATATGTTTTTGAATCTTGAGAGCCTCCAAAACAGGAGATGGTAGGATCAGTGCGGTTTGTGACAAAGTCTGGTTCAGCCGAATTTTCATACCGCCAATACCATAAACAATCAACACCTGCATGAGCAGCTTGGAAGGCAATTTCTGATTCACGTGCAGTAGAGGCAAGGTTAATTTGACTTACTGACACATGAAGCAAGGAAACACCAATAGCAAGCACAACACTCGAAATAATGATAGAAAGCAACAGTGCAAATCCACTTTGATTGTTTTTATTTTTTAGAGTTGCAGTATGCATATGTTTATAAATCTTCATAGATATTGAATAAACTTGTCTGCAAAACAACACTTTGTGTTGTACCTCCAAGATACGTAGTGTTCCAACTTACCTCAACAGATACCAAAACTTCATCTGTACCTTGCCTAGTCAATTTAATAGCACGAGTGTAGGCAGTTGGAAGACCCCCAGCGATGTTATGGGTATACAGACTTGCAGTATTTGCAGCAGAAGTACGTATTCTCATTCTACATGGATTAATAACAGAAGTTGCAACAGTACAAATAAAGTCGTTGTTATTTAGAAGTGTAACATCTCTAAAATCAATACCACATCCATAGGGATTTCCTGCAGTAGGAAAACAGTTAAACGGCAAAGCACTGTTGCTATCTCCTGCAGGAGGGGTTGTCCATACCCAAGGATCTGGGCCCGGACCAGGGGTATTGTATGCTACCAATGCGTATTCATTTCGAATTATATTTACAGCAGTAATCCCCTCTTGTGCAAGGAAAAAAGCTGTTGTTTGCTGGCGTGCATACTGTGCTGTTTGAATACTTTTTGCAGCAATAGTTAATGGACCTACAATTGCTAGCATTAAAATTGATATCGCAATTAATACCTCTACAAGTGAATATCCTTTTTCTGTTTTTGTTATCGTGTACATACTAAATATCAAGGAGTTGTTGCGTTACCGTGGTCTGTATGCTAAATGCTGCAGGCGGAACATTGTCATCATCTTTTGCATAACCCTCAACATAAATAGTTACACGAGGTTGTACCAAATCACCAGCAGTAGAACCATTAACTTCAAAACGCAGGAATGTAATCAGTGTATTCGGTGAGGTAACAGAAATCCATGAACCATTTCCAAGTCTACGTTCAATGGCGTTTGCATTAAGTCGAAATGCAATTCGATCTCCAAAAACTCCATTGGTTAAACTCTGCCCTCCCTCATTGAAGCTCAAAGCACGTCCATCGGCAGAGCCTGAAGTGCAATCATTTCGTGTTGTTCCTGAAGTTGTCAGTGAAGCTACGCTACCACAATAGTAATCAGACCCTGTACGTATGTCACGAGTCATACTATCAAGCGTATACGTTATATTGGTCATAACTTCTTGCATGTTCCGCGCACGAGCATTTGCGTCTATAAGCACCAAAAGTGATCCCACACTGATGGTAACAACAACCGTAAAAATAGAAAGTGAAACGAGTACTTCTATCAATGAAAAACCTTTCTTTTGACTTAAAGCTTCGTGCATCATTTTTGAAAAATTAAAATATGTCATGGCAGATTTTCAACACTCATTTGGCCTGATGCTGAAACGCGTACAATTTTTGAAGCTGAAACATCAGCAATACTAGAAATATAAACAAGTGCAGTTTGGACATTAGCTACAGTTGGACCAGTGCTATAAAACGCAGCATCAAAATCAGGACGTTCAAACGTGACTGCGAGGGTAGTAACATCAGTTGCACTACCACCACAAGCACTAATTGCTCCCGTTGAGACGCACATACGACTTATAACAAAACGAGGATCAACAATTGTTGGGCCACCTATTTCTTCACCAGCATTATAATGCGCAGGGACGTCAGCATCACCAACATCTTGAAAGAGTAAGTATTGAGTTGGGAGACTCATATTAAAATACAACCCATACTCCTCTCTGAAGTTGTTGTTTTTACCTTTTGAACTAATGGCAAGTGATTGTGTCTCTCTTAGATCAAACGCTGTCTTGTACGCTTGACTCGTGAGTAACACCGAACTGTTAAAAGACGAATACTGGACGAGCACAATTCCTGTTACTAAAACAACAATGGTGATAGTCACCATAAGCTCAACAACGGTAAAACCACTTTTTTTAAAACGTAGCCATTTATTGTTTGAGATAGGATTGACCATAGAGTTAAAAAAGTTTTGCGATGATTGAAAGTACGTCTGTCTGCATGAAGAACACAATCACAAACGCAATAAGCATAAACGGAGCGAATGGAACTTCACTCTTCATTGTAATGGGTATTTGTAAAAATGACATCTGATTTTTCCCCTTTTCCAATATTTTTTGAATGACAATGAGTGCAATACTCAAAATCGCTCCAATCCAAAATGAAAATACCACAAACGAAAACGCACTTAGAGGTAGAAGCATAAGGCCAAGCGGAAACGCAAGTTTCACATCCCCAAGACCAATCCATCGTCCTTTTGATACAAGCCAGAGTGTAAGATAAAACAGTGTCGCTCCAAATCCTGCAATAAGGTGTGGGATGAGACTTAAAAGTGAAGATGCTACGTACGCCTCATAGCCTACATACAAACTTGCACACAAGAAGACTGCAACCACAAACTCGTTTGGAATAATCATATGGCGCATGTCATAGGCCGCAATTACCACAAGAAATGATGCGAGCGTTAGTCCAAATGCTAGAAAGAGTAACGATGGCGAAGAAAGGTACACAAGCATAAAGAGCCCTGCTGTTGTTAGCTCCATCAGGAGTAACCGCATAGGAATAAACGCATCACACGACTTACACTTCCCTTTTAACAGGACGTATGACAACAGTGGAAATAACTCGTACCATGAGAGCGTATGGCCACACGACATACACCGTGATCTACCATTAATTGATTTTCCCGTATGGAAACGGCAAACAATAACGTCGAGGAAACTCCCCATAATGAGACCAAGGATTGCTGTCAGAAAAAGCATATAATACGTTGGCAAAAGTGACATCAGTTCCATATTGCATAATTGTACACCATGCATAGAGATACAATACCACTTATTAAAATAGTAATATAAAAAATCCTGCACAAGTACAGGATTTTTTTGAACAGGCTCTAACTATTTTATGGGCAGAGGGTATTTGATGAAGGAAGAGTACCTGATGGTGATGTAGTTGAAGTACCGAGACTATCCATACAGATAAATCCACCCGTCTTTAGTGGTCCAGCAAAGACCCACTCATCAGCATCGTTTTCGTTACAATATGGTGCTGCTACTTTTAAGGTAATGTCAGCAATAATTTGGAGTATGTTTGCATTTGTACAAAGATTATCATAACTTACTGTACCGTCTGCCTTACTCCCAAAAATGTTTGCTTGTGCTCGTGCGTTATTAACAGATGCCTGGACTGATGCGTCAGTGCCTTTTTCACGTGCAGTAGACAATGATGCCAACACTACAGAGGCCAAGATTCCGATAATAGCGATAACCACCAAGAGTTCGATGAGGGTGAAACCTCGTTGTGCGAATTTGTTAATCATAGATAAAGTATACCTCTGTGTCACCTATCGATTTATACACTTTGGGGAAAACTGTGCTACAAAAAAACTCCCAGCGGGAGTTTTTTTGTTTTGTAGTACAATCTTGGTTATGGACAGGTTGCTCCTGATGGAGCTGTGTACCCAGTTGTATATGTTTTAGAAGTTCCAGTACTGTCAGAACAAATACCAGAACCACTAGTAGTCACAAGTGGTGTTGCCAAAACCCATGATGTAGCTGCTGGTGTACAAGTTACAACATTACTTGTGCCATTCTTTGCTTCCATATCAGCAACAATAGCTGCTCCTTGACCATTGGTACAAACGTTAGCGCCAGAAGCGTTATAAATAACTGTACCATTAGGTTGATTACCGACAATTTCTGCATTCGCTCTGAAGTTACTTAGCCCAGCTTGAAGCGCAGCATCCGTTCCTTTACTTCGTGCAGTAGACAATGATGCCAACACTACAGAGGCCAAGATTCCGATAATAGCAATAACCACCAAGAGCTCGATGAGGGTGAAACCTCGTTGTGCAATTTTTTTAATCATATCGTACTTATTTTTTAAAACACTAATTTGTGTGTACCGTATTCAGACATCAGCTGAGGTGTCTTAATTCGGTTATCACACAGTGATTCACCAACGTGAATATATACAGTATACGCCCTCCTTCAAAAGAAAAGGCAACCGTATGTGGAGAAATGGTTATTTCTTTTCTCATATTCACTCATTAGTACAGAGGTTATAATAATCCTAATTGAGTACGCAACGCTTGTTCAATTCCGAGCATATCAAGTGAATGCACCTCTGTGTACTTTTTAATAAGTTTTTCTTTACTCACCGTTGTTAATTGATTAGTCATCGCTTTACCTTTTTTATCTAACACGTTAATTAGTGCTTCCCCAGGAAAAATTCGATCAGTATTGGATGTTAGTGGCACAACTTGAAATCGATCAATGTGGGCATTTGAAATATTATTACTCATAATAACTGCAGGTCGTGTTTTTTGAATTTCAGAGCCAATACTTTGCTCGAAGTTTACCCACCAGACTTCACCACGCATAGGTGTCATATAATTTATTTAGGTTAAGAAGCCCAATTATTTTCATCAACAATGGGTTCTTGTGTGCCTTCAATCCACTCTTTTGCATCGCGGTTGTAGGCAATATCAGCAGCCATAGCTTTATAACCAGCTTCTAGGTCACTTAGAACTACATGTGGACGTGCTAGAGAACTAAGGTATGTTCCCATCCCCCGTGCACCAAATTTAGCCAACAGACCTAAATAGACTTGTCGATCAAGCATCAAGGTGACTTTCTGCTTTGCAATTTTAGTATTCATAATACGTAATAGTATACGTATTAATAATTACTGTCAATATAATGTCCCCACCTTGCACATCTAGTATTAAAGCTTTACATGCTTATGGAGAATTGAAGAAATGAGTGTTTGATAGGGAATACCTTCACGAGCTGCTGAAGCTTTGATCTTATTATAACTTTTCTCTGTTAACCGAATACTGATTGTTCTTGTTTTCTCGAGGGTATAGCGTGCAGCGGCAGCGTACTTAATTTTTTCAGCCTCAAGATCAGCCACAGGTGTATACTCACCCCGCTCGAAAGCGTCTTCAATTTCTTGTTCTTCAGGAGTTAATGCGAATTTATCTTTCATATATAAATGTTAATTACTTTAAATACTTCTTTGTTGCGACTCTACTTGGATATACTGTCTTCAAGAAAAATTTTTCATCATCTTCCACAAACGGAACCTCGTATATATACCCATCAATATTTATAATAAATATCTTTTGATGCTCATATGGTGGATGATTATCTACAATATCTAAATAATCACCCTGTTCAATATATGTCACACACAAATTGAACGAGATATCTCTATTCTCAATGAGCCACTGATTTTTTTCTTCATTCCAATCAAAGTACTTCACATTAATATTCTATACAATGTATATCAAATGTCAACATGATCTCATGAAAAGAGCTGAAAACCATACAAATGAGCTACACCCTGTTAGATAGTATTAGTAAGGTTGTAAATTGGCATCAGAACTGATGCGAGCAAGATTCCAACTCCGAGTCCAAGCATTACAATCATCACTGGTTCAATAAGGCCAATAAGCGTGTCTACTGCGTTATCAACTTCACGTCGATAGAACTTAGCTAGGGTATTTAAAATCTCAGGTAAGTTTCCTGTCTCCTCCCCTACTTTTGCCATTTGGGCTAGAACTCCAGGTATCTCAGGATACTCACCGATAGTATCAGCAAACGAACGGCCCCCTTTTACTTCTAAGAGTGTGAACATGAAAATCTCTTTGTATACTTCGTTATCAACGACGTCTGCAGTTACTTCAATTGCTTGCACCATTGAGATTCCACTTGCAAGCATTGTTGCTAAGTTGTCACAAATACGGGTGAGGTAGAGTTTACGATTTAAGTCACCAATATACGGAATAGAAATCTTAAACTCATCGTACGCTCGTCGCCCGACGTCTGTTTTAAGAAACCTGAAGAGAAAGAACCCACCAATTGCCATCACCACAAGAATCACACCAATGTAGTTAGCGAAGAAATTTGATATTGCAAGCACAATCCGTGTGTAGATAGGAAGCTCTTGCCCAGAGTCTATCAGAATCTGACTAATACGAGGGATCACCATTGTGAACATGAGCCCCATTACCGCGACAAACGTACCAACAACAAACGCTGGATACACCATCGCATTTTTGGCCTTTGTCACTACTTGATAGGTACGATCAAGGTAGTCTGCAAGATAGTTAAATGATTTTTCAAGTGATCCTGTTTCCTCTCCTGAACGAACCATGCTTACGTAGAACGTCGAGAAAATCTCTGGGTGTGCAGATAGTGCACGCGAAATAGAACTTCCCGCCTGCAGTTCGTCCCCAATAGTAGTTAAGACCGACTGGAGTTGTTTATTTTCTGACTCAGTTGCAAGGAGGCGGAAGATACGCAACGCTGAAACTTGTGCTTCAAAGAGTGTCGCCATCTGTCGAGACAAAATCACCACATCTTTATTCGATACACTATTAAACCAGTCAAATTGAATGTTAAGAATCGAATTTTTTTCTTCAACCGGATCAATAGCAACAACTGTATATCCACGTTTTTGAACCGTGACAATGGCAGCATCAATGTTACTTGCTTCTACCGTTCCTTCTCGCGAAGCGTTATGTTGATCAATTGCTTTGTAGTTAAAGAGCATGTTAGATTTTATTATGAGCGAAGCGAATTATAAACATCTTACACCCTGCCCCATTTTTTGACGAGTCTTTATTGCAACAGTTTTCTATTCGAGTATTCATATTTGAAACATTCATTGGTGTAAAAAGAGAAAATGGGGCGGGTAAATTCGAGCATCTGCATTTTCTTTCGTTTTACTCATAAAATAATAGAGCCTATTTACTACCAAGTGAGCGAGCAAAGTAGAAAACATTCTTGTTTTCTTCTTTTAAGCGATCGCAGGTAGAAAGATTGTTCATACTCTTACATCAGTCGTTCAAGTCCTTTTGGATTAACCGAGTATGCAAATGCATTCTCAACGGTGATTACACCCTTTTGTACCATCTGTACCAGTGATCTATTCATGTCAATCATACCATGCTCAAGACCTGTCTCAATAATAGTCTGCACTTCATGGGTTCTGTTTTCACGAATCAAGTTTGCAACCGCACTATTGTTGATAAGGAGTTCGTATGCAGGAACGAGTCCACCAGAAATAGACGGAATCAGACGCTGTGAAAAGATTCCCGTAAGTGATCCTGCAAGCTGTGCCCGAATCTGTCCTTGTTGGGCTGCTGGAAATGAGTCAATGATACGATCAATTGTTTGTGCAGCGTTGTTAGTATGAAGTGTTGAAAGTACCAAGTGCCCCGTTTCTGCTGCGGTAACTGCAGTTGCAATAGTTTCTGCATTACGCATTTCTCCAACTAAGATAACATCAACGTCCTGTCGGAAGACAGCAGTAAGCGCGGTTTGAAAACTGTCGGTATCAACTCCTACTTCTCGTTGCACAATAAGCGATTTCTTTGGTTCGTAAATATATTCAATTGGATCTTCGATAGTCACAATGTGCTGCGCGAAATTTTGATTAATGAGCTCAACCATTGAAGCAAGGGTGGTTGACTTCCCTTGCCCTACCGGGCCCACACAAAGGAAAAACCCCTGTGGTCGCTGTGTGAATGTCTCTAAGATGCTCGGAAGCCCTAGCTCCTCAAGTGTTCGGATACTGTCAGGGATAAGTCGAAGTGCAATTGCTTTTGTACCATTTTGAAAAAAACCGTTACCACGAAATCGAACTCCATCTTGGTGCGCATATGAAAAGTCCACTTCAAATGTTTCAAGGTAACTCTTGTACTTTTGTTCACTCATCAAGGTCCGAGCAAATCCATCAACGTCTTCATTGGTCAAAATTGGTTTTTTAATGAGTGGAATGAGTGAGCCTGTGATACGTACAATAGGATGTGAGCCTGTACTCAAGTGCAAGTCAGAGCCTTTTTCCGCATGAAGTATCTCAATAAGTTCTTTTAGTTCTCGTTTGTAATCAACTGATGCCATATAAATAAAATTATGAAACAATGGTGTGCACTTTTGCTACTACTTCACTTGGAATTAAATCTGCTTTAATAATATACCCTACTGCGCCTTGTGCATATGCGGCGGTAATATCACTTTCTTCACCTTGGTTTGAAAGTACAATACATTTTGCACTTGGTGCAATATTTTTATCTTTTATCTCTTTTAAAAGCTCTACACCACTCATCCCTGGCATCACCATATCCATAATGATGACATCAAAGGCTTCAGAACCAAGTTGTAACAGCGCATGTTTGCCGTCTTCTGCACTCTTAACTTCATCTCCATATTCTGAAAATTTTGTTGCGTACATATCACGCAAAAAGATGTCATCATCAACAAGTAAAATCTTCATTACTGTGTATTATACTTGAGTTAGATCTTCAATTGGTGAGTTATTGACAGGCACGACTTCTTCAAGCTCTTGATCCATCGCGTTTTCAAGTCCAATCTTTGTACCAAAGTTGTTAATTTCTTCGTACGGGATGACGTGATCAAGCGCCTTGATGATGGCATCTTCTTTCATGCTCATAAAACCATTTTTCCGAGCAATTGCGAGGATGTCTTCTTCAGATCCATTCTTGAGAATCTGTTCTTGGATTTCACTTGAGATTTCAAGTACCTCCATAACTGCAGAGCGGCCTTTTGTTCCTGAAGCACATCCTGACGTTGCTTCAGGATGCATGACTGACTTCCCTGTCGGAACTAAGTGTCGATATTTTTCTGGAAGTGTTTTGAACTCCTCATCAATCATCATTTGAAGTGACGTATCAACAGGAACTTCCTTACCTGTGTTAGGACATAAACGTCGTGCGAGTCGTTGCGCAATAGCAAGCTTCAACGTAGGTGCAATCAAATACGGATCAACACCCATATCAATCAAACGTGGCACAACTCCAATTGAGTTGTTGGTGTGAATTGTTGAAAGTACCAAGTGCCCTGTAAGCGCAGCTTGTACCGCAAGTTGTGCTGTTTCTTTATCACGAATCTCTCCTACCATAATAACGTCGGGGTCTTGACGTAACGCACTTCGAAGTCCATTGGCGAATGTGTACCCAATCTCAGGACGGACTTGTGACTGACTTACTCCTTTGATGTTGTACTCAATAGGGTCTTCAAGCGAAAGTACGTTTTTTGAAACACAGTCAACTTCAGACAACATCGCATAGAGCGTTGTTGATTTACCACTTCCTGTTGGTCCCGAGATAAGGATTATCCCATACGGTTCTTTAAGCATTCTCCTAATAGTTTGAAGATTATGGGGTGAGATTCCTGTGTCTTCAAGCGTACTTACCCCTTTGATGTTATCAAGAATACGCATTACCACTTTTTCACCATAGTTTGTTGGCAGAATTGATACACGAAAGTCAATCTTGCGACCATCAAACGTTGAGGAGAAACGCCCGTCTTGTGGCTTACGCTTTTCATCAAGACGCATGGACGATAAAATCTTCACACGTGCAACAACAGCTGCTTGCACATTTTTTGGCAACTCAAGACTTTTCGCAAGAATACCGTCAACTCGAAATCGCACAACCACATTTGCATCAGTTGGTTCAATGTGAATGTCAGACGCTGCTCCATCAATCGCGTAACGCAAAATGGTTGCAACAATTTTTGTAACAGGAGCATCCTCTTTGATATGTTGCAGGTTTTCTTCTGCCTTAGCATCAATATCCTCGCCAGTTAATGCAGCGAGATCTTTATCACTCTTAGTTGTATCAAGTGATCCTAATGCCTCACCTATCTCTCCGCTTAGAGACTCATACGACTCTAGTACTTTTTCAATATCAGATTCCAATACAAATACCAGCTTAGAAGGTAGATCATACTGCAGACTAATAAAGTTTAAGACCTCACGGACTTTTAAGTTATCCGGGTTGTTTGCCCCAATGATAAGTACACTATCTTCGATTTTAAGGGGTACAATCTGATAATGTCGAGCAGACTCTTCAGGTAAGTATTGCAATATCTCATGGGGAACCGACTCATCTTTTCCAATTAAGTATCCAGGTACACCAAACTCTTCGGCAAATGCATTGAGTACAACTTCTTTTGGCACCTCTTTCTGCAAAAGAGCTCTCTCAAGAGAAAAACCTAAATCGTTACTTTTAGCACCAATCTCCAAAGAATCTTCTTCTGTTATTGCGCCCGATTGTAAGAGACGTTCGAGTACATCCATACACAATTAATTTACTTCAAATGGGTTTTGACTTCCAACTGGTTCAGCGCTTACGTTAGGTGTAACATTCTTTAGCGAAGCAAAACGGGGATCATAAAATATTTCGCCATTGAGCTCAACTGCCGATAATTCATTAAGACGACTCAAGATTTGGGCACTTTCAATTTCAAGATTATCTGCAAGAGGACTAGTAGTAAGTGTTGCCAGAGAATTTTGCTTGTAGAGGTAATAGCCAAGTGCAACAGTCCCCACAAGGCCTAAGAGTATAAATAAGTTTTTAAGTAATGAAGTCATATGATTATGATGAGGGAGTAAGACCAAATGCGCGAAGTGTTAATTCAAAGTTATACTCACCATTTTTTCTACTTTGTGTCTCTGTGTTTGCGCCAGTTTGGCCACCTCCCGTTGCGGGCTTGAGAGTGAATTCAACAACTTCGAGCAATGCAGGATTAGCTTCAATTTGCGCGAGTGCATTTTTCATGTCTTCATAAGAACTTGAAAACATCACTTTGATGTCGCGTGAATAGATGCCTGATGTAATAGTTGGCTTCACTGTCTCCATAACAGTACCATCAGCATTGTATACAATCTCTTCTTCTACTGATGCTTCAGAGAAGGGTGCAATTTCTTCAGCAACAGTCATCGACGTAGGAAGTATGTTTGTTCCAAGAAGGATACTTTCAAGGTCGTGCATAATCGCAATCTCATCAATAGAGAGTGGAATAAATTTCTCAAGTGATACTAATCCTTCTTGTGGAAATGACTCTTTGGTTGCAAGGAGCTCCTGAAGCCGTTCGTTATATTGTGAAGCTTTATCTACCGCATCGCTATATTTAAAGATATCGTCTTGAATTGCTTTAGTATCTTCAAACTTTGGCATGACATAGGTAAATATGATGACACATGCTGCGCCAATGAGTACCACCTGCATGAGTAATGAGTATTTCATATAGTTATTGTATGCTTGTGTCTACCTCTGAGGTTGTGTCAGTTGACACATTGTCAGTAGAATCAGTACTATTTTGTTCTGCAGAATCAGAAGTAGTGTCTTGATTTTGTTCTACTGTTACATCGCTATTTTCTACTACTTGTGGAGCATAGTTCACTAATGTAGGGTCAATGTCAGAAGAAATTTCAAATGCAATTACAGGATCATCTTGCGTTTCTCTTTGACCGTCTTTCTCAACATCGTCTGATACTTCACCAGCTATTTCTACCTTAGTGAAGGTGGCTTGAGCCAAGACAGGGTTTAAATCAAGTACTTCCCGTTGGAAGAGTACGCTATTGAAACTTCTTGCTTCACCTTTAAGTGTGATTAGAGGCGCAGCGTCGCTCACTCGTTTGTAATCAAAAGAAGTTAGGGTTAAAGATTCAAGTGCACTATTTTCAATGGCACCAAAAATACGCGGAAGTGAGATATGCGCATCCATCTTTGCTTCTGCAGTATTAATAAGTTGCTCAAGTCGTAGAACACTTTCAATTTCACCTTGTCCAAACTTACTCTGTTCCTGGGTAAGTTTCGTCTTTTCTACATTTACTTTTGCCTCAAGCGTGTAGGTGTATAAGAAGACTGCTGCTGCAGATACGATTGCCCCAAAGAATAAAACATACGCAACGTACGAGAGTATATATATTTTACGTACACCTCGATTTTGTACGTTACCTTGCGTTGGACGCTTGGGTATAAAAGAAGTATTTTGAGGGTTCATATTCTCTCTTAGTATACGTGAGCATACTTACATCATAGTTTCATCTGTGTGGATAAGAGCGCTACTGTTCAAATGATTGAAGTGCTGCTCCAAGTGCAACTGTAAACACAGGGGCAATGGAAGTGAGTGTATCTTCCATAAATGCCGGATATGCAATTTTATTAAACGGATTAGTGATTTCTACTTGTGCATCAAGTGCATACGAAAGTAAGGGGACAAAATCAGTGTGTAGTGATGCTCCGCCAGTTGCAACAACACGACTCACCTTCTTTCCTGTTCGTGTTTGATACTGATCAAGTACACGTTTGAACTCTTGGAACGTACGGTCAAAAGCGGTACTCATAATTTTTTTAATCAATTGGCCGTCTTCACTTTGCCCATCTGCGCTCCGTTTAATATTTTCAGCATCTTCAAATGAAATATTTTTCTGTTTGGCAAGTGAGGAAGTTACGTACGACCCTCCAGTTTGGACCCTATGGATTCTGCATAAAAAACCACCCTCAGCGATGTATAGCTTGCTTGTTTTAGCTCCAATATCAATAACAGCAATGGAACTATCAGAGTCTTTTGTTACTGCCCGCAATGTACTGAAAATCTCAAGCTCAGAACGTCGTGAAGCCATGGAAACGGATTCTCCGAGCGCATTCATTTCCCGAAGTGCTTCGTTTAAGATTGCGACAAGAAGTACCTCGCGGGTTAAATTATCTTTTTTTCCTTCTTGAGCCAATTCTGACCACTCAAGCGCGACATCAGTAAGTGGCACGGGGATGTATTTCCGTGCTTCAACATGAACACGAGGAGTAATATCTTCCCCCGCTTTTGCTTGGAGTGGAATAATCGTGACAAAACTATCAGATAGTGGTAACGCAAGTGCGCCTGTTTTTGCAGTAACTCCTGACTCACGAAGCACGTCAACAAGCGCTTCGATGCGCTTTTGAAGTGGCAACTTCACTGCATTTCCTAATCCCGATTCACCATACGGACCAAGTTGTAATTCACCATAGGTTGATAATGAAAGCACACCCTCACTCTTTTCTACTTCAACAACTTTAATTGAAGATGAACCAAAATCAATCCCAACCACCTTAGAAGCAAGTGGTGGAGTCACTTTAGAAACAGATGAAAAAACTTTTTTGAAATCAAACGCCATACTGCTCTTATTCTAGCATCATCTCTATGTATACTTATAGTATGAAAAAGCTCTACCTGAGGATACTTGATGTGCTATTTCCGCAAGGAGATGATGAGAAACTTCTTGCGCGCACAACAAACGAGCACTTTATTCAAAAATTCCTCCATGCAAAAGAAGATACTGTAGTCTATCTCTCTTCATTTAAAGATCTTCAGATACGCGCTGCGCTACACCTAAATAAGTTTCATAAAAACACCCGTGCCCGAGAGCTACTTGCACAACTGTTGACTTTGTACCTAACGCAACTACCAAAGAAAGAGTACCTTCTGATACCCATTCCCCTTTCAAGCAAGCGAGAACGTAAACGAGGATATAATCAAGTAACCATCATTGCAGAAGCAGCACTTTTACAGTGCAACCTGCCTGTACATCTGACAACACATATCTTACAAAGAAACCGTGATACTAAACCACAAACTTCACTTCATAAAGAGGCTCGACTTACAAATCTCGCTGGTGCATTTTCTGTCTCGCAAAAAGAAAGTCAAAGCCTAAAGGGTGCACACATCATTTTACTTGATGACGTTACTACAACAGGAGCAACGTTACATGAAGCAAAAGCTGTGCTTTTGCTTCATCATCCTTCTTCGGTTACGTGCGTTGCTATTGCCCGGTAATGTTGGTTTATACCATGGCACACGTGTTGGTTGTGCAACAAAAATTTTTATTCATCTTACAGAAAGTAGGTCTTATAAAATATTTTTTGCACGCCTCCTATTACACTCAGTGTATAGACCCAGCAAAATCCTAAAACTTGTAAAAGTGAGTGCAATTCGAGACGCACAAACAAAATAGGACGAGTCGTACGCATAGTACGGTGAGGAGTATTTTCGTGCAGTGTAACGAAGAAGTGTACCGCTTTTACAAGTTTTATATTACTCAATAATAGAAGCCATTACTGCCTGAATCATATTTCCGGTTTGTGGCGATACGGCGAAATGGAGCGTGAGCGAAGTAATGAGTGCCACAAGGACAGTTGCGCCAAGTGCCGTCCCCATTCCACGGATAAACCCATGGACAAAAATAAACCCAAGTGAGTTTTGACGTCGAAGTGCGATATCAATCTCAGCAAGAACTGGTTCTAAATTATTTTCAGTCTTCTTTTTTTGCATACACAGATGATACCATTTGATTTTGTAATACCGCACACAATTTTTTAGGAGGTGTGGAAAGAGAAAATGAGCTGTCTGTGTATACCCTTTCCTATTGATACAATATAATGTACCTCAAACAACATCAACCAACTCAGGGAATGCATCTGTGCCCATTTCGATTGTAATGTAATGCCCATGATTGGGTAATTCAGTCACTTTGCAATCTAATTTTGTAGTGATTATATTTCTGCTTGTTGTACCATCCTTATCTTCAGTATTAGAGGAGAATACAATTCTTTCACCAACTCTTTCTTTTATGCTTTCATCAATTTTAAAATTGTAAAAATCTTGAATAGACTTACTATCACTTTTGGTGACAAAATTTGGTGCAACCATAATTAGCTTAGCAATGGATATTTTAGTTTCTCCAAGCCACCGCACCAGAAACGCACATCCTCGACTATGCCCAATGAGCACTGAATCTTCATCTACTCTATATTTTTCAAACTCAGTTTTCCATTCTGCATATTCACAATTCCAAGGATTCGGCATTGATGGAGTAATAGTGATTATCCCATTGCTTTCAAGTTTAGATTTAACCCATGGTAACCAATACATTGTATGAATATGATGAGGTGTTTCTTCCTTATCAGATAGAGGTCCCCCGTGAATGATAATGCAGGTTTTCATGTACGAATTAGTGTAGCAAAATTCTGGAAGATGAGGGAATTTCTACCCTTACAGGGTCAGTACCCCGATTGGATATTTTAGTTCGCTTCGCTCCTAAACTATCTCAATCTGGCTTCGAATCCCTCCGCACGTGACATTTAGTCACGTGCTCATCTTCCGCGAACAAAATATGCGCCCTTGTGGGGCGCTATTTTGAATCGCGGAAGATGAGGGATTCGAACCCTCGAAGGATTTAACTCCTTGGCAGTTTAGTAAACTGCTGCTTTCAGCCACTCAGCCAATCTTCCAATATATTCGCTTCGCTCAAATTGTAACCCTACGGGAGGATTAACTTCGTGTCTGCCACGCAGATGAATCTGCGGTAAAATATGAAGAAGTTCATATTGAACCCACGGAGCCAATCTTCCACAGGCGGGGGTATTATAGACTGAAATTGGTTTGTTTCAAAATACATAGTTCGGTGCGATAATGGTGTCCTGAATTCCTTATCTCTACTTATATATGTACAGCACCTTAAAACAATACTTTGGATACGATACGTTTCGACCGTTACAGAAAGAAGTTATAGACAAGGTAATGGAAAAAGAAGATTGTTTGGTACTTATGCCAACAGGTGGTGGGAAATCACTTTGTTTTCAATTGCCTGCATTACTCCAAGAAGGGATAACTATTGTTGTGTCGCCACTTATTTCTCTCATGAAAGATCAGGTAGATGCACTTTTGGGGTATGGGATTAGTGCGGCACTTTTAAACAGTTCGCTAACGGGAGAACAGATGCATGAGGTTATAGAAAAGGCAAAAAACGGAAGTATCAAAATCCTCTATGTTACCCCTGAGCGTTTAGCACTTGTCCAATTTGAAGCTATTTTGCACACTTTAGATATTAGTTTGTTTGCCATTGATGAAGCACACTGCATCTCAGAGTGGGGTCATGACTTTAGACCAGACTATCGAAACCTAAAGTCACTTAGACAAAAGTTCCCAAGCGTCCCCATCATTGCACTTACCGCTACCGCAACTCCAAAGGTGCGCGATGATATTGTGCGACAACTTGCACTTCCTTCTCCCCACATCTTTACCTCAAGTTTTAATCGACAGAATCTTTCGTATGAAGTGCTCCCAAAAAAAGATTCTTTTGGTACTATCCTTTCTCTTATATCCCTCTACAAAGACGAAAGCATCATCATTTATTGTTTCTCTCGTAAGGACACGGAGACTATTACGGACAAACTTCAAGCTCAAGGATATAACGCGGGTGCATATCACGCAGGACTGTCCTCAGACAAACGCCGCGATAACCAAGAAAAATTTATTCATGACGATATTCAAATCATGGTAGCAACCATTGCTTTTGGTATGGGGATTGATAAACCCGATGTGCGGCTTGTTATTCACCATAGCTTACCTAAGTCTATAGAAGGCTATTACCAAGAAACGGGTCGTGCGGGGCGTGACGGACTTCCTTCGCGGTGTGTATTGTTATTTTCAACCGCTGACAAATTTAAACAAGACTACTTTATAAACCAACTACGCGAGAGCGAAGAAAAAGAGCAAGCGCAACAAAACCTCGACCAATCAGTGACCTATGGGACACTAAGCGGGTGTAGGCGTAAATTTTTGCTTCAATATTTTAATGAACGGTATGAGGAACATAACTGCGGCAATTGCGACCGTTGTGTTACTCCTACTCCTTTAACAGTACATAAACTCAAATCGAAAAAAAGTGTTGCGCAAGCTGCATCAGTATTCACTGACAATGCACACTACGACACCTCACTGTTTGAGGTCTTGCGACAAGTACGTACGAGCGAAGCCTCACGTCGCGGAGTTCCCCCCTATATTGTGTTTGGCGATAAAACACTCCATGAAATGGCATTGCATAGACCACAAAGTGATGAGGACTTTTTAAACATTAACGGTGTAGGTGAAAAAAAGTTAACCCAGTTTGGAGAGATTTTCATGAGTGCTATCAGGCAACATACTGCTCCATAGAAAAATCGCCCAAAGATACACAGAGGGCGACTAGGTATGTTGCCCCATCTATGCGATGGGACAACAGTGATTGTTGAGACTATTCTTTGCAGTCTTTACGGCAAGGGAGCATGGGGATGCCATCCCAAAAGGAACAGTGTCGAGAACCCGGCCACATACGCTACAGGAATCGGCCAAGATTCGCGGAGAAACAACTTAGTATTCCGCATATCTGGGTTGTCTTTGGCAACTGCAACCCCAGCAGAAGATCCAAACCACATCATCGAACCACCAAACCCCACAGCATATGCAAGCCATCCCCAATCGTATCCGCCTTGATCAAGCGCGAGCTTGGTAAGCGGAATATTGTCGAAGATTGCTGATACAAATCCGAGCACGAGGACTGTGAATTCTGAAGCTTTTGGTAATTCCTCAACAGGCATCAAGCTTGCAGAAAGTACCAACGCAAGCAAGAAACTTGCGTTAAGGGTAGCGTGTGGAACTTTTTTCCATGATGGCGCGCGGAGAAGTGCTGTTACGATGATAACCGTCCACAAGCCTAAAGCAGGCAGACCCCACTGTATGTTCCCCACAACAACGCCAACGAGCATTGCAATCACAATCAATATTCTTGTGTAGTCAGCAGAAACATCCTCAGATACAACATTTCGCATTCTCACAATCGGCTGATACCGATGTTGAGCAATTGATAGCGGAATGCCAAACATGCAAAGTGCAGTAATAGCTGGCAAAAATGCGTGAGTGACATCTTTCCAGTTGACCCCTGCAATCCACATCATAGTTGTAGTTGTGTCACCAACAACGCTACCTGCCCCACCAGCATTACTCGCTGCAACAATAGCAGCGAGGTATCCAACACGAATCTTTGCATTAAACACCACTATTGCTAGTGAGGCTCCAATCATTGCCGCAGCAATATTATCAAGAAAGACTGATAGCGTGAAAATAAGGCACAAAAGCACGAACGGCCCTTTCCAACCATCGGGCAAATACGCAGAAACCTTCAGAGATAGACGAGACTTTTCAAAATGATCAGCCATCAACTCAAAGCCAACAAGTAGCCCGAGCAGATTTACAAGAAGTAATGCTTCATGCTCAAGGTGCAAAATAAGCGACATGTTGGTAAACGCTGCTTTGTAACAGATAATCACCAGAAGTCCACAAAATGCTACTTTGAGATGGTGCGAACTGTATCGCAAAAGTGCTACCAGCATGAGGCCGAAGAGCAGAAATTCAATGAAGAGTGGCACGTGAGGCCTCCTTTGGTTATGGGGATGACGAAGTACAAAAAGAGCAACTTTCTTCGGAAAGCTCTTTTCCGCAAAGGTTGAAACCTTAACACTCAAAACTAACTTTGTACAGGAAGACGTACCCGAGTGGTGTTGCTATGATTTTAAGGAAGATTACAAATCTATATCACTTAGCATATGTCAAAAGTAAGTATTTATCTAAATTTCAATCGTACGACCGAAGAAGCATTTTTGTTTTATCAATCAGTCTTCAAAACTGAATTCCAAGGTGGAATTAGTCGTATGGGTGAAGTGCCTCCAAGTGACGACATTCCTAAGCTTGCTGATGAAGACAAAAACCTCGTCATGCACGTGGCCCTCCCCCTTTTAGGAGACTTTGTACTCATGGGAACAGACTCACCTGAATCCATGGGTTTTACCGTTATCAAAGGTAACAACGTGTATATCAACCTTCAACCTGACACTAGAAGTGAAACACAAAGACTCTTTATGGAACTAAGCCAAGGTGGCACTATTGAAATGGAACTTCAAGAAATGTTTTGGGGAGATTATTTCGGCTCTCTTACCGATAGATTTGGAGTTAAGTGGATGTTTAATTGTGAAGAAAAATAATATATGAAAATAATCAATATACTTTTTAAAATTGTTTTCGGTCTTATCGTTGCATTACCAATTCCAGGTGCGCTCGGCATCTTTCCTCCTCCAACAAGAGATCTCTACAACACGCAAGAGGCGTTCGATTTTATTCTTGCTCTCATGAACGTTGGGTACATTACGTCAATCATGGCCGTTGTATGTAGTATCATTTTGTTTTTGATGCTAACAAAACGTATGGCTTTTGCATCACTTTTAATTCTCCCCATTACTGTAAACGTTGTTGCATTCCATGCGGTTATTGACGGTGGATTGTTTACAAGTGGTGCGGTACTCGGAAATATTATGCTTGCACTAAACATCTACTTCCTCTGGCAAAGTCGTGAGGTATACAAGACGCTGTTAGAGAAGCGCCCAGTGTAGGTTACATGTCGAAGCTGGATACTATGAAAATGCATCAAACCCAAGGCATTGCCTTGGGTTTGATGGTTGCGGAGGGAATTTCGGTCATTACATGACCAGTATCTGTTGTCGCTCTTTTTCCAAAAGAGCTGGCAACAGCTTCGAATCCCTCCTTTTCTCGCAAATGCAACAAAACCCAAACAAAGCTTTGGCTTTGTTTGGGTTTTGGCATTTGCGGAAAAGGAGGGATTCGAACCCTCGAGGGTTATTCACCCTACTTTCTTAGCAAGAAAGCACAATCGGCCTCTCTGACACTTTTCCTTATTCGACATAATACGTTATTTCAAGTACCTTTTCAAATGCTTTGGATTATGAGTTCCAATTTCTTTCATGTACCGAGCAACATCGTGGATTGCATCAATACGAACATTGGTTCCACTACATGTGGCAGTACTCCCGAATCGATGCAGAATAAATAACACCTCGTTTCGAAGCGGTTTTGAAGCGGAAGAAAAACATAATTTCTTATATTGATACTCCTTACCTCCTACTTTATATTTATGGAGATACACTGAACCATCTGTATCCATTAATCCTCGTAGACATGCCGAGGAATATTCTTCATTTTCTAAAATCCATGCAGGGATATGTACCTGCTGTTTCACTTTGTTACCTATAACGAGTCCTAGGGATACAAGAAAGATGACTGCCTTTTTCCGTGCCAAAACAATACTATGTGCATGTGCATCTTTACGAACATACACACTTGGCATCACCCCAAATAATTTTTGCATCAATGATTTAACAAACAACCCATATTCAAAATCATCAACAGAATGTAAAGTGACCGACACCTGATACTGTGTCAGTCCTCCATCGCCAAGCATGATGCCTATAAATTCAGCAAGTTTATTATTTCTCACTGGTATACAAATATTTTTTGTAAAAAAATCTGCTATTTCAGTTTTTCCGCCATTATCAAACCATCTACGCCAACTCTCTTTGCGCACTGTTTCATTCACAGGAACTCTGCCATACTTTTTCATTACTGCGGAAGAACCTGCTAAACCAGCCCGACTAGTATGCTCATAGCGATTAATTTGACAGACTCTTGGGACAAGCATATTGGCTTCTTTTGCGAGCAAAACTAGACTCTCATATGGCATCATAGTTTTACCTAACTTCCATCCACGAATTGTACGGTCCGAACAATTGCAAATTTTTGCCATACGACCTACTGATACTTTATCGCATGCTTTTGACATCCACAGGGCTTGTTTTTCTATCGAAGCAAACTTTGCTTTTTTATCTACTAAAGAATCTATCATGTTTCCATTATACTACATAGAATGCTATAATATTATTTTATGTCTAACTATCCTCTCTTTTATCGACTTCTTGCAAACCATCTTGTGGCGAACATTACAAACATGTTTGTTTGGTTTGCACTTACTTTTTGGGTATTTATCGAGACGCAATCAGTATTGGTAACTTCTTGGATAGCGGGGATTTTTGCAATCTTAAGTCTCTTTGGAGGTTTTATATTTGGTCCAATTGTTGATCATGAACGAAAAAAAACAGCAATGCTACATTCAAGTATTATTTCGCTTATCTTTTTTACCCTTGCAAGCATCTTTTACTACACAGTCGGACCCGAGGCGTTTATTGATACTACTTCCTACGAGCTCTGGCTCTTTGTTACATTAGTACTTATAGGTACCGTTGCAGGCAACTTACGAACCATTGCCCTTTCAACTACCGTTACCATGCTCTTTACCGAAAACCGTGACAAGGCAAATGGACTTGTTGGAGCAACACAAGGAATCACCTTTGCGTTCACGTCGGTGTTAAGTGGACTTGCTATTGGTTTTTTAGGCATGGAATTTTCACTCTACGCGTCGGTTGTTGCAACAGTACTCGTACTGCTCCATTTACTCTTTTTCATCTCGCTTCCTGAGCCGTCAATTGTCCATCTTGAAGAAAGTGCTAAACCAAAAAAAGTTGACTTGCGAGGTACGATGCTTGTTGTATTAGCAATCCCTGGGTTGCTCGGACTCATTTTCTTCAATACGGTAAACAACTTTTTAGGTGGAGTTTTTATGGCACTTATGGATGCGTACGGACTGTCCTTGGTGTCAGTTCAAACATGGGGCTTCATGTGGGGAGTTATGAGTATTGCGATGATTGGAGGGAGTATCTATGTAACTAAGTACGGGGTTGGTACTTCACCTCTACGTCGAATTATGGTTTTAAACATTGTCATGTGGGGATCGTGTATGCTATTCCCTATTCAAGCATCAATTCTATTTTTGGCGGTTGGCATGTTTATTTGGATGTTGTTATCACCTATGATTGAAGCCGCTGAACAAACAGTCATGCAAGCGATTGTCCCCTTTGAACGACAAGGTCGCGTATTTGGACTTGCACAAAGTATTGAAAGCATGGCGTCACCAATTACTACTTTTTTCATCGGCCCTATAGCGCAACTTATCTTTATACCGTTTATGACTACAGGTGCGGGAGTAGTACTTATTGGAGATTGGTTTGGCACCGGCATAGACAGAGGAATTGCCTTGGTGTTTATCCTCGCTGGATTCTTGGGTGTAATCGCTACACTTTTCGCTTGGTATTCAAAGTCATTTAAAAAACTTTCTGAACACTATACGGAACTGTAAACACGCAAAAGCAGTATGCAATTATGCTCGTAGTGTTTGCTTAAAAAGTTCAAATACGAGGCGGCCAAAGAAATTTTTACGAGGTGTACGATGTAGTACATTGAGAAAAAATTTCTGTAGGCCAACAAAGTAGTTGGGATTTTTAAGCAAGTACTACTTAATTACACTCGCAACTGCCTTCATTAACCCCTCCTGCATCACACTCGGAATAATTAACTGCGGAGTGGGTTTTTTAATAAGTCCCGAAATCTTCTTTGCGGCAAGGAGTTTCATTTCATCAGTAATTTTTGTTACTCCTCTATCAAGCGCACCTCGAAAGATTCCAGGAAACGCGAGTGAATTGTTTACCTGATTTGGATAGTCACTTCGGCCTGTTGCTATCACATACGCTCCCGCTGTCTTCGCGTCATCAGGTTTGATTTCAGGTACAGGGTTTGCAAGTGCAAATACAATTGGTTTCTCTCCCATTTCTTCAATATGGTGTTTGGTAATAGTCCCAGGACCCGATACACCAATAAGTACATCAGCACCTTTAATTGCATTTAGCACTTCGCCACTTTTTTTCTCTTTGTTTGTCAATTTTGCAAGTTCTTTTTTGTATGGAATTAATCCCGTACGTCCTTCATAGATAAGTCCCGTACTATCAGAGATAATCACGTTTTCAATTCCTGCTTTTAGGAGCAAGCGTGCAATAGCGGTTCCTGCAGCACCAGCACCAACAATAACAACCTTCAGTGACTCCATCTTTTTCCCAACTACCTTTGACGCATTGATAAGACCTGCCAAAACCACAATTGCGGTTCCGTGCTGATCGTCATGCATCACAGGAATAGAAAGTTCTTCTTTTAAGCGTCGCTCGATTTCAAAACAACGAGGTGCCGAGATATCTTCAAGGTTAATACCTCCAAAGCCTGGTGCAATGGCTTTGATAGTTTTAATGATTTCTTCTGTATCTTGTGTAGCAAGTACAATTGGAAATGCATCAACATTTCCCATCTCTTTAAAAATCGAACACTTACCTTCCATAACAGGCAACGCTGCAATCGGACCAATGTTTCCAAGACCCAAAACCGCTGACCCGTCACTGATAACCGCGACAGTATTCCGGACAATAGTGTACTCTCGGGCATCTTGAGGATTTTTTGCTAAATGTACTGACACCGCACCAACTCCTGGGGTGTACATCGTACTCCATTGTTCACGGTTAGTTAGTTTTCCTTTACTTACAATCTCAATTTTCCCTTTAAGTTTTTTATGAAGCGCCAACGCAAGTGCGTTATAGTCTTTCTTTTTTTGTACCGGAGTAACTTTTTTAGCTATAGCTGTTTTCTTTGATACAGCAACACTTTTTTTAGTGGCAACTTTTTTTAACTTTTGTAGAGGCTTTGGCATGGAAATTAAAGAACAAATTTAAAATAAAATAATACCGACAGTATACTCCAAAGGAAATTAGTACGCGACAATGTATAAAAATACACCATACATGAAAACAACCTTTGATCGCTTTCATCCTTAAATAAAGGTAAGCAACAAAGGTTGGTGTTCTAAGCGTAAGCTTGCGATAGGGACGGCCGTGAAGGCCGCCCCTCGTCATAATTTGGAAAGATCATGTCGGATCGCGTATATGCAGATTCGGCATGTTCAGGTCGCCAGGATTTCGGCAGCGCGTGTTGCAAGCTTGGCGGATGTTGCCAGCGGGACGGTCGTATCATCAATCGACATTTTGCCCTTCAGATCGGTATCAACAGCAGTTGCACCGCGATTCATGCCTTCAGGATGCATTGCGATTTTCCGCATCGGGTCGGTCGTCAGGCCACCAAGGGTCGCACCGGTGTCGGTGGGTGCATATGTTGCCGATTTTGCGAAAATGCAGCCGGGCAGATCAGGTGCCGAATGTGCGCGCTTGTCTACAACGGAACCACGCAGCGCATCTGGCGGGCTGGCGACGATCATAGCACCGACTGCACACAGCGCAGTCGAGCAAGAGAAGTTTCTTCATCTCAAGTCTCCTCGTTAGCCGAAATCGTCATTGACGAAATCCGGCTGGTTTCAGTTATAGCCCTCCCTATCGGGACGACTGTTTCCAGTTATACCCCCAACTCCCCAAATTCACAAGCCCCCTTGTGTATATTCAAAAAGCTCCAATCAAAATTGATGGAGCTAGTGTCACTTGTACTCTACAATGGGTACCTTTTTATTTCTTTAGTTTAAATGAACAAACTTAAAACTACAAAGAACAAAACTCACTTGTCGGCGGGACTGTCGCCCCGCCGTGCAGTTTTTTTCAACCTCAGTTACCGCCTTTTGCCCGATGGAAACCCCCGCCACCTCTGGCGCGATTGCCTTTACCAGAACGGCCACCTTCGTAGCCTCTGATCAAAGCGCCTTCCCCTTTGCCCGGCAATGGCTTCGGCCGATGCACTGACAATATCAAGTCGCCTGGAATATGTGTGGAATGGATCTTCATCCCGTGAAGCATCGTTTCACCAGAAAAATTCGGGTGAGTATCCTCGACCACAATGGCATCATCAATGTTGGCAAATGGATCAATCTGATCAAGGTCAAGTTGCCCAGATAGGCCATACTCACCCTCAGACATCCCAAAAATGAATTCAAAGCTGAGAAGTTCGAGCAGTCCACCCAAATCGTCGATCACAATAATATGTCGGTTCGAGTTAAGACGTTCTGCATTCAAAATGAAAAGATCAGCGTCTTCATCGTCATCGATATGACCTGCTTCAAGCATGTTGGCACAAGCGCAATCTGGACCTAAGCCCTTGTCACAGTTTGCACGTATTTCGTCAGCTCGCTTTTGTCTCGTCTGCATGATACCGCCCTTTAATGTTTCAGTTTCCGCTTTCGTTGCGGAAAAAAACAATACCATATAAAATGATTTTGTACAGGATTCCTATGTTCGGTCTCTTAAAACCAACATAATTTCTATATCTAATGTGGGGTCTCGTAAACCCCACATTAAGATTTTTTGCGGTGCAGTCGTCTTAATATATAAAACAAAGCCCACATAATCGCGGACGATTTGCGGGCAGGTGGACTATCAAAATATACTGATAGTGAATTTAATTTTTTGGTTCACATGAACCGAAGAACAAAGTGATAACTGGTTAAGAACAGTTTGGTCGGGGCGGCAGTGACACGCCGCCCCTTCCTTTCGCTCCGACGCTTTGAGGGGGCGTCATCACACCGGAACGAAATTCATCACGCCGCTTCAGCCAACAACAGGTCAAGCTCTTTGGCGAAGATGGGCCAGAGGTTGGTTTTGCCATCGGTTGGTTCGAGCCCAAGGATGGTTTTCATCACATCAGCCATATCTTGCGACATGCACCCGACAGTGTTTATGGTAATCCCGCCCTGTTGCAACAGTTCGCCATCTGCGTCGACCATGATGAACGTATTCGGTTCGCCCAATTGCACATTGCTGAGCAGGTCGATGTCGAAGTCGGTATCGTCAAGAATCTGCGTGATTTTGACCTTGTCGGAAACCGACAGATCTTCAAAGACGATTTCGGCCTTGACCAGCATTGCCGGATGGGATTCGGTCTTTGCCATCAGTTCAAATTGGCCTTTGATCTTGGCGCCAGAAAGACTGGTGGTGTGCAAAGGATTATTGATAGCGCTCACGAGCATGGGCTGAGCCTTCCCGAACAGGTCGGGCATGCCCATGATCAACGCTGCCATAACTGGTGCCTGCACGAAAATCTGCTTTGGTGTGTTCATTGGTCGAGTCCTTTTTTTGGGCTTTTGCCCGTGGATTGACTCAAAGAGATTGCCAAAGCAACCTCCCTGAGCCGGAGAAATATAACACACCTTATGTAAAACACAAGGTGTGATTTAGGGTTAGTGAATACGTAAACTCTGAACTTTCGGCCTTTTAAAATCAACCAACTTTTGAAAAATTGAAATCAATTTTTTTTCCACTCTCTTCATCACTTTGTTCAGGTCGACTTTCTAAATAAAAAATGGGTTTACCCATA
Organism: bacterium; assembly: GCA_043719295.1. Lineage (GTDB taxonomy): Bacteria > Patescibacteriota > Minisyncoccia > Phycocordibacterales > UBA918 > OLB19. Next base: position 139,632 of record JAYSUD010000005.1, read on the forward strand.
TTAAAACCTTTGGACACATAAAATTCTCCGTTCCCCATTGGCCCAGTTATGGAAACTCGAACTTCGCTGCCTGAAGCAGTTTCAATTACTTCAATGGTATGTACTGAAGAGTCACGTTCGTACATATTTCCTTCAGCATATATACCTGAAATCTGAACCTGAACGTTTTGTCCTGGAATTTTGAAAACTGATTTTATTCTTTCACAGAATTCTGAAGCTGTTTCTGGCTTTTTTTCTGGAGTTGGTATTGTGGGCGATTCCATATTCGTACAATAGTGCCACACTAACTCCAAACTTAAAAGCATCCCTAGGGTCACCCTCGAGATTGATTGCACAATCCTAGGAGTACCCTAGGGATGAAGCTTAACCAATAGGAATTAAAACAACAAAACCGCAGGTTTCGAGTCTTAAAAAAGAAAAGAAAAATGCGGTTAACGAATGGGTGGAATCAAACTAAATTTTGATTATGTGGTGAGTTCAAAGAACGATTGTTTAAAGTCACTTGGCTAAAACATAAGCCAGAAAAGAACTTGGTCATTGCGTCAGCAAGCCAATTTGCGGGTCGAGCCCTGTTTCATTCGCCAATCTGGCTACGAAACGACAAATTGTCGTGCTTCTTCAAAAGTAAACCTCTGAAGATATATAAAGTGTATACCTGTCTTTAAATTCCGCAAGTACCCTATAGGGCGAGGATTTACCTCGCCCTACCTAGACGTACACTTCCTGTGCAAGAACTCTCTGCTTTTGAGACTGCGAATGTGGCAACAATCGCTTCAATCAAACATGAATCCAACTGTTGACGATTCAAATCTTCAAATACCATTTCATACCAAACAAGATGTACGGCACTTTCAAGACTCTGTTCACCACCTAAGTACGCTTCAAGCTTGCCACAGACACGGCACGAATGTGCCGATTCAATCATCTTGCTTGACCATATACATAATGGCCCGCAAGACTGAGCCTTAATTTCGTTCTGCAGAGCAAGATAACGAGGTCTTCTTGAAAACAATAGCATCTCCTTCCTAAAGAAACATAGGACTTTCCCTGTCCTCTCAGCACCAGTAGCTTCAGACACAACAGCGTCCTTTTGGTGGACTCTTTAAAGCAGAGAGCATAAATAGGCTTAAGTCTCCACCAACATCCGCAAGACTAAGGCCAATTGCGGAAGTAATTCCGAGCGGCGGAACCGTCGACGTTTGAGCAGATATCCTATTGTTGCAGACTCTCCCCTTTATCAACCCCCGTATTGCATCACCAGTTGGACAAGTTCTATCTCCCTTCATGACCTACCTCCCTTTCTAATGTGGTCAAAAGCAACTGTACACAAAAGCGGAGCTTCGTGCAATTTGTTACTATTAACACCTATGCAACCCCAAGACGAACTTACTAAACACTTCCGTATTGATGCGCCACACATTAAGGCACTAAAGAAACTTGGTGTAGCTTCCGTCAGTGACTTGCTCCACCACTTACCTGCGCGATATGAAGACGTAAGCGATATCCAGTCGGTAGGTGGACTTCAAAAAGATCAAGAAGCAATTGTGTTTGGGCAACTGTCGGGACTGAAGCTCCGTAAAGCGTGGAAAAGTAAACGGCCGATTGCTGAGGGGTACATTGAAGATGGGTCGGCTAAAATTAAAATCATGTGGTTTAACCAGCCATACTTAGCAAAGATGTATAGCGACGGCATGTATGTAAAGATTGTAGGGAAAGTTACCGGAAGTGAAGGAAAACTGTACATCGCAAACCCCGAAGTTGAAAAACTTGATTCACTTCCGGTTGATCGTCATGATTCAATTTTTCGTAATACTGAAAACCTCGACGACACAATTTATCCCGTTTATCGAGAGAGTAAGGGAGTAACGAGCAAGTGGTTTTACCATACGGTTTTGAAGTGTTTTGAAAAAGGAATTCTTGAAACTCTTGAAGATCCTATTCCAAGCGAAATTCTCAAACGCTATAACCTCCCCGATTTAAAAACAGCACTTGTGTGGATTCACTCACCAAAAAAAGCTGATCATGCACAAAGCGCACGAAAGCGTTTTGCATTTGAAGAAGTTTTTTATATTCAAATTCAAAACGCAGAATCTCGTAAAGAAGCCAACGCCGCAACAACCTACCAATTCAAAACAGACAAGGCGCATCTTAACGCATTTACTGAACGGTTCCCCTTTGAGTTAACAAAAGCTCAAAAGACTTCTATTGATACCATCTTAGAAAACTTCAACGGCAACTACGCAATGTCCCGATTGCTTGAGGGGGATGTGGGAAGCGGGAAAACAGCAGTTGCAGCAACAACCGCGTATGCCGTTGCAACGTCTCGCCCACCTGAGGGTACTAAAGCAATTGAGAAAGGAACGCAGGTTGCCTTCGGCAACTTACAAGTAGCCTACATGGCACCAACGGAGATTTTGGCAAAACAACACTTTGAAAGTTTTATTGAATACTTCAAACATCTCCCTATTTCAATTGGCCTTATCACCGGAAGTGGTTGTCAAAAGTTTCCGAGCAAAAGTGATCCAAGTAAACCAACTAACATAAGTAAGGCACAGCTGTTGAAGTGGGTTAAAAACGGCGAGATACCAATTTTGATTGGAACGCATGCTCTCATCTATAAGAGTGTTGAATTTAAACATTTAGCATACGTGATTATTGACGAGCAGCATCGATTTGGAACCAACCAGCGTAAGGCCCTCGCAAAGAAAGATGCGCGGATGCCCCACCTCTTATCGATGACTGCAACCCCAATTCCCCGTACACTTGCCTTAACCATTTACGGCGACCTCGACATTACGCTTCTTGATGAAATGCCAAAAGGACGCAAGCCAGTGATTACAAAAATCATCGGGCCCGGTCAAGAAAAACCAATGTATGAGCACGTCAGAGAAGAACTTAAAAATGGCCGACAAGCCTACGTCATTTGTCCCCGCATTGATGAACCAGACCCGGAAAAAGAAAATGCATTTAACTTAAAGAGTGTCAAAGCAGAAGCATTACGATTGCAGAAAGATGTGTTTCAGGAGTACGTTATCGGAGTGATGCATGGGAAAATGACGCCAAGTGAGAAAGATAAAGTGATGGCAGAATTTTACGCACACAAAATTGACGTGCTTGTTGCAACATCAGTAGTTGAAGTTGGAGTGAATGTACCAAACGCAACCAACATTATCATAGAAGGAGCAGAACGTTTTGGACTTTCACAACTCCATCAACTCCGAGGACGAGTAATCCGTGGGACACACCAACCATACTGCTTTGCGGTAAGCGAAAGTAAAAGTGAGAAAACTAAAGAACGTCTGAAGGCCCTCACTACCGCAAAAAATGGATTTGAACTTGCCGAATACGACCTTACCTTTAGAGGTGGAGGTGAACTCTATGGAGCAAAACAGTCAGGGCTTTCTGATTTAGGTATGGAAGCAATCAAAAATTTAAAACTTGTTGAAGCGGCACGAACTGAATCGTACAAACTTGTTGATGACAATAAAAACCTTTCAGAAACTCATCCTCAGATTGCGAAGCGTGTTCTTCTCTTGGGAGAAAGACTGCACATGGAGTAGGAAAACAAACATAATTCGACGGTATATTAAAACACGCGTATACTTGCACTCTATGACTACAAAAGAATCACTGGCGTGGAGATACGCAACACAACAATTTGATCTAACTAAGACAATCCCTGAAGATGACTTAACGTACATTCTTGAAGCAGGCAATTTGAGCGCAACCGCATATGGACTCCAACCATTTTTATTTGTGGTTGTAACCGATCAAGCAAAAAAAGATGCACTTATCCCTGCTGCATACAATCAAGAACATGCGGGTAAAAATAGTGCACTTATTGTGCTTGCAGTACGTACTGATGTTGATGAGGCATACATAACTGAATACTCAACACGTATTGAAACTATTCGAGGTTTACCCGAAGGAACAGTAGACGGATTCAAACAAGCAATGATGAATGATCTACCTAACCGAACGCCAGAAGCACGACTCACCTGGTCACAAAAGCAGGCATACATTGCACTTGGTACACTGATGGTAGCAGCTTCAGAAAGAGGGGTTGATAATCATGCGATGGAAGGATTTAACCCCACTTCCTTTAATGAGATTTTAGGACTGGATGCACTCAATCTTCATGCAACCGTCATCCTTGCTCTCGGCTACCGATCAAGTGAAGACCAAACACAACACTATGCAAAAGTACGTAAACAACTTGATGACATTGTAGTACGAATGTAACCCCCACAACTAAGTTAGTTTGCATACTCAGAAAACCGGCTTCATGTCGGTTTTTCTTTATCTTAAAACTTGCTACAGTTACTCTATACTCTATGTTTGATTTCCTTATTCGGGCACTTACCCACCCTCATGACTACATCACGATGTTTAATAAACACGTTATTACTCTTACACAAATTATTCAAGAGTCTCCAACTATCTATTCTTTTATTTTTACTCACAAAAAACCTCTTTCATGGAAAGCAGGACAACATGCAATCTTCTATTTCCCCCATACAAAAATTGCCGGTAAGGTATGGCGACCTTTTTCAATTGCATCATCGTCACATGAAGGCGTTATCCGTATAAGTACCATAATCACAAATACACCAAGTGATTTTAAGAGACAGTTACTATTGCTCACCCTTGGTGACACACTCATGATGAATGGTCCATTTGGAGAATTCCATATTTCAAATGAAATACATCAGATTGTCGGAGTTGCAGGAGGAATCGGTATCACCCCTTTTCGGGCGATACTCACGGATATCTCACTTGGAATTATTACTGATACAAAAATTGCCCTTATTTATTCAGCAGTTGATACGTATACCTACAAACAAGAAATCGATATGCTCGCGCAACACCCATCAATTGAAGTCATCTATACGAAGACACCAGAAGAAGTAAACAAGGCTCTTGATGCACAGGTGGCACTCCACCAAAATAGTGCAGAGTACTTCATCTCAGGGTCACCTCGGATGATTGGTGCAATTAAAAAGTCACTTAAAGAAAAGGGGGTGAAGAAAATCGTAAACGACCCATTTAAGGGATACTAATTGCAACACAAACCACTTTTCTTTCAATTGAGCAGAATCAACTTTTACGGTATAGTTTGTACCGACCAACCATCCGCCCTTAGCTCAGTTGGTTAGAGCATGGAGCTTATACCTCCAGGGTCCCACGTTCGAGTCGTGGAGGGCGGACAAAAATTGAATTCATATACAAAAATGGTCATTGGTTCGCACCACAAGAGTATTTCCGTTTTCTAATTCCTTTCAGTCATAAAAAAACTAGGTCAGTCCAAGAGGTCAGACACAGTATATCTCTTTTATATTTTGAAAAAAATCCTAGTCTAGGAATAGATACTTCGTAAGTATCGGATGCCTTCTATCACATATTCGTACATATCTCTATCGTGATATGAAACAACGCACGTACCGTAATTAAACATTCCTTTGTACGTCCTTGCTTCCGCAGAAGTATTTTTTACATACGTTTTATTAAAGTTTTGCATTGGTATACTTAGATGCTTACACCAAAATTCTTTAAGCTCATCTTCATTTTGATTAGTATACGTATGTAGTTTAACTTTAAGTTCGTCCCTTAAGACACCCATATTTTCAAGCCACATGACAAAACATTTTACAACAGCAGGATCTGAGTTAGTTAATGACGTCGTATATTCGGCTGATTTTGTACCTTCATCCCAATAAAGGTAAAAGCCTGCAATAAATTCAAGATTTCTACTACAGGAAATGTCATGTGATACTTTTTTAAATACAACACTCCTCCTATCATCTTTTTTCTTCTGCATAGTCATTCGATATTTCTCAATTCGAATCTCAGAATTCGCTCGTAATTCATTAATACGCTTTTTTTGAAAGTGGCATGTCACTTAACCATCCGCTAAGGGTACTTTTACTGATTCCTATTTCGGTTTTTATTTGAGAATAGCTCATCCCTTTCTTTCTTAAGGTAATTGCTTTTAGTTTATTTTTCGAACGTACCATACATATTATATAATTTACATTCCTTAGTTCGATTATATCACACACCAAAACCTCACAACGACATATTATGAACATTGCCATTTCCCTGTTTTCCGTTAGACTACGCAACAGACTATCCGCCTAATTACTCACACAGAGAAAACACAAGGAGAGTACACTATGCCGAAAGAGATCTTTGACGTGGGCATCGCCGCTGGCATGCTCAAAAAAGCGAGCGACTTCAACAGGCGTGCACTTTCGAGTATCGCTTCAACAGCACTCGGCTCATTTACGCTTCTTTCGAGACAAGGAAACCCTGAGCCGAATTCGTACTGGGATGCAGCATCCAAAACCGGGTTCAATGCCATTGGACTCAGGAACCAAAGCCTTACTACATTCTTCGAGGAAGATGCCCCTTTGCTTCGCAAACTCTTTGCGGAAACAGGCGCACAGGCCGACATCAGCCTCGCGCCAACCGAAAGTGGCGAACTGAAGAGAATGTGCCAAGTGCTTCGACAGCAACCAAGAATTCTCCCTATTCGCTTGGTTGAAGTGAACGCGGCATGCCCAAATCATCGTAAGGGCGAAAACCTGCAACCAATTCTCGCGTACGACCCTGTCGCGCTTGATGCACTTTTGATGGAGGCGAAGGATTGCCCCTTCTCGATTTCACTCAAGATTGCTCCGGATACCAACGAGGCGACGCTCTTTGAAATCGTGCAACTTTGTGTCAAGTACGGTGTGTCCGAAATTGTCTCGGGAAACACCCGTCGCACTGAGGCAGTCTGGAACGGGAAGTCTGTTCTCTCTGTTCCTTATGGAGGACTGTCAGGAGCACCTTTGTTTGACAACGCGGTCGAACAGGTTGCAACCCTCAAGGCGATGATTGAGGCACAGAGAAGTCTTATCAAGGTTCGTGGAATCGGTGGAATCTTCACACCCGAAGATATCGCAATCATGCGCAATGCGGGTGCAGATAGTGTAAGCGTCGCATCACTGTTCTACTTCGGTGGCGGGTGGGACGCAGTTGCCGATCTTTCTACAAGCTTCAATCTACGCTGAAGCAAAACACATGTTCACGGTGGGCGTTTAGGCGCCCACCTGTACAACACTGCTCTTCACCCACACTTTCCCTACAGCTTCCCTGTTAGGGAATTTTTTGTTATGGTACAGGCGGACGTTTTTTTGACACGACCCTGTTTCGCATCAACAACTAGAGAGGACAAACAATGACGCAAAGTCTCACAATACGCAGACCTGACGATCTCCATCTCCATCTTCGTGACAAAGAGATGCTTGAAAGAATTCTTCCTGAGAGTGCTCGTCACTTTAGGCGAGCACTTATCATGCCGAACCTCGTACCTCCTGTTGTGACAGAGGCAGAGGCAGTTGCCTATCATCAACGAATTTTGGCAGCATTGCCAAAAGGAGCAGAATTCACTCCTTTGATGACGGTGTATTTGACTGAACACACTAACGCAAACGACGTTGCTCGTGCCTATGCAAATGGCAACATACGTGCGGTGAAGCTTTATCCAGCCGGTGCCACCACAAACAGCCATGGCGGAGTTGGCAACTTCGACAACGTCCAAGGTGTCTTGGAAAAAATGAATGAAGTTGGCATCCCACTTTGTGTTCATGGCGAGGTTACTGATCCAGCGGTTGATATCTTTGATCGTGAGGCAGTTTTCATCGACAAGGTGCTTGAACCTTTGCGACAGAGAAATCTTGGACTTAAAGTCGTAATGGAGCATATCACGACTGAAGACGCTGTGGATTATGTGAAAGATAATGACGGCGACAATCTTGCTGCCACCCTTACCACCCATCATCTCATCATCAATCGGAACCACTTGCTAGTTGGAGGAATTAAACCCCACTACTACTGCTTGCCAATTGCAAAACGTGAAAAGCACCGCCTTGCACTTGTGAAGGCAGCGACATCAGGCGATCCAAGATACTTTCTTGGGACAGACAGTGCACCGCATTTCGACAGTCTCAAGGAACACGCATGTGGATGTGCCGGTTGCTTCACTGCAACCAATTCCATCTCAATTCTTGCACATGTGTTCGAGAAGGAAAATGCACTACTGAAGCTAGAGGACTATACCTCACGTTTCGGTGCCGAATTCTACGGACTTCCACTGAATGAGGGGACTTTGACCCTGATGAAGGAAGAGGCTCAGGTCATCTATCCAAGCAAGATTCTGATTGCTGGTGGCGAATCGGTGACGGTCTTTGATCCAGGATTTCCAATCCATTGGCGTGTTGAGGCATAATACTGGAATATTTTGCACTTGCAGAATATTTCAAAACGCGGGCTGTGAAAATTGGCCCGCGTTTTTCTATGTCTGCGTTATTTAATATTGTTTTTACCCACACACAAAAAAGCGGCCAAAGGCCGCTTTTAATTTTTGGAATGTACTACCTACTAGCTAGTTACTTTGAAATAAACTTGCACTTGAAGGGTTCGTGACAGCAATGGTCTTTGTGTATGTTTTAGGAGCTCCAGTATTTTGCAAGAGATTGAGGGTTACCGTGTACCTTCCTGCTCTTGCATAGGTGTGTACGCGCGTTACTTCAGTAATTGCTAGTGTACACGCAAGTTGTGTAGACGCAGCTACTTTATCTTCTCCAGTGCCATCACCCCACGTAATCGCATATCCCTGACAACCATTAGTTAACGAAAATTTTGCAGTTGCTGTAAGTCCTGTAACCGCAACAGCAAGTTCTTGTGTTGATGAGGCCACTTTCTTTACAACTTCCCAACTTCCATTTCTACAAACGTATGAACGGTCAGAGCTTAAATAACGATTTGAAGTAAATCCACTATTGCTTGTACGTGTCTCACCCTCTTGATAGGTTTGACGGTCATTGGTACATACACGAGCTTTTTTAGCTAACGCAATGAGCTTTGCAATATCACCAGTGTATCCACTATCTCTAAAAGCACTGTCTCTGTTAGCATCTGTACATCCACGACTAACACAAACACTCACAACCACCTGTGTTCTATTTTTAAGCTTAATAGTGTATACCGCAGGCCCGTCAAAAAGTGTTTTTGATGAATCAAGTGTCACTGAAGCAACATCATCAAATCCATATGTAGTAGAGACTGAAGTCGCAAGAGCTAACAATGCATCAATATTTCCTGTGTAACCCGTTGCTTTCACTTGGTTTTCAAAAGCACCAAGTGGGGTAAAGCCTCTTTTAAATGTATGCACTTTCCCACTCTTAAGTGTAACGGTATAGAGCGTGTATTCATCATCAATTGCTAGCGGTATTGGGTCAACTGATTTTTTTGTTACTGATTGTACATCAGCAAGTGTGTAACTTTTGACTTGAGGATTACATTGTGCCTTCATTTTTTCACGGGTATTTTGTCCAAAAACACCATACCCAGTAGTAGCTGGTGTACCAGAGGTCACCACTCCGTTTGCTTTCTGCCAATTCTGTACAGCCCGTTCTGTTGATGGTCCATAAAAACCAGTAATACTTCCGTGTGAATAATGACCAGTTTTAGTAAGATAACTTTGCAATTTTCCTACTTCACCACCTGAAGTTGCGTCAGTAGACCCAAGTTTTAGAGTTCGTGTGAGTGGAGTACAAGCTCCTGATGGTGTAGAACTCGCATTTCCAATATGTGCAGTATCTTTTTGTAGTAACGCAATTTGAGCCATCAGATCTTTAATCATCTTTTCAAGGTTTGCAAGCGTGGTGGCTTGTGTTTGCGCTTGAGAAGTTGTCTGTACCTGTGCTTGTGCTGGCAAGGAAAACGCCAACAGGACTACTGTTGCAAGAAAACAACTTGCGAGCACTGTCCGCATCTTGTTTGTATTAAATACTTTGTGATTCATATACTGTGTGTAATAAATTTTAAATAAATTGAAATGGCACCGGCAGCAAGCCGATGCCTCCATCCATATATGGTAACACCAAAAAATACCCAAAAGAATTGTCATGGGGACATAATAAAAAGTAAGATGTCCAACACCTTACTTTTTATTGCATCCCTTAGTAAAAACTTTAAGCCAAAGCCTTTGTCGGATCACCCGCTTTTTCTTCCGCTATTCGCGCATCTCGATACACATCATTTATTGGAACTCCTTCGGCCTTTAACAAAATTTCATACGCTTCACGTTCAAGTGTTTCAACTTCAAATAGTCTCTGAGAAATCACGTCGAGTGCAGGGCGATACTTTGTGAGGATTTCACGAGCTTTTTCTTTTCCATCTTCAATGATTTTGTTTACCTCGTCATCAATAGTCTTTGCAATCTGCGGTGAATATCCTCTATCTTCGCTCATACCTCCACCAAGCATCCTTCCTCCAGTTCCCTCAAATGCGATAGGTCCAAGCGGCGACATTCCGTATTTTGTCACCATATCGCGTGCTAGGTTTGCTACAACTTGTAAGTCGTTTGAAGGTCCAGTAGTTAAGTCATCGAAAACCATTTGCTCAGTAACGTACCCTCCAAGTGTCATTGCAATATCATCAAGAAATTCTTTACGTGTATGCATTTTTCGATCTTCGTCTGGCAGTTTAAGTGTGTATCCCGCAGCTCGTCCTCGAGAAATAATTGAAATTTTCTGTACAGGATCAGCGTATGGTAATACCGAAGCTACAAGTGCGTGCCCCACTTCGTGGTACGCGGTAACAAGGCGTTCTTTCTTTGAAAGCACGTGGCTTTTTCGTTCAGGACCTAACATCACTTTTTCAATAGAACGAATTAAGTCAAACTGCCCTACTGTCTTTCGCTTTTCACGCGCTGCTAAAATCGCACCTTCATTCATGAGTGAATACAAATCTGCTCCTGAGAACCCTGGTGTTCGTTGCGCAATAATCTCTAAGTTCACATCATCTTGTAGAGGTTTTGTGCGTGCATGCACTTCAAGAATTGCTTTACGATCGTGACGATCGGGCAAGTCAATGGTGACCCGTCGGTCAAATCGCCCTGGACGTAATAGCGCTGGGTCAAGTACATCAGGACGGTTTGTTGCAGCCATCACAATCACTTTTGCATTTGGTTCAAATCCATCCATCTCAACGAGAATTTGGTTAAGTGTTTGTTCACGTTCATCGTTGCCTCCCCCAATTCCTGTTCCTCGCACGCGTCCGACCGCATCAATTTCATCAACGAAAATAATCGACGGTGCAGACTTTTTTGCCATCTGGAATAAATCCCGCACTCGAGAAGCACCTACACCAACAAACATTTCTACGAACTCAGAACCCGAAATTGAGTAAAATGGAACACCTGCTTCACCTGCTACCGCACGTGCAAGCAAGGTTTTTCCTGTTCCTGGTGCCCCCATCATCATGACACCCTTTGGAATTTCAGCACCAATGTCCAAAAACTTCTTCGGATTTTTTAAGAAATCAACAATTTCTTCAAGTTCCTGTTTTGCCTCTTTTGCACCAGCAACATCTTTAAAGGTAACTTTCTTTGAAGTGTCGTTTGGATCGATAAATCGTGCCTTACTTGCTCCAAAACTCATCGCCTGCATTCCTGCTCCTTTAACAGAGCGAGTGAAAAACCAGATAATAATTCCTAAGAAAAGGAGTGGGAAAATAAATGGAGCTGCATTTGAAAGCCAGTATGAAAAGCCAGTTTCATTCTGCACATCAATTTTTACCGCATTAAGTTGATCGGTAGTAACTCCGAGTGCCACAAGTGTTTCGGTAACTGCAGCATCTCGTTCTTTTTTTGCAGTACCTTTAGTCTTAGTTGCGTCAGTATACTCAACTTCAAGCTCAGCTCCACGCACAACAATTTTTGCAACCTCCCCTTTCTTTACTTGCTGTGCAATCTCAGATACTGCAAACTCTTCTGACTTTACTTGTCTATCTACTACGTACGAATATGCGGCAGTAATAAACACCAACAGAAGTACAGTTGAAAGAATATTGTTCCAAAAATTACCCGGACCAATAGGCATGTTTTTTCCAACCCCTTTTCCATTCTTAAGCATTGGCATTTTAATACCCTTCTTTGCACTTCCTTTTTTAACTTCTTTAGACACCACTTCAACATTCTCCTTTTCTACAGGAGTTGTTGTGGTCTCTTCATTAATTTCCTCGTTTTTTTGGTTCTCTGACATAGAGTGTCATTATACAGAAATGAGGCTATTTGGCGAGTAATTTGATATAGTTGGGATAATAAAATATGAGCGCATACATTAGTAATAAAAAGGCATCGTTTAACTTTGAACTCCTTGAAACCTTTGAGGCAGGAGCGGTGCTTTTTGGGTATGAGGTAAAGTCCATTCGCGCAGGTAAAGGAAAGCTTGAAGGAGCTCACGTGGTTATCCGAGGTGGTGAGGCATTTTTGGTAGGTGCTTCAATCACCGCTTTTCAGCCTGTAAATACTCCAAAAAGTTATGATCAAGAACGTGCACGAAAACTTCTTTTGTCTAAAAAAGAACTCCAGGTTCTTGAACGTCAAAGTGAGAATGCTGGCTTGACAATAGTGCCATTAAAGTGGTATAATAGTGGACGCAATGTAAAGCTTGCAATTGCTATCGGCCGTGGTAAAAAGAAGGTCGATAAACGTGAAGCGCTCAAGGAGCGTGACACAAAAAGAGAAATCAATCGTACCTTGAAAGAACAATAGAATCTTCGCTACAGTGAGATGGGTTCACATTCGGTGGCACATCAAAAAATCAAACAACAAGTTGAGGGCAGTGACTAATGGCTGATATCGTAATACTCCAATTCGGGACAAAACGTGATCCCGAAACAGAGCAAAAGCAGATAGAACTGCTGACAAAACGGGTCTTGAATGAGATCTACAAAGGCAGAGTTGCAGAAATGCTCTCTGATATGCGGCACGACACTTTTAAAGGTGAATGCTCGCACTTGAAGCTGTGGCTCCAAGAAAAACTTGAGGTAGTTCAAGTTTCAAGACCAGTTCGCGTACTAATACAGTAAGCGAACGAGAGGAACGACTCGAGCAGTATCCTGCCGTTCCTCCCATCTCACTGCAGCGAATATTAATTTAGATACAAACCGGTGGTCATATGACCCCAAAAAAGGGAGAGAACTATGCTGTACAATGACCCGACTCTGATGATTGTAGTAATGGCGATACTGTATATCCCCATTGCAATTTTTTTCACAATTCTCGGATTCAGACTACTACTTTGGAGACGAGCAAAAAAGCACGTCCCCCGGCGGACACTATATAAGTCCGCCCCATCATTTTGTATCTAAACAATATACGCACACTATCCCCTGAAAATTTTTAAATTCAATTTGAAAATTGTAAGAGACTTACAACTTGTACGTCATGATGTATGTACAACCTTCCCATTGAGTATTTAAGCTATTTGAATTTTCAATGGGGATGCTAGGCATCGACGGTTAGTCCCTGCTGTTGTGTGCAGTGTCAAAAGAGCATGTGGATTTGTAAAAATACATGCAACACTTACGTGCTAAGAATAACGTAGTAAGTCCATACTTCTCGAAGTTGGATCTCGTACCCGCTCTCGCGTAACCCGCGACGGCCGGTCGACATTGTTTCTCTTGAGGTTTCATAGAGAGAATTGCAGTGTAATAAAAATGAAACTTGAAAGTAGTACCCCTTCCTAGTACTACTTAGACCTTCTTAGGAATCGAGAGTGTACGATTTTGTTTATCTTATACGTCCACCCTTTAAATCAAAAGAAATACTACACACTGTAGACGCGCGATAGCAACCTAATTCGGACGTGGATTCAATTTCCACCATCTCCACAATTTAAAAATCTGCACACATTTTTCGTGGGCGATTTTTATTTGTGGAGATGGTGAACAGGCAAACTGCTTTGCCTGTGTGAAATTGAATCAAGCGGAAGCATGTTGCCTTGCAACAGCTGAGCTCGGGGAGGAAGTTCTTAGTAATTTAGGAACGAAGTGAACTTAAGTACTTAGAAACTTGACCCTTCAATTTCCACTATCTCCACCGACACATAAAATCACTCAGATCCATGAGTGGTTTTATGTTTTATTTGGCACGGTGACCCACGGAAGTATGTCATACTTATATATATGCAAACTGAATCTTTTTACTATAAAAAAGGAACTGCGGTTCCATTTGCGCTTGCCATTGCAGGGATCGTAAGCACTCTTACAGTTGCTGGATTAATGGCAAATTCTTTTAGTGCATATCCTCAAGCGGACATGAGAACAGAGGCTGATCTCAAAACACGAACTATTGGTGAGACGTTTCAAGTGAAGTTGGTTGTAGAGTCATCAGTACCTGTCAATGCCTTTTCTGGAGATTTGTCATTTAATACAGATGTGCTCACTGTTGAGCGAATTGATTACAACATCTCTATTGCAGACTTGTGGGTAAAAGAACCTTGGTACAGTAACGGTGACGGGACCATTCACTTTGCAGGAGGCACCACAAAACAAGGAGGTTTTACAGGAACTGACACCCTCTTAACTATTACCTTTACAACACGTAAAGAAGGTCAGGGATTTATTGGAATTAATAATGCACGCATCTTACAGCACGATGGACTTGGGACAGATACAAAACTTAAAGAATCATTTGATATGCTCTTTGTTGTACAAAATTCTGCAACAAATACTATTGATATCTTACGAAAGACAGATCCAAAAAGTACTTGGTACGCCGTACAAAAAGATAAACCAACAACAGATCTGAACAAAGATGGAGCACAAACAATTATTGATGTAAGTATTTTTATGATGCACACGGTTCGCCAGAATATGCAGTCTGACTTTAATCAAGATGGGGTCGTAGGAGCAGCTGATTTAAGTATCTTAATGGGAAAAGAGTAATAAAAGAAACTGTTGATACAGTGCTACACTGATACGTATGAAAACATACACGGGAAGTTGCCACTGCAAGAAGGTGCGGTACGAAGTCGATATTGAACATCTGAAGGAAGTTATATCTTGTAATTGCTCTATCTGTTCTAAGCGAGGATGGTTGCTTACCTTTGTACCAAAAGCTTCATTTAGACTTATTACAGGTGAAGATGAACTTACAGACTACCAGTTTAATAAACATCTCATTCACCATCTGTTCTGTACCACCTGTGGCACCGCTTCATTTGGAACTGGAAGCGATGGTCAAGGTAACGAATCTATCGCAATCAACGTCCGTTGCCTTGATGATGTAGACATTGATTCCCTGGTAATTTCCAAATACGACGGTAAGAATATATAACGTAAAAAACTCCCTTAGGGAGTTTTTTATTCTTTTTCTTCGCTTTGACTTATTGCTTCAAGCACGCGCATATACGCAAGAAAATCAAGTGGCGACACACCCGTAATCCATGTTCTACTTACCACCCGAAGTTTACGTTCGATAGTTACAACCAATGATGATCCCTCTTTAGTGAGGTGTATATTCTTTGCTCGTGAATCAACGTTACTTTTTTCAATGGTAACAAGTCCTCTTTTTTGGAGCTCAGCAATAATTCTTGTTACAAAAGGAGGCTTCACACCAAGTGCATCTGCAATGTCTATCAAATATAACGTCTCTTCACTTGTTTCATACAATATACCCAACAGTGCCCAATCTACCGTTGATAAATCATACACAGAAAGAAATGCTGTTGTTTTCTTTTTAAGAATACGATAACTCTTAGCCTGTAAGAGGCCAATCGAGTACGTTGAAAACTTTTTTTTGTAGGAAATGAGACGTTTTATGAGATTCATAGTTTTGTATACCCACTAGTATATTGCCCTTTCTTGAAATATGCTATACTAAATTTACTTAACTTAGTTAAGTAAAGGTACTCCATGGCTTTACCTATTGGTAGTACAGATTTATTTAATATAAAAAAATACATATGAAAAATAATGGATTGATTATCGGAATTATTGGAGTGATTATTCTTGGAGTCTTAGTGTATATGTTCTCAAATAATGATGCTGAGATACAAAATACAACAGTAAACACACAAACGCCACCGGTAACACAGAATAATACAGCACCAACAACAAATACACCTGAAGAAACAGGCGTAATGGTTGGAGGTGCAATGATGCTCCCAAGTCTTGATATTGTAGATAATGCTGCTAAAGCAAAAAATGTAACAACTGTCGTAGCGGCTGTAACTGCTGCAGGACTTGTTGATACACTTAAGGGTCCTGGACCGTTTACTGTATTTGCACCAAGTAACACTGCGTTTGAAAAGTTGCCCGCAGGTACTGTTGACACACTTCTTAAACCTGAAAACAAAACAAAGTTATCAGAAATACTGACCTATCACGTAGTTGCAGGAAGATACACCACAGCCGACCTCAAGGATGGACAAGTATTAGAAACTGTTAATGGACAAGATATCACCATCAAAAAGGTCGGTAACAAAATTACTGTTAATGGATCTGCTATGGTAGAAACAGCAGATGTGATTTCAAGTAACGGTGTCACGTTCGTAATTGATACTGTACTAATGCCGAAGTAGTTAGTTGTTAAGAACCCTACACATAAAAAGAAGACTCCCTAGGGAGTCTTCTTTTTATGTGTATTACTAGACATTATCTATACTTCTTTTGTATCAACGTTCTTGAATGTCACCACACGATAAAAATAAATGCCGAAGAACGTGAAGATGATCCCGTTTGATATAAAGTCGATATATACTGACATAGTTTCATACTGACTCTCAAGTACATACCCTAAGAAAAGAAGCATCGATGTCCAGATAGTGGTACCGAAAAAAGAGTAGAGCACAAAACGGCCAAACGGCATTCGCGCAATTCCTGCAGGCACAGAGATGAGTGTTCTAACAGTAGGCATGATACGCCCGAAGAATACCGCAAGGTGTCCATGTTTACTAAACCATGTTTGTGCAGCATCAATGTCATCGGCAGATACCGTCATCACTCTTCCATATTTTAAAGAAAGTTTTTTTAGTCGTGGTACGCCATAGAGACGTCCAAGAAAGTACCACGGAATACAACCGACAAGTCCCCCACTTATTGTTGCTATCAATACTCCAATGATATTAAGTTCTCCTTTTGCCGCAGCAAACCCTGCAAGTGGAATAACTAACTCAGAGGGAATTGGCGGAAAAAGGTTTTCTAATACCATTAGAAAAAAAATCCCTAAATACCCTCCTGCTTCAATAATGTATAAAATCCATTCAAACATATGTACGTATTATGGCTCTTAGTATAACAGTATGGTCAGGTCAAAAATGAACAACTCCCCATCTATCCTGATAGAAGCTACTTATAACAAGCGATAAGTGACGCACCTTCTAGTACCGATGGTGTTGCACCTGCCATAATTTCTGCTACACGGGCTTTCCCTACTTTTGCTTCTGCACAGGCAATCATCGCTGGAGTTAATGTAGCTTCATCAGGGTTAAGGCCGAACGATTCAAGCATTTTTTTCTGACCTGATGACAGGCCACTTTGTGAACTTGAATCTCCTTGTGCAGGTACATCACTTTGCCCAACATTATTTACACCACTTTGTTGAGTATTTTCTGAGCTATTTTGTTTTAGCATATCCGAGGTATCGTCTGCAATTGAATTGAGCCTGGTTTCTATCCCTGACCTTCCAAGAACAAACCCTATAGCTAAAGCTAAGAGAACCACACATACCCATCCAACAATTTTTATATTCATCACTACAGTATACTCCTCTTTTAATCTCATTTTCTGGATAGGTATTACCCCCTCTTTCCCACAAAATCATAACGTTGATTTGGGTACTCTTTGCTATACTGTTCCAACTATGCTTGATGATTCATACAGACCAGAGGTAAAAGTAAAGAAAAGTTCTGCTGGACTTGGCCTTTTTGCAAATGAAGATATTAAAAAAGACCAACTTGTTATTGAGTACACTGGTGAACGCATTACTGAAGCTGTCGCAAATAAACGAGGTGGTCGCTATCTCTTTGAAGTTACCGATGACTTAGTTATTGATGGTAAGGGGCGAGAAAACAAAGCTCGCTACATTAACCATGCCTGCAAACCTAATTGTGAAGCAGAGCATGATGAAGATGAACATCGAATCTACATCCGTGCATGCAAAAATATTAAGAAAGGTGACGAACTTTCATACAATTACGGAAAGGTGTACATGAAAGAAATCATTGGACCTGAGGGTTGCTTGTGTACCACCTGTACTGCAAAGAGTTTGAAAAAATAAAAACAAAGATGCAATTGTCTCTTTGTTTTTATTTTATATACGCGGTATCTACTCAGTAATTGGTTCTGCTTCAGCACTCACTTCTGTTGATGGAACTGTCTCAGCTGACGATGTTGACGAAGCAGATACAGATGCCGAACTTGACGAAGTGTCGTCTGTTGATGTGGCTACGGGAACAGCGACCTCTGGAGCTGCCTGTCCCATTCCAACAAGCCCACCATTTGGTGCACCTGCACCTGCTTGTTCAATTGGTACAGACTGTAAGGCAGCTTGCTCGTCGCCAGTTGCGTTTTGCTTTCGATCGCGGATTGTGTTTTCAACGCTAAGCTGTCCCGTATCTGAAAAACCTATTAAGGCTGAGGCCCCCATAACCAAGAGAAACAAGGTGAAGCCGACAATAAGAACTTTAGGAGAACGTCTAGTTTTTGATGCGACAACCACTGTTTTTACTGGAGCTTTTCTTGTTGTAGTACGAACTGGTTTCGCTGCAGAAGAAGAACCAGATACCGTTTTAGTGGTTGTCCGACGTACTACTTTTTTTGCGGTTGTTTTACGAACTACTTTCTCTGTCATAGAAAAAAGGTGTATCGTAATTGTAGCATCATCTCTTCTATTTTATTTTCTTTTTTACGCATTTATACACACATTGAATCTCTATAATTTTTAGAAACTCATTTGCATTATTTAAAAAAGTGATCAGTTGTGTCTAAAGGTGTGGTCTTTGTTTTTAGCCATATCTGTGGTACATTGCATGTATCAACAGTTAGTGCTGTGAGGTGTACAAAGTGAGGGCTTCGTATACGCTAGGACAAACGAAAATGGCACACTTCTTCGTTGTACTACACAAAATAATCCTCGATGTACAACAACGTACACCTCGTTTTATTTTGTTTGTACGTCTCGAATTGCACTCATTTTCATTTGTCCTACATAGACCAGGAGTTCCCGCTCCGCCAATTATAAAATAAGATCATCTACTTGATAACAGAACGCAAACAATATAGCCAGAAAGATAAAACTCGAATTAACCATGCCATTCGTGCAAAAGAACTGCGCGTCATTGGGTCACAAGGAGAGAATCTTGGTGTTATTACTGTAGAAGAAGCACTTAAAGAAGCAGATCGGGTAAACCTTGATCTTATTGAAATTTCTCCAAACGCCAAACCTCCTGTTGCGAAGATTATGGACTTCGGTCAATATCGCTACGAAACAAAGCGAAAGGCAAACGAAGTAAAGCTAAAATCACACGTCACAGAGACTAAGAGTGTCCAAGTAAAGATTGGAACCGGTGAACACGATCAACAGCTCAAAGCCAAGCGTTCAGCAGAATGGCTCAACGAAGGCCATCGAGTAAAAGTAGACCTATTCCTCTCAGGGAGATACAAGTACATGGAACAAGGGTTCCTTAAAGAGCGACTCGAGCGTTTCTTGAAGATTATCCCTGCCGAGTACAAGCTTGCAGATGAAATCAAAAAAAGTCCTAAAGGATTCAGTGTGACCCTTGAACGTGTCGGAAAAAGTGTCAAAGCACCGAAGATTATTAAGGAAAGTGATGTTGTAAAAGCTGAGGTACCAGAAGAAACAACAACAGAAACTGTTTCCAAATCAAAGAAAAAGACCCTCGACGAGCTACTCGATCTCGGAATGGTGTAACATAAACGCGTTTTTTAAGCCCATCTGCGTCGTTGCCTGCGTCATAAAAAAGTTCAACGTACTCAATGTACGTCTCACATTTTTATTCCTTGTCGCCTCGCATCTGAACCTAAAAACCACGTTTATAGAAATTAAGTGGACAAATTGAGCAGAATACGCTATAGTTCTCCCACTTTTTGCCTTATAAAGTCAATTATTATGAAAACAAACAAGTCATATACCAAACGTCTGAAAGTAACTAAAAACGGTAAGATTATTGCTCGAAAAGCAGGTCAAAACCACTTTAATGCACGACAGACTGGACAACAGCGACTTCGCCGAAAGCGAACACAGCTCTTGAACCTTTCAAAGAGAATTACCCGTCGTTTCCTTCCAAGTACCGGTGCGTAAGCGTTTATCAGTTAATTAATCTAATACCAATACTATGTCACGAGTAAAAGGAGGAATCATGGCCGCAAAACGCCGCCGAAATATCCTCGAACAAGTAAAAGGCTACCGATTCGGTCGTGGAACCAAGAAGCGACAAGCACGTGAAGCTATCTACCATGCACAACTGCACTCTTTTGCGCACCGTAAAGATAAAAAGAATGACTTCCGTCGACTTTGGATCTCACGAATCAACGCAGCACTCCAAGGACACGAAATGAAGTACAGCATCTTCATCAATACGCTATTAAAGAAAGAAATCAAACTCGACCGAAAGGTACTTGCAACACTCGCAAACGAACGCCCAGAAGCATTCAACCGAGTAATCGCGCAGGTTAAATAATTCACTTCTAACGATATAAAAAGCAACATCCTTTGGGATGTTGCTTTTTATTTTATTGGTTTTTCTCTTTGACTCATTTCAGAACTCAATCTCCACTTCTTGATTGAGACTTGGCGCAACTGCGTTAAGTCCTAGGTAATCTCGCAAACGTTGGACTAAAAACAATGACGATTTCTCTTCACCCATAGTGACGAAGATTTGTTTTGCTTTATCTTTACCCCCTGCCACAGTTTCAAGTAATTGGTCACGGTCGGCGTGGCCTGAAAATCCACGTATCATAGCAATCTCAGCTTTTACTTTTACAAACTCCCCATCAATATTTACCTTCTTCGCACCGTCACTTAAAATGCGCCCAAGACTTCCAAGTGCCTGATATCCCACAAGTAACACTGTGGTGTTTTTGTCATCGAGGTAGTTCTTCTCGTGCATACGAATTCGCCCTCCGTGACTCATGCCACTTCCTGCGATAATTATCTTTGCTCCTTTGTGGTTTTTTATTTCTTGTGAATCTTTAACTCCTTTAGTGAACGATAGTCCCTCAAAATCGAAAATATCATCACCTGCTTTAATCTGTTCTTGTACTTCAGTCTTTAAGTACTCAGTATATTTTCGATAGACATCGGTGACCGTAATGGCTAAGGGCGAATCTAAGAAAACCGGCAGGGGTTCAATGAGTCCTTGCTCTACCATGTTGTTTATTTCAAGGAGCATCCCTTGAGTACGCTCAAGTGAAAAAGCTGGAATAATGAGTGTTCCCCCTCTTTTCTGTGTGGCGACAATATACTGCTGTAAAAGTGAAGAGCGTTCTTTTACTTCTTCGTGCACACGGTCACCATAGACACTTTCCATGACCATGTACTCATACTCACTTGGGATAACGGGTGCGTTTAGAAGTGGTTGCGGGATATTTCCTATGTCTCCAGTAAATACAATCTTCTTTCCTTCCTTTTGTAGATGTACCATCCCTGAACCAAGAATGTGTCCTGCATCGGTGTAGTGCATAGTAACACCATCTTTGAGGGTAACTTCTTCATTATATGAGACACGTCGCCAAAGCGTTACTGCCATATCAATATCTTCAGTGCCATAAATCACTTTACTTCCATATTTTTCTTTTTCATATTCCATTACCTTGAGTGCGTCGCGGAGCATAATGTGTGCCAAGTCAAAGGTTGGAAACGTGGAATAAATAGTTCCTCTAAAGCCATCTTTTACCAGTTTCGGGATACGACCAATGTGGTCAGCGTGTGCGTGAGTAACCAATAAGAAATCAATGTCAGCTGGATTATAGACAAATGGAAGCGCGTTACTTTCTTGTACAAACCGATCTCCTTGCACCAGTCCACAATCAACTAAAATTGCAACGTTCCCTGTATCAAGTAAAAAGTTAGCCCCTGTTACACTCCCTACTCCTCCATAAAAACCCAATGTTGATGACATGCGCTATTATTTTAAATTACGTAAACTAGAACCTACATAATACCCTACCACTGCACCACATAAGCCCATGAGCATATCGAGTACTGTGTCAGAAACAAAGGTGTCTTCAATAGGCACGCCCGCAAAGTATTCAAAAACCTCCCAAGCTACTGCTGTAAGTAACACAAAGAAAACAATCTTAGAGAGGGTAAGTAAACTGCTTTTGATAATACGCAAATCAGCAAGCGTAAATAAACCGAGCGCAACAACTACTCCACCAAACAAATGCATTGCAATATCAAACCACCAGAAGTGCCAATACAATGACAGTGTTAGGGCAATTTGATGCAATACCGCAAGCATTGAAAATGCTATGAGAAAAAAGGTTGTCGTAATCTGTACCATGTTCTCATTCTACCATACGAAAAAATGTGTAAAATAAGGAGCGTAGCGAATATATTTTTCATACGTATAATTTTTTATTTCTAATAAAAATTCTACGCGCACTTCTTTAAAACACAAATACGCTACCAAACTAAATTGGAAGCGTATTTGCGGAACCACAAACGTATGCTCCTGGAAAATCCAGGTGGGTACCTTTTCCGGTTTGTGTCTGAAATCTGTAATAAAACAGTTCTCATTACTTTCCGCGAGTACGGGCAACCCTTGCAAAATATTTAATCGGAACATACGTAAGGTGGTTCCGTGAATAGTATACGCCTCTCTTTATTTTTTGCAAAAAATAAGTTTTTATTTAGCTATTTTCGAGGTACCATTACGTATAATGAAAAAAGTCACCGTAGTAATGGGGAGTACCATCATCATTCTTTTGTTTGTATACCTCTGGTACGCACGTGCTTCAATTTACTGGAGTCTTGGTGCAACACCCATATTTGCACCGTCTGATTTTAAAAGTTATTCAATTGGAGATACAACCCTAGAATCTCGAACGTATGTAGCAATTGGTGACAGTGTGACTGCAGGAGTTGGTGTTTCTACTTATACTGAATCGTACCCCTATCTCATTGCATCGCACTTAGCCAAAGATACCCAAAAGAGCGTAGAACTTATACCCTTTGCAATACCGGGTATACGAAGTGAATACGTGATGGGATACTTTCTCGAGCCTACTGTTGCAAGTAATCCTGATGTCATAACCTTGCTCATTGGAATAAATGACATCCACGGCAATGTTGGAATTAAAACTTTTACCAATCATTATCAAACCATTCTTGCAACGTTAACAGAGAAAACTGATGCGACAATTTATGTTATCGGGTTACCGTACATTGGTACAAAGGAGTTAATACGGCAACCGTATCGTTTCTATTTTAACCTAAGAACGCAAGCGTACAATGAGGTACTAAAAGATCTTGTACTAGACTACAACGTGACCTATATTGACCTGTACAACAGTACCAAGGAGCAATCACTCAATACGGCTTATTATGCAGAAGATTTTTTCCATCCAAATACTGTAGGATATGCACTCTGGGCAGAAAGTATATATGCAAGTTTTAGTAAGTGAGCCCATTTTTCAAACCCAGCTATTTTTGATAGTTTTGGGGATTATCTTTATAGCCACGTTCATTACAAAACGAGACTACACCCCACACTCGTTAACCTCTGAGCTCAAGGGCTTTGCAATGCTCTCTATTCTCTTTGCACACATTGGATATACGCTTGCATCTAACAATCAGTTTTTGTTCCCTATTTCTGTTCTCGCGGGAGTAAGTGTCAATATGTTTCTATTTCTATCTGGATATGGACTCACCTTTTCACACATTAAAAAAGATGAATCTGTTGTCACCTTCTACAAACGACGCGTCCTTAAGTTACTCATCCCCTTCTGGATAACACTCTGTACTTTCCTACTTCTTGATGCATTCGTTCTTGGACAAACGTATTCGGCACAATTTATTGTGCAAGCGTTTGCGGGAATTTTTAACAAAGCTTCCATGCTGACGGATTTTAATTCTCCGCTTTGGTACTTCAGCATAATCTTCTTCTACTACCTTGTTTTTCCACTACTGTTTAGCAAAAAACGACCTTGGGTTACCGCCTTACTTTTATACACTATCGTATGGGTACTTGTTAAAATTAATCCATTCTTTTTTGATGGGGTCATCGGTTTGTACCAGGTTCACATGCTCGCGTTTCCACTTGGAATACTGTTTGCATGGTATGTGAGTATGAAAAAAGTTTGGGAAGCTCCAATAGTGTTTACATACAAAAAATATCATTCATTTTTATATCCTACGGTGCTTAGTCTTCTTCTTGCATTTATTGGATACTTTGCACTTAACGCACACATTGGAGACATAGCGTACAAGGAAGAACTTGCAAGCCTCATGATCATGTTTGCAATTCTTCTTTTATTTATACTCAAAAAACGGGAATCAAAACTATTCAGTTTATTTGGATTGTTTTCGTATGAGATATATTTATTACACTGGCCACTATTACTTCGGTACGATGTACTCTATACACGATTTGAGCCTTGGCTTGCTACACTTTTGTACCTTGGATTTTTTATTCTCCTTGCATACTTTCTTCAAAAGACGTCAGGGTTTATCTTCAAAAAGATTGAAGTGTAGAGAAAGGACTAAATCCAAACAGTTAAATTGACTCAATAAAGCCTATTTTAAGAACAGATACGAGTGAGAAAGTGTGGGTCACTTTCGCAAGATTCATTATGATACTTAATGAGTGAAACGAAATTAAGTATCCAATGAATGGACAGTTCCTGTAAGGAAGCACAAGAAAAAAGACCCGAGTGGGACAAGTTGTCCAGCGAGGGTCTTTTTTCGTAGTGCGACAAAGTAGCTGACTTAAAATAGGCTTTATTCTTTGGTGCCGTCGAAGTTTACGTCATACATAATCCTCTCTTGTGCAGTTGTATAGTTCATGATTTCTTCTTCTTTAAACCAAAGTGCAATTTCTCTCTCTGCTTCAACTGGTACGTCAGAACAGTGAATTAGGTTTCGTACTGCACGATTTTCAATCGCTGAGTGAGTGTACGAATCAACCGTGTAGTCACCTCGAATTGTTCCGATATCAGCAGTAGACGGTTCTGTTGTCCCTACAATTTTTGTAATGATATCAATAGCTTTGTTCCCTTCCCAAATCATCATTACAACAGGAGCAGCAGTCATGTAGTGTACAACCGTTCGGATAATATCTCTTCCATACTCAATAGCTTCTTTGTCAACAGGAATATTGTGAGCTTTCATATCTTCAACAATTCGATTCCCTTTTTTCAAAAACCACTCATCGTCTTTGTTATAGTGCTTCAAGAGTGTAGGCTCATCTGCAATAGTCATCTTCATTGCTGTGCACTTGAGTCCTGTTCGTTCAAATCGCTTGATGACCTCTCCCATTAATGACCGCTGTACAGTATCAGGCTTTAAAATAACAAATGTTCGCTCCTGGTGTGGTTGTCGTCCCATAAAATATAAAGTGAATTAAGGCTAAATTATGGGTCGAGTATAGCGTATTCTGACAAAAAAGAAAGCCCCACAGCAGCAGGGCTTTTTTTTACCTAGTTCCAAATTTCATTTTTAATATCATCAATGATATGGAAAACACAACAATTTACTTTAATTACTGAATCAGACTTTGAAGTGCAACTATTGCAGCTGATTGAGCGATAAGCATAGCAGCAACCCACTTTATAATCTGCGTCTGAAGTTCAGCTAAACTTTTATCAAGATAATCTTTTATAACCAGCTCACTTTCAGTGAGAGCACTTACAATCCCCTCAGCTTGAGCTTCAGTAAAACCCTTCGCCTTAAGCTAATTAATAGTCTTATATGTATCAATAGCAATTGTGTTCATGTATCAAAAGTATACGCCCATTGGTAAAAAAGAAAAGGCCGCCGCAGAGAAGACTTGATGGTCTTTTCTTTGACGTCCTAATTTACAATTGCCTGTGACCGTTTGAGCGGTTGTGGTACTTTGGCATCTCCTCGTGAACAACGAAGTGAGACAAAGACAGGTCGTTCTTTCGAACTCCCACATTGGCAAGGTCATGATACAAACTGAGACAAAGATTCAGTCTTCCGATGAAATGTTCACTAGCTACGACGTCGTCAATAGCCAGCTAAATTCATCATAACACTCTATACCTCATGATTACCTCCCTTCAAAAAGACCATGTGTCATATCGCACATGTGATCTATTATGCACTAAATTACTTCTTTGTCAATACCAAGGGACCCTGTTTGGTTATGGCAATTGTGTGCTCTACGTGGGCACAGAGGCTTCCATCTGCGGTTACGGCACTATAGCCGTCGCGGAGGATTTCGACTTCTTTACTTCCTAAGGTAATCATTGGTTCAATGGCAATAACCATACCAACTTTTAATTCTGGAGTATTCCCTTTGGTGACAAAATTTGGAACAATTGGGTCTTCATGGAGTTCATACCCAACCCCATGTCCACAAAACGTTTCAACAATCCCATATCCTTTCGGCACTACTTTTTCTATTGCTTTTCCAATATCGTTAATGTGGTTACCGGGTTGTGCTGCTTTGATCCCTGCTTCAAGTGCTCGCTTTGTAATTTTGATAAGTTCGGCTGCTTCTTCTGAAATTTGTCCAACTCCCACAGTGCGAGCAGAATCAACTATCATCCCTTGATAGCCAATTACTAAGTCGATGCTCACCACATCTCCTTCAACAAAATCTATTGGTTCTTCATTTGGAATACCGTGCACCAATACATCGTTTATCGATACACATGTTGCTGCAGGATATGGTCGATTTGCAAAGGCAGGTTTGTATCCAAGTATCATTGGTTCAACATCGTACTTCTCAATAAGTTCCATCGCAGTATCGTCCACATCAAGTGTTGAGTTACCAACAATCACCATTTTTTCAAGTTCATTAAGAATCTTTGCGAGGATTCTCCCTCCCTCTCGCAAGATTTCAATTTCTTCAGGTGTTTTTAAGGTAATCATAGAAAGTACATTACTCTAGATTAAGTGCTTTGAGGATTTCAAGATGCACTGCATCCATTGTTAGGGTTCCGTCGATACTAACCACAGTAGTATCTAGTCTTTTTTTGTAATACTCTAATACGGGAAGTGTGTCTTCACGATACCATCGCAATCGCTCTTCAATTGAGCTTTGAGTATCATCACTCCGTGCTCGTTCAACCATTCGAGTTCGAACTATCTCTTCAGGAGTGTTGAGGTTTATCACATGCACGTGTCCCCGTTCAAAAAAGTGGAACGCATCTTCAAGATCAGGGATTTGTCCTACGGTGCGGGGGAATCCATCAATTAATAAATGACTTTTTTCATCGAGCTGATCAACCAGTGCCTGTCCCCACAATACCGCTACAAGAAAATCGGGCTGGAGTGAACCCAAGGCAAGCGTTGCTGCAACTTTATCTTCTGCAAATGTTTCTTGTTTTGCTGCAAGCGCACGAAACCGTCGTCCTGTTTGGATATCAACTACCCGCCGGCGGTCTTTAGCTTCAAGTACTTCTTTAAGTTTTTCAATCTGCGTCCCCTTCCCACTCCCTTGTGGCCCGATAAAGATAATTGTTAAAGGTTTTGTTGTCATTGTGATTTAGATAACTCTGTAATAATATTTTGTACGATTGTCGCCATGTGATCTTTTGAATCTTGTAACTTTCCATCTACGTTGTTAATAACAACGTCAGCATATTCCTTTGAAGCTTTTTCATGGAGGTATCGCTCGTATCGCAACGCAAGATGTTCTTCTGAAATGGGTGCTCGAGCCAATGCCCGCTTCTTCATCACCTCCCAGTCTCCTGCTTCAATATACACTAACGTTCGATGTTCATGCGGTACCATATTCATAAGCTGAAGCACTCCTTGTAGTTCTATCTCACAAATGACAATTTCACCTCTTTGGAGTCTTTCTACCAGTTCTGATTTTAAGGTTCCGTACAGATTACCGCTAAACTCTGCCCATTCAAGGAATTGACCCTGCTGAATTTTATCTCTAAAATCTGCCCGAGAAAGATAGTAGTAGTCTACACCCTCTTTTTCAGAAGGGCGTTTTTCACGAGTAGTACAAGAGACAGTCTGTGCCACCTGTGGGAATAGGTGTTGGGCATGTGCGATTAAACTTCCCTTACCACTTCCAGTTGGTGCCATAACAAGTAGCAAGTGCCCTTTGATATTTTCAATCAACATAGGCCTTAGACTACCAGTTTTTACTTATGTTGCAATACGCAAAGCATCGATATGCTACTCTAGTATAGTCACCAAAACGAGTGCAATTCGAGGCGAACAAAGAAATTTTTGCGAGCCCTACTTCTTGTAGGGTGAGCATAAATTTCTGCAGTTCAACGAAGAAGTGTGCCGTTTTAGTGGCTATACATTATGGAAAAAAAACATATCATTACATTATCCGGAAAACCCGGAAGTGGAAAATCATCTACTGCAGACCGTGTTGCTGAGCTTTTAGGCTACGCCCGTTATTCTGCTGGTGACTTAGTGCGTGCTCAGATTCGGAGAAAAAAAATAACGCTTGATGCTTTTAATAAAATGGCTGTTATCGACCACAGTCTTGATCATGCCATAGATGAAGAACTTCGAAATCTGCGAGATCAAAAAGATATTGTTATCGACTCTCGCCTTGGTTTCTACTGGATTCCCGAGTCGTTTAAGGTATACCTTGACCTTGATATGGATGTGGCAACTGCACGTATTTATAAAGATGCGGTGAGTAACGACTTACGAGGCTCTGGCGAGGGAGAAAGTCACACAATTCAAGACGTGCAGAAACAAGTACTTGCACGTTTAGCAAACGAAAAAGGGCGTTTTAAGACACTCTATGGAGTAAATCCGTACAGCAATGCAAACTTCGACCTCATCATCAATACCTCACGCCATAGCCCCCAGACCGTTGCACTGACGGTTTTTGATACGTACAAGAAATGGCTACAGTCAGATGAGTGGACCCAAGTTATAAGTGAGGTGCCAATGGGCTACTCATACAAGAACTAACAAGAAGAAAAATATCTCTCCCTTTACTTAAAAATCATTATCAAGTACAGTGCTTGTCTGGGTATTTCGCCCATTGAAAGGAGTGACTGAATGTTTTTTAAGAAATCCAACAAAAACTTCAACAGCGACCAAAAAGGTGCGGTGACTGTTGACTGGGTGGTGCTGACTGCCGCCATTGTCGCCCTTGGCATAACCCTAATGACGCTTATCGACGGTGGCGTCGATGCCCTTATTGATGGACCGATACCAGCCGCTCCGTCAAACTGATCTTTCGACCGATACCTCTGGCGGGTTCCTTAACTTTTTTGGAGCTCGCCAGTATTCATTTCTACTTTATACAAATATATTTATTGTAAACACAAAAGACCGAAAGCATTGCTTCCGGTCTTTTGTGTTTTGCATTACTCCCAACATTGAGGGAATAAGAAATTTTTTCTGAGACAAGGCGGCTGAGGAAAATGGTGTGAGCCGTACTTGTTGTACGGTGAACATCATTTTACCGAAAGCCAACGCAGTATCAGGAAAAATTAATATTCCCGGAGTGAGACTTGAGCGTCGATTCTGCGGATAAGGTCCAGCACCACATTCACCACAATCAAAAGTGCCGTACCTCCAATTGCCAATGAGGCAATTCCGGTTAGCATCTGCATTCCTACAGGGAATACTGCGATGAGTCCTAAGAAAGTCGCACCTACAAGTGTCAATCGAGTGATAAGATTTCCGAGATATTCTGCAGTGTGTGCTCCTGGACGGATTCCAGCAATAAATGCTCCATTTCGCTGTAGGTTCTTTGAGATAGCATCGGGGTCGAACGTTACTGCGGTATAGAAGAAGGTAAAGAGGAATACGAGTACAAAGTACATAGCTCCATAATAAATCTGATTACTCAAAAATGAGTTAACGGTCGCTAGTGCTCCAGGAACCCACGGAAGGTCAAACGCTGAAAGAATGTTTAAAACCATCTGTGGGAACAGAAGAATTGACAACGCGAAGATAATTGGGATTACCCCTGCTTGGTTAAGTCGAAGTGGCAAGTATGAAGTAGTTCCACCATACGTTTTTGTACCACGACTTTGCTTTGCATAGGTAATCGGAACAGAACGCTCTGCTTCAGTTACTAACACTACTGCATAGATAACTGCCAAACCAACAAATACAAACCCAATATAGAGTGGCAATTGTGAAGGGTCGGTAAGAGCATACCCAAGCTGACTTACTGTCTGTGGCAATCCTGCCACGATTCCGGCGAAGATAATGATAGATACTCCGTTTCCGATACCATACTCGGTCACCAGTTCTCCAATCCACATCAAGAGCATTGAACCAGCGACAATAAGTACCACGTTCACCATAAACTGGAATGAAGACAGTCCTGCAATCACTCCCTGACTTTGAAGGAGCGTAAGGAATCCAAATCCTTGTAGGACCGCAAGAGGTAACGTGAGCATTCGTCCATATTGCATGAACTTCGCGCGCCCAGCTTCTCCGTCTTCGCTTTGCATCGCTTTGACTTTAGCAGACATTACCGTCATCAATTGCATGATGATTGAACCCGTAATATACGGACCAACTCCAAGCATTACAATAGACAAGTTAGCCAACCCTCCTCCAGAGAAAATGTTTAATAGTCCAAGAAACTGATTGTTTGCAAAGAACTGTTCGAGAACAGTTTGATCAATTCCTGGAATAGGTATGGTTGCAAGAGCTCGAAAGATAACAAGTGCTCCAAGAACAAAGAGAATTCGATTTCGAATCGCTTTATCGGTCACCATTATCTTGAGCTTGTGAATGAATTTTTGCATAGATACCAGTATACCTTATACAATGCTTCCGCCAGAGCGTTCAATCTTCTCTTTTGCTGTTTTAGAAACCTCACAACCAGTAACCACAAATTTCTTTGTAAGGTCACCTGTGCCAAGAATCTTCACTTTTGGAGCTTTTTTACTCTTAGAACTTATAAGTCCCATTCGTACAAGTGTCATTGGATTGATTGCAGCTCCTGTCTCAAAGTTTGCTTCAAGAATCGCTGTATTTACTACAGTAGGCAACACTCGTTCGTTGTTTACAGTCTTTGCTCGGTTCTTTCCGTGTCCTCGGAGCTTTGGAAGCTTTTTGATGATTTCACGCATTTCAGGACGTCCTGAAGTACCTGCGCGAGCTGTTTGTCCTTTTCCTCCACGGCCTGAAGTCTTACCTCGTTTACCTCCACGCGCAATACGCTTTACTGTCTTACGTGCTTTAGTTGGTTTAATTTCGTGTAATTGCATATATAGATTGTTTTATGCTCGCAATTGCTTAAGCGCCTCAATAGCTGCTTTTGCATTATTAAGTTTATTCTTCGACCGTGAGAAAATCTTTGCAGTAACATCCTTCACTCCTGCAAGCTCAAGTACGGTACGTACTGATGATCCTGCAACAAGACCTCGGCCTGGTGCTGGCATAATCATTACTTCACTTGAAGCATACTTCGTGTGAACGTCGTGCGGAATATGTTGACTTTTGTTCATTGGTACTACTAAGAGGTGCTTTTTTGCATCACGCATCGCCTTTTCAATTGCAAGTTGTGTATCCCCCGCTTTTCCAATTCCAACTCCAACTTTTCCTTTTTTGTCACCAATAACCATGGCAACTGAGAATGAAAATCGTCGTCCTCCGGCCATAACACGAGTTACACGTCGGATACTGATAATTTTCTGTTCATATTCTTGCCGTACTCGTTCCTCTCGTCCACCGCGACGTGGTCGTCGTGGGTTACGTCGATCATTTGCAGCACCTCCAGTTCGTGAATCGCGACTTGCGTTTCTTCGTGGATACGGTGTTGTTGCATCTACAGCAACAGCAGCGGGTGCATCGGTAGAAGCTGCTTGTGCAACTTCTGGTGCCAATTCTGTTGAAGTAGTTTCAACTGGCGTTGTAGCTTCCTGCTTTGTTTCTTCTGTCATATTAATATTGATTTAATAACTATTTTTGATTTCTTAGTCTGAAATCTTTTCTCGGAGATAAAATTTCAGACATAAGTTCGTGCAACGGTACCTTTGAAAATAAATTTTCAAAGGTTTTCCGGCACTCACTTAAAACTGTAATCCTCCTTCTCGAGCGCCGTCAGCTACTGCTGCGACAACTCCTTGGTACTTGAACCCTCCTCGGTCAAATACTGCTTTTTCAATACCTGCCTTTTTGGCTTGTTCTCCAATGGCTTTTCCTACTGTAGTTCCTCGTTCTGTTAGCGTTGCTCCGGTAACTTGTCGTGAATCAGAAGACGCAAGCGTTGTTCCTAACTCATCGTTAATAAGCTGTGCGTACACATATCGGTTACTTCGGAACACAGCAAGACGAGGCTTCAAAGCGGTACCAGAAACACGTGATCGAATGCGTACATGTCGACGTGCTCGTTTTTCTTGTTTTTCAATTGCTTTATTCATACAATTTATGTTCGTGTGTAATTTCTTAAATTGCTTTAATAGCAAGGCGGATGAGGAAAATAATTGGAGCTGTACGTTGTAGTACTGCGAGAATTATTTTCTGAAATCCAACGAAGCTAGTGAAGTGATTTAAGGTATTACACCGCTTTTTTACCTTGCTTACGGATAATATGTTCCCCTCTGTACCGAATCCCCTTACCTTTGTATGGCTCAGGCTTCTTTACCTTTCGTACGTTTGCTGCAAACTGACCTACTGCATGTTTATCAAAGCCGGTAACAGTGATAACACTTTTCTCAACAAGAACCGTGATACCTTCTGGTACTGCAATAATAACTGGATGTGAGAATCCAACACTGAGCGTCATTTTTTGTCCTTGAGCTTCAGCTCGGTACCCAACTCCTTCAATTTCAAGAATTTTGGTATACCCTTCTGTAACACCGGCTATCATGTTGCGCGCGAGTGCTGCTAAGGTTCCCCAAAGCGCTCGTGAAGCAATAGTTTCTTTTGCAGGTGCAAAAGTAAGCACGCCGTCTTGAAGTGTAACGAGTACCAATGGGCTTATTTTTTGTGTAAGGGTTCCCTTTGGGCCCTTAACCGTTAAGATACTGTCAACAAGCGTCGCTTCAACGCCGTTTGGTATCGTTATTGGTTGTTTTCCTAATCTACTCATATATTTTACCAAATGATGAAGAGCTGTTCTCCTCCAACATTCTGCTTTCGAGCGTCCTCTCCTGTGAGGATACCAGCAGGGGTTGAAAGAATCATTCGCCCTTTACCAAATTTTACTGGGTAAACTTCAGTTGCCTTGATGTACAGTCGACGACCTGGCTTTGAAACACGTTTCACTCCACGGATGTGGTGATCTCCTCGTGCATCGTACTTAAGTACAATCTCAAGTGACTTAGTGACTTTCTTTCCTTGCTTCTCTGCAGTACTGATGAATCCTTCTTGTACAAGCTTGTCAGCAATTGCATGCTTGAGCTTTGAGTACGGGATTGATACTTGTTTCTTCCCTACCATTCCAGCATTTTTCAACTGGATGATGAAATCTCCTACTGTATCTCCTACCATGATGATTTCTTAATACCTGGTATATTTCCTTCATTTGCATTCTCTCGAAAACAAATACGACATAGGTCGAAATCTCGCATGTAGCCACGTTTTCGAGCACACAAGTTGCATCGTCGGACCACACGAGATTTGTACTTTGGTTCACGCATTGCGCGTATAACCACTGATTTTCGTGCCATTTAGTTTTGTTGTTATTTAGAATCCATTCACTATCTCGCGGTACCCGTATTTAAAAGTTATATTTTTAGGCGAAAGATGAGTCGGAGTTTGAAGCATAATGAATTATGTTGAAAACGAGACGAAATCTTGTAGCCAAAAATATAGCTTTTAAATATGGGGGAAGATAGTGGATTGGTTCTAAGGCCGTATCACCAAGAAATGGTGACGTACCCCCTAATAATTCGGCGAAATGGTGGGCATCTTCCCACTCCTTGCCTTCACGTATACACTAAATCACGCGTGCCGTGGCTCAATTGCTCATTTTCTTCAATTGAGAATTCCTACCGGTGCGTTAAAACTCTTTATAAGGAGTTACGTGTACATCGCTACGTGGCCTACAATACCAGAATATAAGGAAATTACAAGTCAAACCACTAGATTTCTTTACTTAATACTTATTTTAGAAAACGTATCTGTAAATTACGGTTAAAGAATTTTTTTTGATACTAACAGCTTTTCTGAACTAAGTTTTGGAGATAGTCCTCTAGCTCACTTTCTGTCAGGCAATCAAAAATCCAAGTCTCAGATCCGGCTAAGAGAAACTTCTGTAAGTTTACATGGGAATTAAATATTCTATAGTGTATTCCTTCATAGTTATAGATATAAAAATATCTTGAAGTAACTCGCTCACGCTCAATTGTTATATTAGGTTTTATGTATGTAGTAGAAATAATCATAATAGAATTATAATACTTAAATGATTTCAAAGCCTATCTCTTTCAAATAATCAAAAGTATCCTGATAGAAATTAGGATTGCGAGTTGGATCATCTTTATCACCAAGCGGGATGACAATCACCATTCCCTGTCTCGCACGAGTCAGTAAAACTCTATATGCGTTCTTCAGGTAAGTTTGACGTTCTTGCTTTTTAATATGATTCCATCTGTTACCTACAAAAGACCATGATTCCCATTTATTCTTTGAAAATCTAAAATCAGCATCCCAGATTACACAAGCCCAATCCAGCTCAAGACCTTGAACGTGAAATTCAGTTGCAACATCTTCAAGATAATATGATGATCGAACATCAGTCTTATTATCTAGAAACCAATGTATTGGATCAACTGGCGATTTTACATTAATAGCATAGGGCTTTAATCTCTCAGCTTGTGAGGATACCATAATACCGTAACGTTCCGATCCTCTTGCTTTTTCTTTCAACCAAAGCTTTGCCTTTGCAATATCTCGTGTGATAACAATTGGATATTTATTTTGAACAATTTTTAATGTCTTTTGTGCTACCTCAAGATCCAAATCGAGCACCTCCTTAAATAATAGTGAAACATTTTCAGCACGAAAGGAGCGCATCGAGACTCCTAAATGTAATTCATCTTTAGTCATTACATGTTTATGTAACTCTACTTCATCGAGTACTTTTCCAGCTCCATATTCACTATCAGTGAGACATTTCGAGAGATATATATGCCAATCTGGGAATGAACGATTGAGCGAATCTATCCATTCACTAATTCCGCCTTCACCTGTATTAATTTCTTGACCTCCTCCAACTAGACAAACAATTACTGCCCAATCCTCATGTCGATCAAGACATGAGATAAGAAATTCTGGTTCAGATTGTTTAAAATTAGGTGTATTCTTTTTTCTCAGCATGAAATTTACAGTTTGCTTTAGATTCCATGCACGCTGAGCTTCGTCGAATATAGCCACATGCTCTATGGGAGGTTTTGCCGTATCTACTAAACATTCATCCCGAAAATTATGTACATTTTGAATAAACATTTTTACTTCACTCATGGCCTCACTTTTCTTTATTTTGTGACCACGTTCTTTTTCTTGTCGAACTCTGTCTCTCGTTAATGCTTCGCGCAATATTGCAACTAACGGTCCATTTCCAGAAAGGAAGACGCTGTGAAGATCATTATCTTTATCTATATGTTTAGTTGCAATATTGAGGCCAACCAGTGTTTTCCCTGCACCTGGCACACCTGTCACAAAACAAATAGATTTGGATGAATTTTGTTTTGAGATACGAATAATTTCAGAGATAGTTTCGGATGTTTCGTTAAGGTTTATGGCCCCCGCATCACTACGTGATATATTTTCCACTGAATGCCCATTATAAAGAGCCATGGCAGCTTCTATGATAGTGGGGGTTGGGCAATAACGACCTTTTTCCCACTCAGGTGCATTAATATTTTCCACGTCTCCTACAAAACTCAATACATCAGCAATTACTTTTTTAAGTAAAACAACATTACTCTTTATTGGGGTAAACAATTTATTATTCTGTCCTGTAACAGCAACAACAGTGGTAAAAATATCAGCTTTTGTAGCAATTAGTATCGGAGCAAGAAACTTTTCGTGACTTGAATCATGGAAATTTTGCAAATCAAGGGCATAATCCCAAACTTGATCCGTTGCTGCAATAGAAAAATCTTTCTCTCCTATTTTAAATTCTAAGATAAATATGACTGGACCTACAAGTACGATTGCATCGATTCGCTTTGCCATTCTAGGAATCGAGTACTCGAAATATATGGTACCGGTGTATTGAGCGAGGGTATTTTTTAGAATAACAATTTCTGCCACCCAAGCATCACGTTGGTTTTGACCAAGATCGAAATCGCTGTTTCTTGCTAATTTTCCAAGAATTTCATCTTCGCTGTCAAGCAAAAATTTTGATATAGGATTAGCGTAATATTCTCTTTTCATATAAATTTAAAATTAGGGAGGATAAGGTCAACCATATTACTTATACATAAATAATAATGAATCTGCCACATTATCACTTTTACAATCCTCTAATAGTAGCAGAAACCCCTTCTAATTCTAAATAATCCTCACTACATGCTTGCAATTACAAAAAACCAACGCTCAGGCGTTGGTTTTTTGTTTCTAGAAATCATCAGATGATTCGAGATGCGAGGCGAGTGAGGAAAATTATTGGAGTTGTACGCATAGTACTACGACAATTATTTTTCGAAACTCAACGAAGCAGATTGGATTAACTGGTGGTTTCTAGTCTACTTCTTCTTTTTTGTCTCCTCTTGAACCTTCAACGGAAGTCCGATGTATCGCAAAAGTGCTTCTGCCTCTTTTTTACTCTTTGCGGTTGTTACAATCGTGATTGCAAAACCAAATACATCTTTGATTTCTTCGTTAACTGTTTCAGGGAAAATTGAATGTTCAGGAATACCAATAGTGATATTACCCATTTCATCAATTGCTGTTGGCTTGA
This sequence comes from bacterium, assembly GCA_043719295.1. GTDB lineage: Bacteria > Patescibacteriota > Minisyncoccia > Phycocordibacterales > UBA918 > OLB19. The sequence continues at coordinate 176,486 of JAYSUD010000005.1, forward strand.
GTCCTCGGAAGTCTCGTGTTTGAGGCAACGCAACGTGAATAAGTTTATCTAAGAAACTAAACATGTTTGGACCACGGAGTGTTACTTGGTATCCGACAATCTCACCTTCTCGAAGTTTAAATGATGCAATTGACTGCTTCGCAGGTCGTGCAGACGCTTTCTGCCCTGTTATTTGTGCGAGTCTATCTTGAATAAGCGTAAGCTTATTTTTATCATCTATCTTTCCAACTCCAGTTGAAATAATCACCTTTTCAATTTTTGGTGCTTGCATTACGTTCTTATAGAGAAACTCTCCCTTAAGAGCATCAAAAGAACCAGCAAGAACTTCTTTCATTGATTTGTTAATTGTTGCCATAGTTATATTTTTTTACCAGAAGGTCGTGCAACACGAACTTTCTTAGACGAATCACCTTCTGTTTCAGTAGTGTATCCAACTCGTACACCTTTGTTTTTTTCTCCAACAAGTGCAACGTTTGATACATGGACCGGCATTGCTTTCACAATAATCTGTCCTTGTGATCGTGAACGTTTACTTTTTGTATGACGAGTTACCATGTGCACCCCATCAATAAGTACTTGTTCTTTTTTTGGAAATGCCGTGACGACACTTCCTGTCTTTCCTTTATCTTTTCCAGAAATGACGATAACGTTGTCTCCTTTTTTGATTTTCATATATTAGATTTTCTTACGAACTTTGTGAGTTAGATAATCTTACCCGGTGAAATGTCGCTCTGCGACTGACGAAAGCTTTGCTTTCGTATTTCACTGGGTCAAGTAACTCTAATTCGCTTTGCTCATAATAGTTACTAGACGACTTCAGGAGCGAGTGAAACAATCTTCTGGAAACCTGCTTCAGCAAGCTCTCGAGGAATTGGACCAAACACACGGTTTGCTTTTGGTTCCCGTTTCACCTTATCAATAATCACCACAGCATTATCATCAAAACTAACGTATGAACCATCTTTTCGACGAAATGCCTTCTTCTGTCGCACTACTACAGCACATAAGACATCCTTCTTCTTAACTTGCTTACGTGGTTCAGCAGACTGAACTGACAAAATAACAAGCTCACCAAGTTCTGCGTATCGCTTCTTTGAACCGCCGAGCACCTTAAATACACGACCGATTTTACCTCCAGAGTTATCTGTAATCTTTACGATTGTTTGTGGTTGAATCATATATGGTTATGCCTTAACGAGCTCAAAATGCTTTCGCTTTGAGAGCGGACGTGTTTCTTTAATTTCGACCGTTTCACCCACTTTTGCAGTATTTCCTTTGTCGTGTACAAGGAATTTCTTTGTGCGTCGCATGAACTTTTTGTACTTTGGATGCATTACAAATCGCTCTACAGCTACCGTACAGGTATCGGTCATTTTGCTTGCAACTACAGTCCCCTTAAGGATCTTACCCTTAGACTGTGTTTCTTCTGTTGTTTCTTGTGTAGTCATACAATTACGCTAGATTCTCTTTAGACTTTGTTCGTCGACGCGCTGCAAGTTCGTACAAGCTTCGAGCAACTTCTTTTTTTGCTGTTCGAATTGCACGGACATTACGTGTATTAGCCCCGGCAGTGCCGAAACGGAATGAACGAACTTCTTCTCGTTTTTCCTGTACATACGCAACGAGAGTTTTTTCATCCTTTTTTTGGATTTCTTTCATAGTACTCATATGTATTTTGCTTATACGCGAGTCTCTTCACGTCTGACAAACTTCGTTTTAAGGGGAAGTTTTGCAGTTGCCTTTCGAAGTGCTTCTTTCGCAACTTCTTCAGAGACACCATCAACTTCGAATAAAATACGTCCTGGGTGCACTTCAAACATGAAGTATTCTGGATCACCCTTACCTTTACCCATCGGTACTTCTGCAGCCTTTTGAGTTACTGGTCTATCAGGGAAGATACGGATCCAAATTTTTCCTGTTTTGCCAAGTGTTCGTGAGATCACTCGACGTGCTGCTTCGATTTGGTTTGACCGCACACGTGATTGCGTTGTCGCTTTAAGTCCGTATGACCCAAATGAAACCTCTACTCCTCGTGTGTCTGGCTTTGCTCGCTTCGCCTCACTTTGGCGTCCTACTTGCCACTTGCGGTGGGCTACTTTTTTTGGAAATAACATAGGATATTAATTACGAGTTGCTGTTATTGGTCGTCGTGCTGGAGCAGTTGTTGTTTTTTCTTCTTGATTTCCCTTTCGGTTTTCAAATACGTCCCCTCGATAAATCCAGACTTTAACTCCAATAACTCCATACGGAAGCGTTGCGCGTTCACGTGCAAAGTCAATATCAGCTCGGAGTGTTTGTAGAGGAATTCGTCCTTTTTTAAGTTCTTCTCGACGAGCCATGTCAGCACCTCCAAGGCGACCTGAAACAATGATACGTACTCCTTGTACATCACGGTTGGCCATTGCCTTTTCGATAGTCATCTTAAGTACTCGACGGAATTGCATTCTTTTTTCAAGACCTTCAGCAACCAACTGCGCCATGATAGCGGCACTCGTTTCAACTGAACGAACTTCTTCAATATCAATTTTAATTTCTGGCTTATCAGTAAGCTTGAGTGTTCGCAAAAGCATGTCAACTTCCAAACGAAGTTTTGTTGCTCCTTCACCACTTCGGCCAATAATAAGTCCCGGGCGGGCGGTTTTTATAAGTACACGAAATACCTTTTCATTTCGCTCAAGTGTAATAGTGTCAACAGACATACCTTTGAGCTTCTTAAGTAAGAATGCTCGTACGGCATTGTCAGCGCGTAAGTACTCTCGATACTGCTTTGGATTTGATGCAAACCATCGACTTTTCCAGTCGCGGTTGATACCAAGGCGTTGTACGTATGGATGTGCTATGTGTGTCATATATTTTCCGTACGATTATTTAAGGCCGAGTTCTACAGTAATGTGACTGTTTCGCTTTTTAATTGGCGACGCTGAACCGCGTGCTCTTGGCATAAAACGTTTAATCACCGTACCTTTGTTCACTGCCACGCTTTTGATAATAAGTTTGCTTATATCAGCACCAGTTTGTTTTGCGTTTGCCTGCGCTGATAGAACCACTTTTGAAAATGGTTCTGCCGCTTTTTTGTCTGCAAATTGCAATAGGGCCAATGCTTCAGGGACTTTTTTTCCTCGAACGAGATCTGCAAGAAGGCGAACCTTACGTGGAGACTGTCGGTAGTTGTTTAAACTTGCTTTCATATATCCACGAATTATTTCTTAGCAGCAGAAGCTGATTTTGAAGCCTTTGCAGCTGCAACCTCAGATTCTTTTTTCTTAACGTCAAGTTCTTTCTGCATCTTACCTCCGTGTCGACGGAAGGTTTTAGTTGGTGAAAATTCACCAAGCTTGTGACCAACCATATCTTCAGTAACAAGCACCTCAAGATGCTTATTACCGTTGTGTACACCAAAGATGAATCCCAGCATTTCAGGAGAGATAACAGAATCTCGTGCCCAGGTCTTAAAAACAATCGCTTCAGCCGGTTTGTGGCCTTCGATTTTTTCCAAGAGTCGTAGGTTTACGTACGGTCCTTTGTACAGTGATCGTGACATAACAGATTTTTAAGTAGCCTAGCGTCTTAAGCGACACTAAGTACAATTAAAAGTTTTTTAAAGAGCCAATACAGAAACGTGCAAGAAAAATAATGTGAGACCTACTTTCTGCAGGATGAACACTATTTTTCGTAGTACAACGAAGTAGATTGGGAATTTAAAGGAACTTTGTGCAACCTAGTGTCTTAAACAGAAACTAGGTGCATGAACGAATAATTTGTGTTCGAGCGTTGTGTCTCTATGTACACTCATGGTGCTACAAAATAGCATCATGATGTTGCCAACTCGCCAAATGTAACGGTTTGTATATCCACTTCTAGATACTTAAGTAGACAATACGAGGTTTGGAACGGGGCAATCATACGTGAAATATGGCTGTAAGTCAATAAAAATACTCCGCCTTAGAAAGACGGAGGTTGTGGGACAGAACGCTTCTGACTACTTTCTATATATTTTGATTTGTGGCCACAAATCAAAATATTTCAAGTCAGTCCTCCCTGCTAGTCTGGTGCGTTGGGAGTGAAGTGTCCTGCTTACATTAAATAATACGCCTTTAATTATGAAAAAATAGGTACTACTGTGTGCTACTCTGTAGAGAAGATGCCAAAACCTCGTGGAAGAGAGCACACCACACTTACTGAGACTGCAACAGAGGTAATTACTGTCCTTAAAGTACTTCACGGGGTTAAAATGATTGCCCCAGGTATTATAAAAACCAATTCTCGTAAAGGTGCAGGGGCACGCTTTGTTACCATTGTCTATACAGCTGCAGGTTTTGAGCTTATTATTAGTGGTCAAAGCGTCCAAAAAGTTGCTGTGCATGCTGAAAAAAAGGACGTACAGGCAATAGTTATTGACTTACAATCAAGTAAACAGCTTAAAAACTTTAGTTTTAAACACAGAGACCGTAAACCAGGAATATAAAAACCACCAATGTGGTGGTTTTTATAATCTCTGACATCACTCTGTACCTCCCTACCCCCCAGCCTTCAAAAGCTGTGCAAGCAAAGCCTGAAGTTGAGCTAATTGTTGAAGAAGACTATTGATTTGAGCTTGCGTGTCTGTTGGTGCAACAGTACTTGTCGTGAGGTAGTTAGTAACTACGTAGCCATCTACTCCAGAGTCGAAGTTAACTTGTACCCATGAGTATCCTCCTGCAGTTACTGCGGGGGTTGATGCCTGGGTTCCCTTTGCTCCTTTGAATTGGGTTCCGAGTATTGTGCCGTTTGGTGTTGCACGGACATTGACGTTGTCGGTGACGGATACCTTAGTTCCGGTTGGAGTTGGAGTTGGAGTTGATATGGTGATGAGTTTGTAGTTATCTGCTCCTACCCAACCGTCAAAACCAGTATCGAAGTTAACGTTAAACCAGGTAATCTTGCCGTAGCGGTCATCGGTTGCTGTTGGACCTGCAATGAGTGTTCCCTTGCTTCCTTGTGGGTTGGTACCAATAAGTGTAGTCGCTGCGAGGAGGCCGGAAGTACGGACGTTTACGTTCTTAAGTACTTCAATACGGTCACCTATTTTGAAGGGACTGGTGACAACGGGTGGTGTGGTTGTGCTGCCACAGGTAGTGTTTACGTTTAAGGAACATCCTGTCTTTTCTGCAGTATCAAGGACACCATCGTTATCATCGTCAGTATCACAAGCATCTCCTTGGGTATCGCGGTCAAAGTTAGCTTGGTTTAGATTAGCAACTGACACACAATTGTCGATGGTGTCGACGATGGTGTCACGGTCGGTGTCGGTTGGGGTTGATGTACCCGATGTTGTCCAACATACAGTACGTGAAGCATCAAGATCTAATTTCTTTTTCATCGACATGATGCCAAGTGAATTTGCCTGACTGCAGAATCTGCTGACATCTAGACTGTATTCGACATTGAACACAGCTTTACCTGCTTTCAAGAAAGGTTGGTATGTATCACATTCACTATATTGGAAACATTGTTCATTAACTGCAAAGTCAAAGAATGGCTCTAGAGCAGTTGTTTGGTCAACATCGTTTTTGAGCCCAATGAGGAGACCTCTCTTGTGTGCTTCAGTAGCAAGGAACTTGTTATAGGCAATTTGGTCAGCTGCAGTTAACGTAAAGCCAGTACTATTTGTATACCCATCAACATTGTCAGCTTCAAGACCACTACATCCCTTAGCTTTTGCCAAATCCATTCGGGCAGTCATTACAGGTGAGAGCGAAGCTATTTCACTTATATCAAGCCATTTTTCTCCTGCCCAGCCGTTTGAATTTCCGATAACTGACGCGGGGAACAAGTTTGCATCGCTGCGCCAATTTTCATAAGAACCTGCTGAGAAATAACAAATAACAATTTTGCCTTTTGATCGTAACGATCGTATAACTGATTCACTCGTATCAAAAAGATCTATATTAAATAACTGAGCATCAACGGTTTGGTCAATTGTACCCGTCAGTTGCCATTGCCAAGTAGTTTTTTGTGGAATAGATACAGTAGGCGTAGGATTTGGTGTCACCACCGATCCACTTGTTACCGCCACACTCACACTCTTTGAAACAGTACCTCCGGTGCCGGTACAGCTCAGTGAGTATGTTTGTGTACCAACAGTACTTAATGCTCCAGTTGATTGTGAACCATTAGTACTCTTTGAACCTGTCCATGATCCAGTTGCAGTACATGCAGTTGCGTTGCTTGAACTCCAGGTGAGGGTGCTTGCGCTACCTGCGGTGATACTACTTGCAGAACTTGATAGGTTGAGGGTTGGGGTGGTTTGGGTTGAGGGAGGGGTAACTGTGCCGCCTCCAGATGGATTTGTTATGGTTCTACTACTACCAACAGTAGCTACCGGAGTTGCCCCTGCTCCGTTAGCTGGAGCACTGGCTTTTAGAGTAAAATTACCATTTCTCCAATCGACAAACCAAGCATCATAGTTTTCATATTTTGCACTAACGTTGTTCGTGTAGGTGACATTAGCGTCAGATACCTCTGAATTTCTATTAACAATATTATTTTGTACTTTTGAATTTACTGGATCAATACCTGTTTTTGTGGTACCGATTCTGGCCCGAGCAGCATTACCATCTGGGGTATTTGGGAGGGGTCCATCCCCACCAATGAGGGTGTTATTTCGTATCACTGAGTTGTTTCCGCCAGAAAGAAACGATCCATGGAAAGTGTTGGAGAAGGCGATGTTATTTTCAACTATCCAATTACGAGCAACTCCGTCAAAAATACTGTAACCTTGTGTATCAGCAGCAATCGGATCAGTAGTATTTAGGGCTGCCAGGCACTGATTGCCACGAACCACCACACCTACCACTTCTCCTTTACCAACTACACCATCAAGCTTGGACCAACTTTGGAAGCAGTCTGAGTGATTTCCATCAATCTGTTTCATGTTCAAAATAAGATTGTTTTCAAAAAGGCCATAATCACCACGACCACGAAGAGCATCACCAGCAGCACCATCAACAGTATTGTTAATTACTTTGGCATTTGACATCGTGTGGTCGATGGATATACCCATGTAGACCGTTTTCAGATGGTTATTTTTTATGAGTACGTTTGTGCCATTACTGGCAATAATTCCGCTACCAGCGTTTGCAGCCCAATCTGTAGCACCCCAGCCAGAAGAATTTCCGTATGTCACAGTGGAGTTCTCAAAAATAACATCACTACCAGTAATGGTTACTGCGTTGGATAGTGTTTGATTACCACTGGTATACACTGGACGCAGATCAAGATTATTAATGTGCCAATATGATCCAGCAATGGTAAGTTTCGTAACTACAGCTGGATTATTCGCATCACGTGAGCTGACGGTAACTTTTGCAGAGGGAGTCTGTCGAATTGACACCACCCCATAATTCCCCGCATTAAGTAAAATCGTCTCTCCCCCAGTTGCACTGTTTAAGGCAGTAGTCAGTTCAGAAGCGTTTGAGACTGTAGTTACCG
>JAYSUD010000006.1:0-83487 GCA_043719295.1 bacterium
TTGCTATTTTTCTGCTTAGGCTATGGAGAGTATGCATAATAAAGTGGATATTAATATATATAAAAAAGATAGTTCTTAAGAACTACCTCGGTATCATTAAGTATACGGTAAATGTGTATTTGTTAGGTTTCAAGTAAGGGGATAACTCATAAAGGTTAATGTTTACGGTAAGCTCAAAGCCATTTTATATTGGGTGATAAATGAGTGTAAAGTATCATCTACACCGTATTCAGTTGCGACATACGCGAGCTGTATTCCAGCATCTGCCAGAGCAACGTCAATTGTTTCAATTCTTTTATTAAGTTCAGGGGTATCTTGAGGATTCAGTCCACCAAACTCGAATTGTTCTTGTAAAGAAAGGTAGGCCAAAACAGCACGTTCTATCTTAGGATCATTAAGAGTCACAGTGATTGCATCAGGAATAGAAACCTCTTGTAAAGGCTTTTGCTCTTGACGTTTTTCATTTTTTCCGAAAAATCGAACCATGTGATACGTAGGACTAACAGTATACATGACTGCCCCGACGCACTCGTTGCAAAGCAACATCGTTTACGTCTTTTGAAGCAATCCGTACGTGCCGCAGGGCACGTACTAAAACAAAAGAACCTACACTTTCGTGTAGGTTCTTTTGTTTTACTGTTTACGGGTCAAGTTTCTAATTCGCTGACGCTCATAAGAACTTCCTTCTTATAGAAGCTGTATACCTTTTGGAAGTCAGAGACTTCTCAAAAGGTCTTGCGAAGTGACATCAAGTCACTTCTCACCCCGGACTCGTTTGTTTTTGCTCTAGTGAGAGCAAAAACATAACTCCGTCTTAGTAAACAGCACGAAAGCAAAGCAGTTTGCTTTCTAAAACAAAAAGTCTGTTGCGAAAGCAACAGACTTTTTGTTTTACTGTTTCGGTCACGAGTTACTAACTATAATTGTTCGCTACGCTACAATTCTAGTAAGTACTCTCGACCCCGACTCGCGGTTTTCTTCTTTAGGAAAAGAAGAAAACAACGCTCCGTCTTTCGAAGCAATCCGTAAGTGCCTCAAGGCACTTACTAAAACAAAAGAACCTACACTTTCGTGTAGGTTCTTTTGTTTTATTGCTTCGAACCTCGTTTTCCGACTTTTCGTCTTGAAATGATGAGTTTGTTTGAGTATTTCTTTGGTGATCGTGTCTTTTGACCTTTTCCAGTTGGACGACCTTGTTTAGTACGAGATCGTTTGTGTCCTCGTGGCGCTTTACCTTCACCTCCTCCGTGTGGGTGGTCAACAGCGTTCTTCGCTGATCCACGAGTCTTCGGTCGAAGACCCATGTGCCGTGCGCGTCCTGCTTTACCGATTCGAACCAAACGATATTCTTCGTTTGATACTTCACCGATTGATGCCCATGCGAGTGAAATGATTTTACGAATCTCACTTGAAGGAAGTTTAATCTGTGTGTAGCCTGCGTCTTGTGCTACTACCTCAGCATAATTTCCCGCACTTCGTGCCAATGCACCTCCCGCTCCTTCCTTAAGTTCAATTGCATATACAAATGTACCTACGGGGATTTTTCCAAGTGGTAATCGGTTACCAATCTTTGGCTTAGCGGTAGCAGAGACAATGAATTCATCTCCTACTTTCATCTTTTGTGGTACAAGGATATAGCGACGTTCACCGTCTTTATAGAGTACCAATGCAATGAATCCTGATCGGAATGGGTCGTATTCAATAGTTTCAATAACTGCTGGAATATCTTTTTTATTGAATTTAAAGTCAATATCACGATATGTCCGCTTGTTACCTCCTCCTCGGTTAAGCACTGTTGTACGTCCGTAACTGTTACGTCCTCCCGTACTGTGTTTTCCCTTAGTAAGAGCCTTAAACGGCTTTTGGCTGTTTGAACCGAGCTTGTCTTTATAATCAATTGCTGAAGAATCTCGACGTCCCGGTGATGTTGGTTTATATGTTTTCATATTTCATTCATTACAGGTTATGCGATATCGATACGGTCACCTTTTTTGAGGTATACGTATGCCTTCTTCATGCCTTGCTCATAAAGTTTCCGACCTTTTCCTTTTGACATGAACTGTCGAGGTGATTTATTGACGATATTCACCTTTACCGGCGTCACTTTGAAGAGAGATTTTACTGCATCAGCAACCGTAAACTTTGTAGCGTCACGTCGCACGATGAATGTGTATACATTCTGGTCGTTTTGTCGTACCGCTTTTTCAGTTACACGAGGCTTTATGATGACAGCAGAAACATCTTTGTCAGTTGGCAGAGCATTTGAAACAACAGATTTTGTTGTCTTTGCTTTTCCACTCACCACTTCTTCAGGTGTAGTTTTTTTTGTTCGACTAAAGAGTGCCATATAAATAATTAATTACGTTCTATCTACGCGGTTGTTACTTCTTTTGCTTTTTTGTTCACACGAGTCTCTAGAGCCTTGAGTGATTCTTTTGCATCAGCGATGATAACAAACTTGTATGTTAACAAGTCAACAGGATTCACGTCTTTAACGTGTGAGACGTCCATGTTACCGAAGTTTCTGAAGCTTTTTTCAACGTTTTCATCTCGTTTTGAGATAATGAAAAGTGCAGTATTCTTTCGTTTAGTAACCAATGTTGGCTGTGCTGTTGCTGTTGCCAATGCTTTGATAATCATTTTAGCATCTGCAGTTTTGGGTGCAGATAAAGCCAATGAATTTACAAACATGACTTCACCATCCTTGAATTTTTTTGAAAGCGTAATTGCCAAAGCTTTTGACTTTACGTTTTTATTGATTTTCTTTGTAAAGTTTCGGTCATTTCGTGGTCCATGAGCAATACCTCCACCTACCCAAATAGGTGAACGTGAAGATCCATGACGAGCTCTTCCTGTTCCCTTTTGCTTCCACGGTTTTTTTCCTCCACCACGTACTTCACTTCTGTCTTTAGTGTGTGCAGTGTTTGCTCGTGCATTACTCTGCATTGACACCACCACTTCGTGCATTAAGTCTGCATTCCATGCAACACCAAATACCGATTCTGGAAGTGTTACGTTTCCACTTTCCGTTCCATCTTGAGAATATATTTTTGTATCCATATTCAATTTGTTACACGTTACGCACCTCAATGAGTGTTCCTTTTCGACCTGGTACAGCTCCGGAAACGAGGAGCATATTAGCTTCTTTATTTACTTGAAGTACACGAAGGTTTTTAACCGTGATACGGTCAGATCCCATTCGTCCTGCCATACGCGTACCCTTAAGTACGTGTGTGCCTGTTGCTCCAATTGATCCTGGTTCACGTTCAGAGTGTTTCTGTCCGTGTGTTGCCTGTCCTCCACGGAAACCGTGACGCTTAACACCTCCTTGGAACCCTTTTCCTTTAGAGATAGCTGAAACAACAATCATGTCTCCAACTTCAAACGTTGAAGCATCAAGTGACTGACCTTTTTCAAGACCATCAACAGACTCTTCATAGTTTAATCGTGGACGAAATTCCCGTACTGCTTTAAAAGCTCCACCAAGGTGGCCTTTCTCCGCCTTACTTACTCGGTGCTCTTTTTGAACACCTGATGCAATTTGAACGCCACTGTATCCGTCAGTGTCCTTTCCTTTCACTTGCGTGATTGTTGCAGGCACTACACGGAGTACTGTTGCAGCTGTACAAACGCCGTTAGCGTCAAACACCTGTGTCATCCCCTCTTTTGTTCCGAGAATAAATTTCATTCTTTTGTTCGAAACTAGTCTAATAATATAGCTTTGTTAGACCACCCAAAAATGTAAGTTGGATAAATGTCCTTAGATGCTAGGTGAGAAGTGATTTGCATCACTTCGCAAGACCTTGCGAGTTATTTTCTAAGACGAAGTCGAAGTAAAATGACTGCAAGGTGTACCGCTCCTGTAAGGAGCTGAGATTACGCAGATGAGGATATTTTTCAAACTTACAAAAAACCGCGATTATATCGCGAGCACAAGCTCGACGATGTAAAAATCGCGGTTTTGTGCCCATTGGTCCGTTACTTTCATAACGTACGTAGGTCTTTAAAAGCTCGAGATAGTATACTGATTTCTTGTAAAAATGCAACTCTTCGACACAAAAAGCTTGAAGGATACTTAGGGTGCTGACAGCTCTGCCCAAACAGCAGGTGTAGCACCTTCCTCTTTGTAGTATCCACCTGCAGGAATAACCCCGTAGAGGTTGTCATATGTACCACTAGCTCCATCCTGGCCGCCAATTTCTATTCTGCCAACGTCGGAAGCACTGGTGTTAAAATACAACATTGATGCGCCGACATTTGTTCTAATAGAAACAAAGATTGGTTGACTAGTTGTATTTTGATACCAGACGTTTCTAGCACGTGAAGCAGTCACGCTCTTCCATGTTTGACCAGATCCTAATCCAGCTCCTCCCAAACTCCCACCACTAGTACAGATTAGACCCGTTTCATCACAATACTCGGGAGATAACATCTTTGTTAAGGAGACAACCTCATTTGTTGCTGTGACATTGTCAGCTATAAAGTTAGCCGCACCTAAGTCTCCAGCTTTAACTTGTTCAATACCTCCTATGTTTATAGGAGCTGCCACGTTGTTATTTGGTGGGTTAGTTGGAGAAGGGGTAGTTGCAGGACCTGTCCATGCGTTGAGGTAGTTCATACCAACAAGGAGGAAAGAGAGGACTATGATGGAGTAGATGTTTTTGTTCATATACCAGTAGTCTACTATGATTTTCAGATAAGAAAATTCCCCTCTGTGCATACAAAAGACCTCAGTATACACTGAGGTCTTTTGTATGTAGTTCTCCATTCGGATTGACTGAAAGCTGTTGTCTACTTTGCCGAAGTATCTAAGCGTTCGAGACGTCCATTTTCCGCTGCACATATATTAAAACAACGGCCTCAGGGCCGTTGTTTTAATATATGTGCTTGGTCAACGCGGAAAATTGGACGGAAGTTCATAATAGTCGCTTGCGCTTATTACATAACAAAAGACACGGAGGAATCCGTGTCTTTTGTTTATCTGATTTCCAAAATTCGTGTTTGTCGAAAGTTGGGGACGTCCAGCAGTTTCCGCTGAGCTTTACGTAGTGCACAGCAAAGCTGAGGCACTACTACAAGCTCTTGGTCTACGCGGAAACTGGGACGGAAGTAAATTATATGCGCTTGCGCTTATTAATTTACTTCACATCATTTTCACGTCTATGTTTACTCCAGAAGGGAGTGAGAGGTTGGTTAGAGCTTCAATAACTTTAGCTCCGGGATTGAGGATATCAATCACTCGCTTGTGCATTCGCATTTCGAATTGTTCTCGCGCATCTTTGTACACGAATGACGAACGGTTTACGGTGTATTTCTTAATCTCAGTTGGAAGCGGGATTGGTCCTACCACTTTCGCATCGAAGCGAAGTGCGGTATCGATTATCTGCTTTACACTGGCATCAAGAATCTTATGCTCATACGCACGTACACGAATCCGAAGTTTCTGAATATCACCTTGAGCTTCAGTTTTCTTTGCTTTTGTAGTTTTAGGTGTTGTTGCCATAGTAATTTCAATTTACTCTAAGAGTGGTTGAGGTGCCTTGGATACGCGAAGCACAAGTAAAGTGGCGTAAGCCGTATTTTTTGTACGGTGAGCGACACTTTGCGCAGTGCGACAAAGTAGACGAGGTACATTCAAGCGCTCTTTAGGCGATTATTTTTGTTACTACACCAGCCCCTACGGTCCGTCCTCCTTCACGAATCGCAAAGTTCTGCTGATCTTCGAGCGCAACTGGCGCTACAAGCTTCACTTTGAATGTTGCAGTGTCTCCCGGCATAACCATTTCTGTTCCTTCAGCAAGTGTTACATCTCCCGTAACGTCTGTTGTTCGGATGTAGAACTGTGGTTTGTATCCTGAGAAGAATGGTGTGTGACGACCTCCTTCATCCTTAGAAAGGATATACACTTCAGCTTCAAATTCTGTGTGTGGAGTTACTGAACCTTTCTTTGAAAGTACCTGACCTCGGTGTACATCCTCTTTCTTTGTACCTCGAAGTAGAATTCCAGCATTGTCTCCTGCTTGTGCTTGGTCAAGTGACTTGTTGAACATTTCAACTCCTGTTACGGTTGCTGAAGTAGTTGGGTGCAAACCGACAATTTCGATTTCCTCTCCAACTTTTACTGCTCCACGTTCTACTCGTCCTGTTACCACTGTTCCTCGTCCTTCAATTGAGAAGATGTCTTCTACCGGCATAAGGAACGGTTTGTCGAGCTGTCGAACTGGTGTTGGGAAGAACGTATCCATTGCAGTTGCAAGGTCAAGTACTTTTTGTCCCCATTCTGATGAAGGATCTTCAAGCGCCTTAAGTCCAGAACCTTTGATGATTGGAGCATTTACTCCATCAAAACCGTTCTTTGTAAGCAATTCTCGAAGTTCTTCTTCAACGAGTTCGATCATTTCAGCATCATCAACCATATCGCACTTGTTTAAGAATACGATGATGTTTGGTACTCCAACTTGCTTTGCAAGCAAAACGTGCTCACGAGTTTGAGGCATTGCTCCGTCTGTTGCCGCTACTACTAGTACTGCACCGTCCATCTGTGCAGCTCCCGTGATCATGTTCTTAATGTAGTCAGCGTGTCCTGGCGCGTCAATGTGCGCATAGTGACGAGTTGGAGTTTCGTACTCTGAGTGAGAAAGTGAAATAGTAATACCACGAGCCTTTTCTTCTGGCGCTTTGTCAATTTCGTCTACTCCCTTGGTTGTTGCTTTGTATCCTAGTGCAGTATTTGCATTAAGTACAGTTAGAATTGCAGCCGTAAGCGTAGTCTTTCCGTGGTCAACGTGACCAATAGTTCCTACGTTAATGTGCGGCTTTGATCGATCAAATGAATCAGCCATAATTATAAAAATTATTTATCTTCTATTAATACCGCACACGGCTGTCTTTTGTATAAAAAACAAAAAACTATGCACAAGCATTCATAGATACTGGCGAGAACAATCGCACTATCTTCGAAAACTTGCACGTGTAAAGGAGCAAATAATTACTCCGTCTACAGCACAGGGCTGTAACGGTGGCGATATTGTACAGGAGCAAATTGATTTTGCAAGTTGCCACGTTGCAGTATAAAGATGATACTAACTACAGGTTATTCGTATACAAGTTGTAGTAAAAGTCGTGTTGTTTGTTGAACATGAACCTCCCGCGATTGGACCACTCACCTTAACAGTTCCAGCGGGACAACTTCCACTTGGACTATAACTGCACACAGAGACAACTTGAGAACTGAGCGTACAAGAAGTAAGGCCACCTGCTGCCCCCACTTCAAGGGAATCAAAACAATTCGCCCCATTCTCATCACAATACTCGGGAGATAACATCTTTGTTAAGGACTCAACCTCATTTGCTGCTACGACATTGTCTGCGATAAATGTAGCCGCACCTAAGTCTCCTGCTTTCACCTGCATGATACCTCCTACGTTTATAGGAGCTGCCACGTTGTTATTTGGTGGGTTTGTAGGTAGTGGTGAGGTTGCAGGACCTGTCCATGCGTTGAGGTAGTTTAGACCTACAAGCAAGAGACAGAGCGTGATGATGGAGTAGATGTTTTTGTTCATATAGTAGCTGTAAAAATTTAAATATATTCTTGAGGAGTTTTATCTTGCTTCTAAAAATTTCATCTTTTCTTCTACCGTCCATTGCTTTTTTGTGGCTGAAGACGTAGCATTTTGCATAAGATACGATTTCTTGTCATTAACAGAGGATTCTGAAGAAGTTGCAGAAGATGATGCGGATAACGCCCGCTTTTTTTCAAGCCATGCATACTTTTCCTCTACTGAAAATGCATTTTTGCTTGTTGTAGTTGCAACAATTTCAATTTGTTGTACTTCATTTTTTTTCTGAGCCTCTAGCTCTTCTAAAGTTGCAGTATCAATTACTTTTTTAATGAGTACTTGTGAATAGATAATAACTGCCGCAAGTAAAAGCAGAAAAATAATAAATTCAAACCCTACAATAATTTTTGATTTCATATTTGTTACGTTTCAGATATCATCGGAAGTGTCTTAATGGTTGTACTTGCAACTTCTATGTACCCTCCACCTCCCGCAGGGATACATGAAAAAGTATATACCGTTTCTGCATAAGTAAGCGCTCCTGTATTCACATTTGAACCAGAGATACCAGTAAAAGTATCATTATTACTTCCCTCGACTTTACAGGTGCTCACATCAGAAGGATTCACAACACTCCATGTCAGCCTTGAGGTGCTTGTTTTTCGCACAAGAGGAGGGGCTGCTGTAAGTGAACCATCAATGGAAATTAGCTCACAACTAGAAGTTGACGGACTACACGTTAAACCTGTAGTACATAAAATCTCTGGTTCTACCTCACACCATTGGTTTGTAGAAACAGTACCGTCATACGCAACGTTACATGAAGTTTGTGCGGTGCAAGGGGAAGTAAACGAAACCCCATTAAAACTTATCCAACCAACAACATCAGACCCCCAGGCATATCCAGAGAAATTAGTACCGGTCAAACTAACATAATGGTTTACCGGCGCAGCAACAACATTTCTTGATTTAAGTGAAATCCAACCATCCCAGCCATCGGTGTGATCAGTCATGGTTGAACAATCCCCATTTTCTGTCCCCGCACAGGCACGTGCCCATCCATACATGTAGTAGTCTCCTGAGGTAAGTCTGACTTCAGAATTACCATATGCATTACTTGGAAAATTCGATAATCCTCCAAACTTAATCCACCCAATATTGTCACTCCATGCATATCCGTCTATAGCACCCAAAATCGTATCCGTTGGATTTGTATCAGGAATAATACTTACTTTATAATTATTTAATCCACATATACTTCCTCCGGTAGATGACCCTTCTGCACAATTCATTGAAATCCAACCAATAGTATCACTCCACAGGTACCCATGTAGTTCAACAGGGTCGTGAAAGGTTAAAGGTACAACATGTGTCGCTTCAACACTTCGTGTTTGTCCAAAAAATGCCATAACCAATAAACCTCCTATGGTAAGAAAAGTAAGTGCAAGAACTATTTGCACGGGTGTTCGTGTAATACGATACATTACTCATATTGTACATGGTTATAGCAATCTATTCTGTCCGCTATAAACAGTCTCCGCTTAATTCATTATCTTGCAAGAGTAAAACGCTGCACTTTTACAGGAGCACTTTCAGGCCATACTACTTCCTCTCTCCATTCTCGAAGTGGTCGAGTGAACAAAAGTGCATCGGGAGTTTCATACAGTGGTTTATAGACAACCATCCACTCTTCGTCATTGGAGTGAAGTGCCAAAGCTACGACTTCGTAGTGCTCACCTTTGTAGTGCTGGTAGGTTTCACCTACTTTTGGAGCATCTGCTGGTTGTGGGACGATGTTGCCTTTCATTGTGTGATTGTATCTATAATAAATTTCGGGATGAAAACGAATAGCTCAAACACTAGCTTTTGTTAGACATTTTAAACTACCAGGAGCGTTCATTTTATCTCTATTGTGAAACAGCGTACCTTTTTGTAAATCACATTGTTTTAGAGCTTCAACTGCTTTTATATAGGTAAAACTATAAAAACCTACAATCATAACAATAACGCAAGCCCAGCTTGTGATTCTTTTCCATATTGGAGTTGAAACAGGAATACGTAATAGAAAAATTACAATCACGAGAGGAATTATTATAGAAGTGATAATCACTGCAAACATGTATGTATCAATAGGAGATTGAAGCCCAGAGACAGCAACTAATCCTAAAGTAATAAATATGCCTAATATAATTAGTGTCAGTTTCATATGAATTAATCAATTTTTAATAATATAGTATACCATTAGGTGAGTAAAATATTTTTTGGATGTTTTTTGTTTCTCTATTTTTCTCCAATTTCTTTCCCTCCCTACGGGAGCTATTCAGGTTTATCTACTGATTGAGTTTGTTGTGCATTTGACTTCCTTGACTCCTTACAGGAGCAGTACACCTTGTCGATATTTTTAAGGCCTGGGGAAGGCCATAAAAATATCTGACAAGGTCCGTCAAAGATACTGCGAGGCATAATATATAAAAAGAGAGTACCTAATCGGTACTCTCTTTTTATATATTATGCCTCTGTTTCAGTATCTTTGACGCCCCGTTCTTTTTTAATTTCCATGGCGATGTTTGGTGGTACTACGTCGTAGTGGTCAAATTCCATGGTCATACTTGCGCGTCCTTCGGTCATTGATCGAAGGGTGGTTGTGTATCCGAACATTTCTGAAAGGGGAACTTTTGCACGAATCACTTTTACCATGTCTCGGTCATCCATTCCTTCTACGAGTCCTCGTTTTGAAGAAATGTTTCCGTTCACGTCTCCCATGAATTTCTCAGGAGTAGTAACTTCTACCCGCATGATTGGTTCAAGCAACACGGCACCTGCTTTCTTTGCTGCCTCTTTAAAGGCATTAATTGCCGCAAGTCTAAACGCAATTTCAGATGAGTCCACATCGTGGAAACTTCCGTCATAGAGCTCAACCGACACATCTTCCATTTTGTATCCAGCAACGAACCCTCGTGCCATCGCTTCTTTTGCTCCTTTCATTACTGCAGGAATGTATTCGTTTGGAATCACCCCTCCCTTAATTGCGTTAATGAATTCGTAATGGTCTTCTCGGGTGACGTTCTTTGCAGGTTCTTTCCCTTCTTCAAGTGCAACCATAGGACGGATACGAATCTTTACGTGACCATACTGTCCTCGTCCTCCTGACTGCTTCACGTATTTGTAGTCTGCCTCAGCCTCACGTTGAATTGTTTCTCGGTATGCTACTTGTGGCTTACCAACGTTTGCCTCAACGTTAAACTCCCGCTTCATTCGGTCTACGAGAATCTCAAGGTGTAGTTCTCCCATACCTGCAATAATAGTCTCCATTGTCTCATCGTCAGTTGTTACCTTGAAAGTTGGATCTTCATCAGAAAGCTTTTTAAGTGCCATCCCCATTCGCTCTTGGTCACCTTTTGTTTTCGGTTCGATTCGAAGTGCAACTACCGGCTCAGGGAATACAATCTGCTCGAGCACAATTGGCTTATCTTCGTCACAGAGTGTGTGTGATGTTTTTACTTCTTTAAGTCCTACTCCTGCGGCAATTTCTCCCGCATACACTTCTTCAACTTCTGTTCGCTTATCAGCCTGGAGTCGCACAATACGCCCGAGTCGCTCCTTTTCTCCCGTGTTTGCGTTATAGATGTAACTTCCCGACTTTACCACTCCCGAGTACACCCGGAAGAAGGTCAACTGTCCAACAAATGGGTCAGTTTGCAATTTAAATGCAAGTGCACAAAATGGTTCTTCGTCAGTTGCACTTCGTTCTACTTCTTCGTCATTTTTAGGATTTGTTCCTTTAACAGGAGGCAAATCAACTGGAGAAGGAAGGTAATCAACTACTGCATCAAGCACTCGTTGTACACCAACGTTCTTTAGTGATGAACCTGTCATTACGGGGAAGATTTTATTCCCAATAACTGCCTTCCGTAGTGTCGCTTGGAGCTCTTCATAACTTGGCACAACTCCTTCTAGGTATGCAGTCATTTGAGCATCATCATTTTCAACAATTCGTTCAACAAGTTCTCCATGATACTTTTCTGCTTCAGCTTGCATCTCTTCTGGGATTTCATGTTCTTTTACATTCATTCCCATTTCTCCTTCGAAGGTATAGGCCTTCATTTTAAGGAGATCAATAACCCCCTTAAGGTTTTCTTCAGAACCCCATGGAAGTTGGTATCGAACTGCCTTTGGAGAGAGGCGACTTAAGATTGTTGCGTATGAACGTTCAAAGTCAGCACCGGTTCGGTCCATCTTGTTGATGTAACAAATTCGGGGTACCCCAGCCTCGTCAGCGTAACGCCAGTTAGTTTCACTTTGTGGTTCAACACCCGCTACTCCATCGAACACCACAATCGCACCATCAAGTACACGCATAGAACGTTTTACTTCAGCAGTAAAGTCAATGTGACCTGGAGTATCAATGATGTTAAAAGAGTACTTAAGTGCATCGTTGTTTCGGTCTGCAATTAATGACGGAGTCCAGTTACAAGAAATTGCTGCTGCGGTAATAGTAATACCTCGCTCTCGCTCTTGTTCCATCCAGTCAGTTACGGTTGCACCATCGTGCACCTCACCAATCTTGTGACTCATTCCTGTATAAAAGAGTACGCGTTCAGACGTTGTCGTCTTCCCTGCGTCCACGTGTGCGACGATACCGAAGTTACGTAGTTTTTCTAATGGAAATGCTCGTGCCATACCTATATATGATGCTTAAATAAAATAATAAATGAAATCTCCCCTATTTTTTCAACACACAAGAATTATGCGAGTATGGAGAAAATGAAAAAAGCCGTTGCGCGACCTTTTAGTGGCGATACTATACGGTATTTACCTACAAAGGGCAACAAGCAAAACTATATTTCAATCAAGATTACACATGAAAAAACCTTGTCTCTTCATGTTTAATCTCAATACACTGCATTCCATAGACTTTTGACTTTTCTTTAGAGATGTGTCATTATTGATAGGTAGGCAAAAGGAATTATTCCCTGCCACGCGCAACCCTAATGGAGGATGATACTATGCGCCGTTCCCTTTCTGTTCTTCCGAAAATACTTGCCACCACTTTGCTGGTACTGACACTGTCGTCTTCTGCCGTGATGGCACAGGTTTCGGTGACCGTCGACGAGATCACCCGCGCCTTCGAGGAAGCCGGCCTCGGATTGGCTGCAAAAGCGAAAGCTGATGCAGACGTTCTTTTGGCCCAAACCGCCTACGATTCGGCGGTGGATGAGATGTCCACTCCTGCTGTCAGGATAGCAGTTGCCGACATCGAACGCCTTGCGGTCGCCCTTGAAGCTCTGGCGGTCGCAAAGGCCAACGGTGTCAATGTGGCGAATGCCATCACTGCGGCTGAAACGGAATTGACGGCGGCGAAAGCCGTTGTTGATTCCAAGAAGCCAGCCTATGACGCCGCTGCGGCAAACCTTGCCGCAGCAACTGCAACCGCTGCAAGGGTTAAGGCTTCTTACGACAATGCTTTGGCCTTGATTGCCACGGCAATTGAGGAGCCCAATGCCGCAATCATGGCTGAACTCGATGTGGCAAATGCTCGCATCGCGCACCTCAGCTTGAGTTTGCAGAAGGTGGTGGCTGCCCAAGCTCTTGCTGATGCGGATCAGCAAGAGCAACTCGATGACCAGGGAGCAGCAATCGAAGAAATGCAGGCCCAGCTCGACTGGCAAAGTGACACTGTTGCGTCTTTGGTCGACAAGTCTGATAAGGTTTCCAGACTGCAGGTTGGTCTTGAAACCAACAATCAGAACGATGCAGCTTTGGCGGCGCAGGTCGACGACCTGCAGGCGTACGTTGCTGCCGACGCGGTGCTCAAGGGGGTGCTGTGTGGGCGCCTCCGCAAGGACCTCTACGGAAAGCCTTGCGCCGTGGAGAAAGCAGCCGCGGCAGTTGTGGCCGGAACAGTTTCAGTTCCCTGAACTAAGCCTGCCCGGGGTGCAAACCCCGGGCAACCAAAAAAATAAACCAAACCCCTTCCTACAAGCAAAATCTGCTTGTAGGATTTTGTTTGTGCAAAGCTACACCGCAACAAGGCTCGATCGTAAAGTTGACAGTGGTACGCAAGAGGAGTAAAACTGCTTACACAAATACGCATATGAAAAGTCAGCGCAGATATGGATTTTGGTACGGCTTTAATATTACCGCTTTGCTGTTATCAGTCTTTTTCCTCTTTTTAGTACCAATACTTCAGGCTTTTGAACAACTTGCACAAAATGTTGATATGCACCTCAATCAGATAAAAGTCACCCAGGTTGGAGAAAAAGCAGAGGTGCAGGTTCACATCATCAATGCAAGTAGTACCCCACTTAATGCTATTGAGTTTGAGATCATCTATGACAAAGAGGCACTTTTTATTCACGACATCACTCCAACAGGAACTTTGTGTGAAGAACGTTTTATACTAACTAACCGTATCAATAACGCTTCGGGAACTGCACAATTGCAATGTGGCACCATCACCCCTTTTACATTGACCTCAGGAATTGTTGCAACTCTACACATAACTCCGCTACAATCCGGAACTTCATCAATCTCGTTTGGGACAACTTCGACTCATGTCCTTATGCATGATGGACTCGGCACCGATGCAACACGGTCAAGAACTAGTTTAGTGTTTATTACTTTATAATCCTCAAACAAAAAAGGCCCGAGGCGAACCTCGGGCCTTTTTTATTTCACAATCTTATCTTTTTTTGGTTTCTTTTTTTCTTTTCGTTTATCCATTCCTTTCATACGTATGTTGTCTTATCTGACTAATACAATTATTTTAACATTCAATTCAAAAAATAGAGCACTGAATATGTGACTATTTCATATGTAAAGGATGTGCCTTAAGCTTGCTTGAAGCGTTTATGCTTTCCGCGACTTTGCCAAATCTAACACTTCATCAATTCTAATTTGCTCCACAAACTCAGGAACGTGGGACACGAGAATCATTGCACCTTCGTATTTGTCTAAGGCTGCAGCAATAATAGGAACGTGCCGGAAGTTGATGTGGTTTGTTGGTTCGTCAAGAATGAGTAGTCCTGGTTTCAAAAGTGACAACTGCGCAAAAGCAACCAGTCCTTTCTGACCTTCAGAAAGTGAACCGATTTTTGATTTTAGTACGTCACTATTGAGCAAGAACCCTGCGGCACAGGCTCTCAAGTCTTGATCAACTTTCTTGTCCATTGCATTGATTAAACACTCGTACACCGTTTGATTGAAATCAAGTGTTCCAAAGTCTTGTCGGTAGTAGCCAATTTTAACTCCCTTTGCCACATGTTCCCCTTTAGCGTGACCCGAGGCGAGCGCTTCAAGCAGTGTTGTTTTTCCAATACCGTTTGGACCTATTAGTTGTAAGTGGTTAGTACGCTTAAGTGAGATATCGCAGGCGACCTCCTTTGGTTCGTGATTTTTAATTACTTTAAATGAAGTGATTTTAAGAATCTCAATCGGTAAATCTTTTTGAGCCTCAATGGTAAAGGGACGGATAGCTTTATCCTCTTTTCGTACGTCTACTTTATTTTCTTCATACTCCTCTACTTCTGTACGGAGCTTCTGTGCAACCAAACGCATCTTTCCTCCTTTGTTTGCGAAGTAGTTAATCTTGTCTTTGTTTTCTTGAATCTCTTTTGCTAAGAGTGCATTCTTTCGGTTTTCCCGTTCAACCCGCGCGGTAATATCCTTTAGCACATCGTGATAGTTACCATCATACTGTTCAACAATGTGCGTATGCACATCAAGATACAAAACTCCTGAGGTAAATGCATTAAGGAACTCAGCATCGTGAGAAATAACAATGACGGTTTTATTGTACGTTCGAAGGTATTCTGTCAGGTGTGCGATTCCCTCTACATCAAGATTGTTTGTTGGTTCATCAAGCAACAAGATGTCAGGATTTTGAATAAGTGCAGAGGCTAAAAGCAGACGTGCCTGCTGCCCTCCAGAAAATGATTTAACAATTCTATCTTTAAACACGTCTTTGTCTGCTTCCTTTGGCAATACGAGGTTAACAATTTCTAACACATCATCAATGCGCGGATCAATGTCGTATATTTTCTCAGAAAAACATTTTAAGAAAAAATCCCGCATGGTAAGTTCAAGTTCGGCACGTGGAATTACTTGTCGTGAAATGGCGATTGAAGTTCGTGGTTCGATATTAATATCCCCACTATCAGGAGAATGTTTTTTGGTAATAAGTCCAAAGATGGTACTCTTTCCTGCACCATTTTGACCCATGAGCGCAAACTTAGCACCACGTCGCACGCCAAAGGTAACCTCTTTTAAGATGGGCCGAGTTGGGTCATATTCAAACGACACCTCTTTAAACGTAATTAATCCTGCTGCTTTTGACATATGAAATCTATAGAATCACTAGCGTACAGTATTTTGAAGCAGAATGTAAGGGCAATGATATGTTTTAGTTACACAATAAAAAACCACCCGGATGTGGGTGGTTTTTCATACTTTAAAAATTTATTTATACCACGCATCAGTTACCTGTGTACTGTGGGTGTTATGTGCAGTAATTGCAATATCCTGGAGAATTTGTGCATCACTAAGTGATACTCCCGCTGGCAAAAATTCACTTGGTGTAGGTGGATGTACCCCAAACGCTCCTAAGTACATCATGTTTGAAGCGAGGTAAGCAGCAGGTGGTGCAGCATGCACACTATCATACGTCAACATTGTTTCTGCTATTAGTCCGTCATCTCCATTTCCATAGAGTTCAGAGAATTTCTTATGAGCTTGTGTGTATGCCATACCCGCAGCTGCATACCCTATATTGTTACGGACAGCTGTTTGCTTGTACATTATGTCTGCAGCTGAAGCTACTGTTTCACCTTTACTAATGCTGATTTTCTGATCAGATGCCCATACACCATAGAGCATCGTGTCAGTTCCATTTTCTTTAGCGAGATTTGCAAATAGATCAGCGTGAATTTCATAACTACCAGGGACAGTCTTAGTTAAGAAACCATCACCACTTTGGAGGACGAGTAAGTCGTAGGTACGAGTCTTAAGAAGTGTTTTTGGATCAGTCTTAACTGGCTTACCTGTCCAGTTCCATAACTCGCTCATAACAGAACTACCAATAACAGAAAGTGTAAAAGTGGCACCTGTTGCCTTTATCTTTGTCATACGCATAAACATGCCGTATGGACTTTCAGTACGAACACCTCCTGGTGCAGCATAGGTGTATGAATTACCAACAAAAAGTATTTTCGGATTTGATTTCAATCCAAGAATGTCACCATTACCGCCTGGTACGACGATAGTTTGACCTCTCGGTGTTGCATCACAGACGTCGCCTTGACCATCACTATCTGAATCAATTTGATTTGCATTACTCAGTGCTGGACAGTTATCTTCTATATCTACAACTCCATCACCATCTGAATCAATAGGCACTGTTGAAGTACCACTCTCTGTTGATGCTTCTACACCGAGTACTTGCTCTGAAGCTTGTTGCTGTCTAAGAAGCACAGTCAATTCTGAAATTTTTTGTACAACAGATTCAATATCTGCAATAGAATACTGCACAGCAGCTGTAGCCTGTAGAGGCAAGACAACACCTCCAAGTAAAAGCATAATAACTAAAGAAAAAGTAACAGCTTTTTTATAACTGAATGCGAACAATGTTTTAGACATATATTGGTACGATGAAACTAAATTATTTAATGATACAAGAATGAACAATTGCTCTAAAACTATCTCTATTTATACCATGCGTTTGGTACGCCAATACTATGTGCTTTATGTGCTGTAATTGCTATTGTTTGCAAGATTTTTGCATCACTAAGTGATACTCCCGTTGGCAAAAATTCACTTGGTGTAGGTGGATTTACCCCAAACGCTCCTAAGTACAACATGTTTGCAGCTAGGTATGCAGCGGGTGGATTTGGGTGAACAAAATCGGATGTCAACATATTTTCTGCAGTTTGTCCATCATCTCCGTTTCCATAGAGTTCGGTGAATTTTTTATAGGCTTCAGTATATGCCATACCAGAGGCTGCATAGCCTGCAGTATTTCTTTTCGCTGTTGCTGTATAAAATGTATGGGCATTAGAAGCAACTGTTTCTCCCTTACTAATACTAATCATATTATCAGGAGCCCAAATACCGTAGAGCATTACGTCAGTGCCGTTTTCTTTTGCAAGTGTTGCAAATAAATCGGTATACTTTTCATAATCAGCTTGGCTACCACTAGTTAGTAGACCGTCGCCACTTTGCAACACGACCAAATCGTAATCTCCTGTCCTCAGAAGATTTTTTGGATCCATAGCTGCTGGCTTACCTGCCCAATTCCATAGTTCACTCATTACTGATCCTCCTATGACTCCATAAGCACTACTTGCCCCAGCACTGTTACGTTGAAGCATTCGCATAAATATACCTGAAGCACTATCAGCTCTTTCTCTACTTACAGCAGCAGTTGTATACGAATTCCCCACAAAGAGAACTTTTGGATTGGATTTGATTCCAGAAATACTGCCACTGCCAACAGTTCCACCGCCACCTGGGGTTGGTGTAGGCGTTGGAGTTCCGTTTGGTGTTGAATCACAGACATTTCCCAAACCATCTTTATCCGTATCTGTCTGCGTTGCATTACTTATAGCTGGGCAGTTATCTACTGTATCGGCCACCTTGTCACCATCTGTATCTTTAGGCACAGTACCTATCGGTGGAGTTGTTGTCCCTGTAGGTAAAGGCCGGTAATCAGTATCACAAACGTTACCAATACCATCTTTGTCTTTATCCCATTGTCCTGCGTTTCTCACTTTTGGACAATTGTCTTTTACATCAACTACACCGTCACCATCTGTATCGGCTGTTGGACTTGGTACTGGAGTTCCGCTTGGGGTAGTGTCACATACATTACCAACACCATCTCTGTCTGTATCAAGTTGGTCTGTATTACTTACAAGTTTACAGTTATCGATTGCATCAGCAACAGTGTCTCTGTCTGTATCAACAATAGTGACGACGCTTGAGCCGGTTACTTTCAAT
The DNA here is from genome assembly GCA_043719295.1 of bacterium. Lineage (GTDB taxonomy): Bacteria > Patescibacteriota > Minisyncoccia > Phycocordibacterales > UBA918 > OLB19. The sequence continues at coordinate 18,552 of JAYSUD010000006.1, forward strand.
CGATGTGTTACTGCCCATCCATCAGCACCTGTAGCAAAATTTACTTGTACCCAAGTAAAACCGCTGGCTGTCTGTGGATTTGAACCTATTACCACGCCCGTACTTCTAAGTAGCTGTGTTCCAACAAGTGTTCCTGAAAGACCAAATGAATTACGTACATTTACATCTTGTATAGCTATCACCGTATCTCCAAGTTTTGGTGACGACAAATTTATTCCACCAGTGGTTGGAGTCGTTCCTGTTTGTACACCTTGTAGTTGTGCAATAAGCGCAGTTAAATCATTAATTTGTTTTATAAGAGATTCTAAATTTACAGTTGCGGAATCTTGTACAGTTGCTGCTTTTACAGTAATACCTCCAAATAAAAAGATGGCAACTGCCAACAATATAACTACTTTTGTATGAAAAAACGGAATTGATTTTGACATAATGATATGTGACATATTAATAATATAAATATTCTAAAAACAGGGATAGCAGGCTGTGCCTGATATCCCTCCTATCTTCAAATCATATACCCTACCAATAATTTATAACTGTGGCATGTGTGGATAAGTAAACTATATCATTTTAATATTTTAAAAAAATTAATACCGCACGTAAGTGCGGTATTAATTTTCTACAGTACTTGAACTAACTATTTATACCAACTACTATTTGTTTGGGTATTGTGCGACTTATGTGCCTCAATCGCAATCCCTTGAAGTATTTTTGCATCAGTAAGCGTCACCCCAGCAGGCAAAAACTCACTTGGTGTTGGTGGATTTACTCCAAAAGCTGCAAGATACATCATATTTGCTGCAAGGTATGCAGCAGGTGGAGCTGCATGAACACTATCGTACGTAAGCATTGTTTCAGCAGTTTGCCCATCATCACCTTTTCCATAGAGTTCAGTGAACTTCTTATGAGCCTGAGTATATGCCATACCCGCAGCTGCATAACCTGTATTATTACGGATTGCTGTTTTTTCATATCCTGCATCTAAAGCAGCTGCAACAGTGTCTCCTTTGCTGATACTGATAAGCTGATCAGGTGCCCATACTCCGTATAACATGACATCTGTGCCATTTGCTTTTGCTAAATTAGCGAAGAGATCAGTGTGAATTTCATAACTACCAGGTACCGTACTTTGCAGAATATCATCTCCACTTTGTAGTACTAAAAGATCATAGTCACCAGAGGCAAGTCGTGTTTTTGGATTATATTGTTCAGGTTTACCTGCCCAATTCCACAACTCACTCATAACTGACCCTCCGATTACAGACAAATCATGAGTTGCACCAGATGCCTTCTGCTTTAGCATGCGCATAAACAAACCTGAAGCACTGTTTTCACGGATTCCTCCAGGAGCTGCGTAGGTATATGAATTACCAACGAAAAGTACTTTTGGATTGGTTTTAAGACCAGTAATACTACCTCCGATTACGGCTCCTCCATCTGGAACTGGTACTGGTGTTCCGTTTGGTGTAGCATCACACGCATTTCCGATACCATCTTTATCAGTATCTGCTTGTGTTACGTTACTTACAATTACACAATTATCTGTTGCATCGGCAATAGAGTCCCCATCTGTATCTTTCGGTGCAGTTACCACAGGCGGGGTTGTCGTAGCGACAGTACGATAATCAGGGTCACATACGTTACCAATACCATCTTTGTCCTTATCCCATTGTCCTACATTCCGCACTGTTGGACAGTTGTCATTAGTATCAAGCACTCCATCAGCATCGGTATCGGCTGTTGGGCTTGGTACAACTGATGATGTTAATTTGCCCAAAAGCTCTAATTCCATTGCTTGAACCCTCGCTGACCCTGAGGTACCTTGTACAGTCACTTTCACATACCGTCCGGTAGTTTTAATTGAGCGCTCAAACCACGCCATGCCATATGCATTAGAAGCAGTAAATATTTTTCCATATGCAGCCCCAGCGGTTGATTTAGATTCAAAACTCCAAGTCTTCGAGTGCCAAGTACCGTTGGTGTCGCCAAAAATTCGAGTAGAGGTAAGATCATAATTTGCACCAAGGTCAAACTCTACCCAAAAGGTTTCACTTACTTCTGAACCCGCTGAACATCCAAGCGTCACAGCTGTACATCCGTCAAATAAATTATCAGTTATATGATCTTTTTCGAAGTTATTTGATGATGCAATTATTTTCGATGCACTGAGCAAATTACTTGGATTTGCACTTGGGGGAAGCGTGACCGTACCATTTGGAGTTGCATCACAAACATTTCCAATCTTGTCACCATCGGTATCAAGTTGATTGCTATTGCTTACAAGCACACAATTATCTATAGAATCTGCAACAGTATCTTTGTCTGTATCGGTGACTGTTCCTCCAGTTGTGCTTGTTTTACTTATACGTGTAGTAACTACCCAACCATCTGTTCCATTTGCAAAATTAACCTGCACCCACGTGTAACCACTTGCTGTCTGTGAAACAGAACTGATCACGGTACCAGTACTTCCTAAAGGTTGAGAACCAAGGATGCTTGCAGTAAGTCCATATGAACTACGTACATTAACTTCACTGATAGCAGTAATAGTATCGCCGAGTTTGATTAAAGCAGTTGGCACTTCGCCGCCTGTTGTTCCACCACCGGTTGTTGCACCAGGTGTTGGAGTAGCTCCATATAACGCAGTGTCTTTATAATTAGGATACTTACCTTCAATCGAAATAGCTCGAGGAGGCCAGTTGCTTAAACCTGTATTTGAGAGAAGTGGTCGTTTTGGTGCACTTGCAGAATTGTAGCTAAACGGACTTCCTGCGCCTTTTGCAAAAACTTTTCCAGCTTCATTGAGTTCAAGGTCAGTAACGTTGGCAACCATGCCCGCATTCCAATTTTTAAGGAGCTTACTAAATGAGTCAGAATCACTCGCAGCTATACTCATCATGACATTGTTGTTCATGACAATATTTCTGGCTGTCATGAAGGCAGTTTTTGCTGCACCTTTAAGCGTTTGAGATTCGTCACTAATTGATACACCGTTCTCTTTTGTAAAGGCATTTGTGTACCCAATTATATTGTCATGAACTTCAATATTTTTAAGTGCTAGTTCTGGCTTATTAGCTGTACCATTATTTTCAATTTCATTAAGACCAATTGATGGAGCGGCAATAAGATTATTAGTACTTATGTTTTCATATCCTCCTGAATAAATGAATGTGTTATGGTGCACTTTAGCATTTTGCATATCACCAATTGAAATACCTTTCGGATTGGTTGAATACACAACGTTGTTAAAGTACTGGAAATCTCTAACAAAATCGCCTGCTTGACCAGCATTTCCACGACCAAACATATTTTGCATATGACTCGCACCCGCTTCAAGGAATACGTTATTACTCATTACAACTCGCTCAATACTTTCGTCAGTACCAGCAATATAGTATTGAATACCATCTACATGATCACCGTCAGTTGCTCCCGCCTTTAATTGACTTCGATGAACCCCCATAGGTGTATTAAATTGATTGTTATCAATCAACACGTCTTGACTACCCACAATCCTCATAAAATCTGAACGGACGTGGTGAATATGAGAGTTCTTAAGAGTTACGTGATCAGACTCTGAAGAAACTAGATTAATGATGTAATCAGCCATATCAACAGTGTCAAATGTTACATATGATGAATCAAATACATGTACTCCTCCACCATAGGGATAGTTTGAAATTGGCACATCACGACTCGTTGTTTCTGAAGCCAGTACTCCTTCTGTTGATTTGAGTACATGTCCACGAAATACCGTACCGGAAAAAGTAATATTTTTACTATTTCGTATAGTCACCATCGGGCTACCATATCCACGTCCCACCTCATTGTCGGTGATTTTTACATTTTCAATACGAAGTCCTGTACTACCCGTGACCTGAAAATTCTTTGTAAGAATTACAGCTGGATTGCTCGCAACCGCTGAACGAATGATTACTGGATTCGTCGCAGAGAAAACTCGGTTGGTAACAGAATATCTTTCTCCCAGAGCATCGAGGTCATATGTACCCGGAGAAAGTGCAATAATATCTCCTGACACTGCCTTTTTTAGAGCTGCATCAAATTCAGCTACAGTTGCTACAGTTTGTGTCCCAAGAACCTGGGGGACACCCTGAAGTTGCGCAATGAGTGCCTTTAGTTCTACAATCTGTTTTGCAATTTGTTCAAGGCCAGCAACCGAAATGTCACGTGCCACTGATGCCTCTGCATTTGAAATAGTATTTCCAAATAGCAGGACTGTAATTATTGAAAGTGTGAGTACTTTTGTATATAAAAATGAGATTGTTTTCAACATGGTGATATGTAATTGTATTGATAATTTTCTAACTAAAAACGGGGATAACCAGCTTAGCCGGATACCCCCTCCTATACAGACATCATATACCTCAACTTGCATTTAAATTTCATCTCTTGTGGATAACAAATAGTTCGAATCTGTACCTATATAAGTTAAGTATGTACAAAAAGTGACCGGTGCACTTTCCCTCCTGTAACAGAGCTCAAGTGCACCGGTCTATTAAGATACCCAACACCTTCAACACATTCATGTTTTTTATCTATATAATAAGTACGCAATGAAGCAACATTCGTTTCTACTGATATTTTTATTTATAGTATTTTGTAGTACTGATTTTACGTATGCTGTTGAACCTAATGCGGGAATTGTACAAGGGCTTTGGTATGGCAAAGAAAAAATATTTGCAGATGAAACCGTACGTATGTATGTGGCAATTCGAAACTACACGGAAAGTGACTTAACGGGCACAGTTGAGTTTTTTGATGGCGATAAACGAATTGAACGGAGGTCAGTTACTGCACTTGATGGACGTATTATTGAAAGTTGGGCAGATTGGACACCAAGCTATGGTACACATAGCTTAAAAGCAACACTCTCACGAATTGAACTTTCTAAAGTTGGATCTACAACACAAGAGGTAACGGTGACATCGTCACTTGCAGAAGATACTGTTTTTGTTGACTACGATACTGATGGTGACAATATTGGTAATGAAACTGATAGTGATGATGATGGGGATACTATCACTGATATACAAGAAAAAAAGGATGGCACTAATCCACTAGTTAAACAAAAAGTTATCCAACCACAGAGCACAAGTAATAGTTCAAATGAAAATGAAGGTAATTTAAATTCCTCAGCGGAAAGTACTGATACTTCCGACAATACGGCCACACGTTCAGGTCTAAACAATCGCTTAAATACCAGCTCATCAAACTCCCCCCAAGGTCTTGAACAGTATCTTGCACCAAGCCCAGCAGAGACGGCACTTGGAACCGTAACCAACTACATTACAGAAACAAAAACGAATCTTGATACGTATCGAGAAAATCGAAATGCAAAAATTGAAGCATCTCTTGCCTCTTCAACAAAAATTGAAGTAAACAATGATGGCTTTGGTGCAATCACGCGAACTGACACAAAGGACACCAGGAATTCTTCAGTGACTATTCCTAAAATTGAAGGTGAAGGTTTCTTTGACAAGCTTTTTACTTTCATAGGAAGTATCGCAACAAAGCTCTACACCTTTATCCTCGCTACACTCTCATTTATCCTGGCGCATCCCATTTTTATACAACTTGGCCTTTTACTTCTCATACTCTTTGGCCTCATAAAACTAGCTTCAAAATTCGGCCGTCGTCCGAGCCTTAAAAAACAAAAAACAAACTAGTACGATATATCGTACTAGTTTGTTTTTTAGATACAGACTACTTTTCCAAGTATCTGTTTATTTCACTTATTTATTCTACAGGTTCATGAGTATGATCATCATGACCATCGTACTCAGGAATCCAGGTTACGTGTGTAAATACCATTTCACCTGAAACAGCTTTTCGTGCATAGAGTGACGGATTATTTTTTGCATCACGTTTCACTACTTCGCCCCATGTTGATGGTTTACTGTGACCAGTTTCTTTTTCAACACTTTCCGACAGGGTTTTTGCTCCACTGTTACTTGATAACGCAGCTGTTTTTGTATATGAATCAAACGTATCTAGGTGTGCGTAGATTGCTGCAAGCTGCTCATAATCATGGGCATCAGGACGCTGATTCGGAACAGGATTGTATGAGTAATCCATACAAGTACCCTTTGTAGTATTGAAGTCCTCATCATTGTGACCTAAACCAAGAGTGTGACCAATTTCTTGACACACTACAGCCTTCCGCCACGCAACGGTGTTGTATGTTGAGGTATTGTAATAAGTATCATTAAGCTTTACGGTACCTTTTGTTATATGATCACCACTTACCCATATTTCTGCTATACCAAGCCAGCCGTTTGACCCATAGGCATCATTACAAACCTCAACCATTCCATTAACACCAAGACAACTTCGTGAACGCTTTTGTGCTTTTAACGCAAAATCAACTACTGGCGATTTGTTCCAATCAACCACAGCGGCCTTCATAGAAGACTGCCATTGATAGGACATACTATTTTTCACTTGAATGGTAAACGTTGGTGTAGTGCGAGCCCAGTGATAATTTCCCCATGCGTGATTTGCAAACGCATACGAAGCAAAAAAGAATAAACATACAGTACTTACTATCGCAACAACTGACACTCGTTTAATTGTTAAAACCATGGTAATTACTTGAATAATAATTTTACTACTATACCATAGAAAACCTATTTTGTCACGCATTTTTCAACTTTATGCTCAAATATATGGGTATTTTCAATTTTTTTAAAGAAAATTTACTCAAAAAGACCCGTCTACTTATCCTTTGCAGGACTATTATTAGAGATATTATATTTTGGATTTCAAAGAAAACTATATTTCCCTTCAAAAATCTGTTCTTTTGGTTAACACATTGAAGCCGCACCTGTGGGGTGCGGCCTGTCTTATATTTCACATCATCAGGTCTAGCGCCATTTTCTTGGAGATACCCTTTTTGTAGTCTCTGAATCCACCAATTTGGTGAACAAAGCCGTCTGGTGTAACCAAGCAATTTTCTAAGGCTTTTGTATTTGCACCATCATCATCAATGGAAAGAACATTCACCTGTGTCCCTGTGGAATAAAGTGTGTCACGCAATTCCCGACATCGTTTTTGATCACCAGCAACAGGTCCTTCATCTGTTGAGATATCTAAGACTCGCCGTAATGTTGTTTTTTCTTTTTTGCTAAAGTAGCGAAGTACCTCTTTGTGGAAAGTCCTTCCACCACCAAAAGTTTCAGTTGGCGCGCTTGCGATGAGTTCTTCACCGAGAGACATAAAGTCATCAACATTCAGCATCTGCATAGAAAAGAGTGGGAGGACGGTGTCAGCCCAAACAAATACAGATACCAAGGGTCGATACGGCAACCATGATTCTTGTATAACCGGCATCGCCAGGGCTTCAACATGACCTCGAAGTTGTACCAAAAAATGATTGGTAAATTTTTGAAACATACTTGAGGAACAATCCAACAACAAACAAAGCTCTACCTCAACTTTTGTTGAAGCTTTAAGAACAAATGGTACACACAAACTTCCGGCACCTAAACTAAACGACCTTCTGTTCATACCCGACATTTTAGTACCTCTCGTTTCTAAATTGTTATGGCAGTGTGCCCATTGATAATGTAAACCCACAGACATCAACCGTCAAGCAATAAGTTCTGAAATTCAAAAACAATCTTCTCGCTAGGGTACTCCTAAGATTTTTTAGGTAAAAAACTTAACAAGTCCCCGAAAATAGTACGATATATCGTACTATTTCTTCAAAGTTGTACCCATGACAGTACATAGGCAAGGTCTATGTAGTCACGTTTCTATTTATTAGCAGCAGACGCATTTTGCCTAGGTGGAGCTATTTGAGGGGAGTTGTAAGATTAGACCCATAGACGCATCTCCAACATTCGCTTTGCCCAGAGGTTTAGATGCTTGTGGTATCATTTTTATATTAAATTAAAATTACATATGCATCTCAAAAAATACTTTTTATTGTCACTATTGCTATCGACTTGCTTTTTAAGCACTCAAGGACGCTTAGCAAATGCACAGATGCCAAGCACAACAAGTCAGCCTGAAATTAACTCACAGATCATTACAGAACTCTTGGCACAGCTATATGATCTACAAGAACAATTGAAGAATCTGCTGAAATACGAAGATGGCAAACCTTTGAATACTGTTACAGAGATTATTGGACCTAAAACAGTCACTGTTGGTGAATACACTACTTGGAAATTTGTTACAAAAGATAAAGATCCTGAAAATTCAAGTCCTGTAATGATAGATTGGGGCGACGGAATGACATCAGCCACTGGTTCAGGACATACCTATAGTGCACCTGGAACCTATACTATAGTTGCAACACATCATGACGGTAATGGTATGGCAGCTAGTCTTTCATTTAAAGTTAAGGTAACTCCTAACGTTAGTACGGGTTCTCTCACGGCTTGGGGGAATAAACTTGTAAGTAATAAATCTCTGATCCCAAAAAATCAATTTCGCTCGTATTTTTTTGATACAAAAAGCTTTAAAGTTGTATCTGCATCAGAAGTTGTAGACCAGCCATTTTTCTTTTATCCTAATGATTCATTCAGTATCAGGATAAGTGATCAATTTCAAGAACACACACTTGGTGCATATTGGGTAGGTTCATTCTCGTACCCTAAGGACACAACAGTATATCTTGATTTTTCTGACCCTCAGTGGGATACCGTTCGATTTATAATTGACGGAAAAACAGTCATTGAAAGTAGCCGACGTGATACAAATTTAAAATCACACCCAATTAAACTTAAAAAAGGTATCCACATCATCGAAGTTGAGTACAAGGTAAACTGGCACGCTGGTTTTTTCAGAGCAAAAGTAGGTACTAATGATCCAAACTACGTAGACATAAAAACAGCACAAGTAGCAGCTCGTGCTATTGCAGGAAAGAGTGCCGTTATGGTATCTCTAAAGGAATACAGTTCTGGGAACACGCTCACAGGGATTACTCCAGTCTCTATTTCCAATACTGTTACATCGAAGATTCTTGATTTATCTTCATATGAGGCCACTCTATGGGATGTGCAAGGAGCTAATACTAAAGGTGTAAAGGCTATTATTCTCTCTTCGTTCGCTGGTGCAGCTGATGTAATCAATGCAGATACGATACCAATTTTCAGAACAAGAAATTATTCTGAGTAATTATCTTTAAGTCTAAGTTCAGTAGATCTCAAATTTGAATAGTGCGTTCAGTAGATAAGAAAAAAGACCCTTTCGGGTCTTTTTTCTTTGGAATTTTAGAATTGGATGCAGGGCGAGGCGTGCAAAGAAATTTTTGTGAGCCGTACGAATAGTACGGTGAACAAAAATTTCTGTAGTACAACGAAGCGATGCGCCGATTCTGGAATTTCTACCAAGCGAAGTGGGCGAAAGCTCGGTTAGCTTCAGCCATCTTGTGTGTATCTTCCTTCTTCTTGACCGCATTTCCTTCTTCTTTTGCTGCCATCATGATTTCTTTAGCAAGTGCCTTGAACATTGGAACTCCTTTTTGACCGCGTGCTGCAGTGATTATCCATCGGAGGGCCAACGCATGACGTCGTTCAGGTCGTACTTCTCGTGGTACTTGGTAGTTTGCTCCACCTACACGCCGCGAACGTACTTCCATCTGTGGACCTGCATTTTTAAGTGCTGTATCAAATACTACCAATGGGTCTCCCCCTCCCTCTTTTGCATTTTTGATTTCTTCAAATGCTGCGTATACAATTTTTCGAGCTGTTTCTTTTTGGCCTCGCATCATCACATAGTTGATGAGCTTTTCTACTTCCGTTGATGCAAACCTGATGTCAGGCTGCACAACGTTTCGATTTTTAATTGGTCGTCTCACAATATTGTTTCTTAATTTGAGTAATAATTAAGAATGAGAAATATGGCATTCCACACTTTCATTCTTCGCATATTTTGATGCCGAAGGTTTCCCTTGCATCTCGTCCGTTATCTATAGCGAATATAGACTATTTATTTGTAATCTGCTGGTTGGTATATCTAAAGCTCACAATTCTTTTTAAATTGGATGAGTTGCGCGAAGCACAAGGAAATTTTTGCGACACGTACGTTGTAGTACGTAGAGCAGAAATTTTCGTAGTGCGACAAAGCAAACCGCCAATTTTAGAAGAATTATTTCGCTTTAGGCATCTTTGCTCCGTACCGAGATCTCCCCCGTCGTCGCGCATCTACCCCTGTTGAGTCGTACTTTCCACGAACAATGGTGTATTGCACACCAATGTCTTTTACCTGTCCACCACGCACCAAGACCACAGAGTGCTCTTGTAGTGTGTGACCAATACCTGGGATGTATGCAGTAATTTCCTGACCGTTTGAAAGTCGAACACGCGCAATCTTTCGAATCGCTGAGTTCGGCTTACGTGGAGTCTTTGTAGTTACTCTCGTACATACCCCACGCTTGAATGGCGAGTTGTATTTGTTTGGCTTGTTTTCAATTGAGTTGAAACCAAGTTGTAGTGAACCAGTCTTAGACTTGTTCGCTTTTGTACGTCGGGGTGTCTTTGTTAATTGATTTATTGTTACCATAAAGCCCGCATACTGTACTACAAAGCACGATTTCTGCAAGTCTCTCTACCTGTTTTTTAGTTCTTAATATTGAGTATTGTCACAATATACGCAAAAACACCCTAAACGGGTGTTTTTAGACACACTAATTACAAAATTAGTTAGAAATCTGTATTTTGTTTGTTACAAAATTTGCTGCAGGTTTAAATTGAACCTGTTTTAAACCTACAGTACTTGGAGTTGCTGCCCAATTAAGTGCACCTAACTGTAACTGGTACATCCCCGCTACAGTTGGATCAAATACTGCGGTAAGTGTGAAGGATGCAGTCTCACCTTCGTTGATAACAAAGAAATTGCCACTTTTATCTGCAGTAGAATCTAAAGTAGCTGTTCTTGAACCAGGTCGTGATTCTTTCCCATCTCCTTGAGAAATACTGTATCCAACTCCCCAAACTGCGGAAGCCCCAGCAATACCGCCATCAATTGTAGTTTGCGGTACATATACGTCAGAATCATTTGCAGTAATCTCAAACTTTGCGGTAAACCGTCCAGCATCATCTGTCGCGGTTGATGCGCTATTTGTTACCACAACTGCTTCGTTTCCTAGTGATTTAAAAACTGGTCCGGTAGTAGCAACTGGTACAGTTGTTGATCCTGTAGACTTAATTTGTGCTATCCGTGCTTTGATTTGTGCAGATTTAGCTTGCAACTCAACAATTTTAGCGTCAACTTCTTTTTGTGAAGCCATAAGACGTGCAAGTTCGTTACCTTTACAATCACTACTTTTTGAACCACTTAGTTCTGCACCTTTACTGACACTCTCTTTAGTAAGTTTTGAACTCATAAGTCGGCATTCAGGACGAAGTGGCTTCAGGTACCCATTTGCACTACTACTTGCTGACGTACTCTTCACTGAAGGAACTTCAATTTTTTGAGCACCACCAAGTATGCTTATTTGATTTCTTAAAGCAGCAATTTGTATCTGTAATTCTTGTGCTGTGGTGCCTGTAGTTACACCCTTAACTTCACCTTGTGGAGCAAGTTTAGAAAGCAACGAAGACACTATCATTGAAGCATTAGTAAGTTGGTTCTCCATTTTGGCTAGCCTCTGTATATCTGCAGCGTGTGCCGATACTACAGAAGAGGCAAAAATTGCAATGCTCATCCCTACAGCAATAAATGCCTGCTTATTAATTAGATTTGTAAAAACTGTATTCATATTTAATATATAAACTTTTTCTATTTGATAAAACTTTTAACAACAAAAAAGGGACGCCCTAACGGGCGCCCTCCGTATGAATACAATATCGTACTTCAATGACTACACAATGTGCGTATGGTGGATAAGTAACAATCATCTTTATGCACAAAGCTTTTCTACCCACTAATTCCCGTCAGGAGAGAAACAACGTTTGATACAAAACCGAAAAATGGAGTTGCAAATACTTGGAGGAAAATAAAGATAAACGCGAACATTGCGAATATGCCGTATTGTTCAATCCACATTGTAAACTCTTTATATTTTTGTTGTAGCTTGTACGGCAGTACTGCCATTAAAATCTTTGATCCATCAAGTGGTGGGATAGGGAGCATGTTAAACAACGCAAGAAGGATATTGATATAGACAATATACCAAGCCATCTGTACAAACGAAGTACCAAGGTTCAATACTTCTGCAGAACGGATAATGACAGAAAAGATTACTGCTAAAAATACATTCACTGCAGGTCCTGCAATTGCAACCAGAGCCTCTCCCCATTTTTGATTTCGAAGATTGTACGGGTTGTACGGAACCGGTTTTGCCCACCCAAAGAGTATCCCCGCGTTACTAATGATCAAAAGTGCCGGCAAAATAATAGATCCAAGGAGGTCGATGTGTACTAATGGATTTGGTGATAGGCGCCCTTGAAGTCGTGCAGTTGGGTCACCAAGTGCATTAGCGGCGTATCCATGTGCCATTTCGTGAAGAATAATAGAAACAATCAAAGCAATAATCCCAAATATCTGTGTAATATCCATAATGGGTATCAGTATACACCATCTTAATATTCACCAAATTCCTAGAGTATGTTCAAAAAGTTCAGAGACGACGCGAGCAAATGAAGAAATGTGAGACATATTCAATATATGGTGAATGTTTCTGAACGCAGCGCAACGATGTATGTGGGATTTTTGCACATACTCTAAGAGGGGCTTGCAATATGGGGCATAAATGCTAGTATAGCGGGACTCAAAAACAACTATATGGCAAAAGTATGTGAAATTACGGGCAAGAAGACCCAAATCGGTGGAAAATACAGTAACCGCGTTCGTGCGACACAGTTTAATCCGTGCGGAAAAGTAAAGCGACAAGTAAACCTCCACAAGAAACGAATCTATGTTGCAGAGCTCGATACAACCGTTACTATCAAAGTTTCAACAAAAGGACTTCGAACAATTGCAAAGAACGGAGCATACGCAACACTCAAAAAAGCTGCCCTTATCTAAACTAGAAGACAAAAATCGGAGCTACATGCTCCGGTTTTTTGTATGTGTTGAATCGTCAAAATAGAGTATAGTTCAAAAGTGATTAATAAATGCACATATTTTGAGCAAATCATTTCTGCCAAACAGTTTCTCCATCTGACAGCATCGTAATAGTTCCCTCTTTTGCAGTTTCTAGTATTTGAACTCGCTTATTAAAAAGTAAATCAGTTACTTCTATATGTGGGTGACCATACGAATTATCTTTGCCTGCTGAAACAATGGCAAACTTGGGTTGCACTTCATCGAGATAGAGTTCCGAAGTTGAGGTTCGTGAACCATGGTGGCCAAGTTTGAGTACGTCACTTTTTAGACTTTCTCCTTCTGTAAGGACTAAATATTCCTCAATACTTTTTGGCGAATCTCCCGTAAACATGAACGTACTACTTCCATAAAGTAGCTGAAATACAATAGATGAAGTGTTGCTTTCCATGTTGGTTGGGTCTGAATCTGGAAAAAGTATTTGTAGTGTTGTAGAGGCATCAAGATGGAGTGTTTGTCCGCGTCGAGCAATAAGAATCTCTGCCCCTTCTCTAGTTTTAAGTTTGGTATACGATTCTGAAGTCGCTGTATCTCCTTTATTTTCAGTGGTGAGAATTTTTAAAACTTTATACCGCTTAAGCACATCAATCAATCCTCCAATATGGTCTTTATCAGGATGTGTACCGACGACAATATCGATGGTTCTGTCAAAAAAATTCATTTCCGAACTGAGCCTTCGCAATACCGTTGCGTCCTTTCCTCCATCAACAAGCACCTGTACCCCAGAAGGCGTTTCAATTAACGCTGCATCACCCTGTCCCACATCAAGAAAATGAACTTGGAGATACGGACTTGTTTTTGATTCAAGAAGTGGAAAAGTAGCATGGCTATAGGGTAAAAACCATACCATAGAGGCACAGGCAAGGAGTACCAAAATAACCATGAGCCGCATGCGTACAATACTGTCCTTCATATGCTACTAATGATACACTCTATTTATTATTACAAACTAACATTGCTGTATGTACGAACTAAAAAAATTTGAAATTGGAACACTTGACGGAATTTCAGAACAAACAATACAAGAACACCTTGGGTTATACGCCGGGTATGTAAAACATGTCAATTTGATCCAAGAAAAAATTGTAGAGATGAAAGAAGATAGTGAAAAAAATGCATACGCACTTGCTGAAGTGCAACGACGACTCGGATTTGAATTTGGGGGGATGAAAAATCATGAAGCCTATTTTGCTCAATTTGAAGGTGGTGCACATGCGATACCTCAAGGGAAACTTAGTGACATGATTGCTACACAATGGGGTTCATACGAATTGTTTTTAGCACAATGTAAAGCAACCGCCCTTACACGAGGCATCGGGTGGGTAATGCTCTACAGTGACTCACAATCTAATCAACTTGTCCTGACGTGGGTTGATGAGCAACACATTGGACAACTGCCTGATGTAAAAATTGTGCTTGCACTTGATATGTGGGAACACTCATACATGCTTGATTATGCACCAAGTAAAAAGAAGGAATACATTGAAGCTTTTTTCAAAAACTTGAATTGGGAAGTAGTTGCAAGTCGAGTATAAATTGGAACCTGCAAAAACGGCACACTTCTTCGTTGTGCTGCACAAAATACTCCTCACCGTACTATGCGTACGACTCGTCTTATTTTGCTTGCACGTCTCGAATTGCACTCGTTTTTTTCAGGTCCTATCGAAATTTGCAGATGGACACAAAAAAAATGGCTCCGCTGGAGCCATTTTTTTGTTGGAAACTATTTTATACAACTGCTGTTGGGGCACTTGCTTCTGCTTGAAGTTCCTTGTAAATCTTAATTGATGCAAACCAAGTAACAATAAGCATTACTACTGCTCCAATAATAAAGAAGAGTAACCCAAGGAGCACGAGAAGCCCTGACACGAGCGTGAAGAAAAATAACTTCCATTTATACCCATTTGTAAGTGCACTACTTGCCTTTAATGCTTCAAGTGGTCGCATTCCTTTGTCTATCACGTAGAACTCTGCAAACATCCAACGAATACACAGGTAGATTCCAGGGACAATGAAACAAAGGGTACCTAAAATTATAAAGAGTGCTTTGATGACACTTAAAAAAGCGAAGTATACCCACCGTTGATCAATGGTAAATATATCGTCAAAAATAAGTGTCCCGCCGTTATAGTGCTTGAAAAGGAGTGCAAAATAACCTCCAAATACAATATACGAAAGTGCAGTTACTAACGCCCCACTACCACTTGCAGCTGCAAATAGTCCGAAGGTTGCTAATGTCAGTCCAAGCAAATACCACGGACGTTTCATGAATAATGTCCATCCAGCCCCAATTGATTCAAATATTTTAATGTTTTTCATTACCTGTAAGTATATGATGTGTTACGCTCTTCGTACATATCCTCACCTGAAGAAAATTGGGGTATCATTAAAAGTCGATTTCAATGTAACGGGAACAAGCGTTTGTTCTTCAACGACAGTCCAGTCATGACTTTTTGAAATTAGCGGACGGCCTGGTCTCGAGGCTTTTACATACAATCTCCACAGAATGAGTGCATACAGGAAATACACAATGACAACGACGTAAAATGGAAATGCCGGAACAACGTAGCTTGCAAACGGAAGTTTTGCAAAGACCTCTGCTATTAAAATGATGTATGCCAAAGACATGTATGCCATATATCCAACTAACGAAGAGAGTGTGGTGCTTATAAAGCCAACCATCCCAGTAATAAAGATAAGCACCATTGCAACGGGAACCATTGGTAATACTAAGAGATTAACAAATACAGCAACCACTGAAAGTTGCCCCATTTGATACAAAAGGATTGGGGTAATAAAAATCTGCGTTGCTAACGTTGCAGTGAGAAACTCTCGTAACTTAAACCATGTGGGCATAAACCTAACATAGAAGGCAAGATGTGGTGACACGAGAATGAGACCTAGGGTTGCAATAAACGAAAACTGAAATCCAACATCGTACACCAGAAGGTACGGATTCAAAATGAGCATGAAAAAACCGGTAAGCACTAATGCTCGTAAAACAACATACGTTCTTTCAGTCGCCTGAGAAAGCAATAGTAACAATGCCATCGCACTTGCTCGCATAACTGTTGGAGAAAGTCCAACCAGTATCGCAAACAACAAAATTGAAAGTGCCCCACATACCAAACGTAACCGCATAGGTAAAAATAAAGCAAGTAGATACATTACAAACAAAACTACTAACATGATGTTGTACCCTGAGAGCACCACAATGTGAATAATGCCAGTTGTTCTAAATGATGCTTCAATATCTTTTCCGAGTGCTTGTTTTACTCCAAGAAGCAGTCCTTCTCCAAGTCCTGCGTACGGTTCTGGTAACACCGCCTCAATATTACGCATGAACAAATGTTTAAATTCAAGAATATTTTTTAAAATAACACTCGCCTGATTTTGTTCTATCACCGTAACTTTTGCAAAAGAAACTACGTAGTGTACGCCGCGCGCATTAAGATACCCTTGGTAGTTAAAGGTTCTTCCAATATCAGTTTCAAATGAAGTGGGCTTTGCGAGCTTCCCTGTAAAAGAAACTTTGTCTCCGTATGAAACGTCAACGTATCTATCGGTTGTCACCAAAAGAAGTTCGTTATTTACTTTCACATAGAGATGCTGGGAAGAGGCTCGAATATCGGGTTCACGAACAATGATTCCCTCTTCTGACAGAACTGTATCGAGCTGTGATTGATAGTGCGGATTTTCTTCAAAGTGTACTTCTCTATCCATTCGAAGAAGCCCTAAAGAGAAGGAGCAAAGGCACAGTGATAAAAGTAAGAGCAGTGAAGCGGCACGTGTATTTTTTTTCTTTAAAGACACCAAACAAAGTGCGAGACCTATACAAAAAATCCACAGTATCCAAGGTAGACCGATACTAAAAAATGAGCGTATGAAAATCCCTAGAGTAAAACCAACAATGACCCCGTAGATAGGCACTGTCTGCATCAATACAAGTGTAACAGAAATAATTAGGACTTTTGGAAATGGCACACTTCTTTGTTGTACTGCATAAAATGCTCCTCACCGTACTACGCGTACGACTCGTCGCATTATATTTGTACGTCTCGAATTGCACTCATTTCCAAAAGTCCTAATAAAGTTGGCCCCGAACGTAATGTCGGGGCCATTTTCATGATAAGGGAACCCTACCATTGCACGCTATTGTTTTCACACTAGCGCGCGTGAACGCAATATGGTCAACATGGATGACGGGGGTGTTGCAGACAGGTGCGTTTTCGCCTCGAATCCACAGCATTCCGTTTTGCCTCACTGATCCGACGACCATTGGTGGTGCCGATAAGTTTCATGAGGAATCTCCTTGTTACCGAGTCATCATTAAAATGAAAACATAAAAAGCCAGGACTCGGGGAACTGGCCTACTCGTACGATACCTGTATACGTGTTCTTCGTCAATACAGCGAAAGTGCAGATACAAAAAACCGCTCGTTTAAAAAATAAACGGCGGCTGGTGCGGGAGCGAATTCCCCCGCACCATATACTTCACGCGAAGACTGATTCGGCCTCTGTTCGTACAACCGCTTGGCGGATGCCGAGCTTCCCGATGGTTTGTTGAGGAGTTCGCAACAAGGGAAGAATACGAAGTCCGCCTTCTTCGGAAACTGCAAACCCATTCATCGTCGCTCGCTGACCCTTAGTAAGCGGACTGAGTTTGAGTGTTTCTACTCCAAGCCTACAAACCACTTCAACTTTCCATCGCTTGATTTTACAAAAATCGGCAGGATGAACCTTGCCACATACCATCATCGGAACAGCGACAGACTCGGTCCCTTTGATGTAATAGCTGAAGTAGAAACCCTTCTTGTCCTGTGTCATTGTGGACAGTGAGGGCAAATTCCAAGTCAAAACTTGACCTGCAGCAAAACTCGGGTCAAACGGTAGTGTTTTCAAAAGACTCTCCCATACTTGCTTGTTTCACCGAGCGTCTATAAAATTCTCGGCGCAAATAGAGTACAAGTCTAACTACATTGCGTCAAGAGCTTCGTTTACCAACCGGTCTGCTTCTTTGTTTTCATTTCGCGAGACATGGATAAAATCAACTCGATTGTACTCCGTTACAAGTGTCTTTGCTGTATCAAAATAGGTTTTTAAGGTTGCATCTTTAACTTTATACTCTCCAAGCATCTGTCGTTGCACCAGCTGACTATCAAGTTTTAAAGTTACATCAACACCCTTAGTGTCCGAAACTATAGTACTTAAAATTTCAAGTGCACGGACAATAGCTTGATACTCTGCAACGTTGTTTGTTGTATTTCCAATATACTCACCATGTTCACGAACAACTCCACCCTTTGCATCAAGAATATATACTCCAATTGCAGCGGGCCCTGGATTGCCGCGCGCACCTCCATCAGTAAATACCGTAACTTTTTCCATAATTAGAGAATACTATACCATTAAAGTAAATTTCGGCCGCCCCAGTATTCTAGGGGCGGCCGAGGTGATTACATGTGCTTAAGAACATCTTTGAGGGAAGGAGTGATTTCAACCGGTGGTGCTTTACCAATGACAATCTTTCCATCTGCACAAAGGGTGATCTTAAGATTGCCTTTGGATAACTTAATGTACAGCGACCCGTCTGGCTTTCTGTAGATGTCTGCCTTAGTTTTTGCAAACTCAAACAGTCCTACGAAACGATCGGCCACTTGGGTACTCAACCTTTTGAGGGAGGGCTTCCCCCTATCACTGTACTTAAGTTCTATAGCTCTGATTGGGATAATTTTCTCCTTTTTGTTTTGATCTTGGAAGGTAGTATCGCTTACTTCTATAAAATGTCAACAATTCGCAAACGCGTTTGCATCCGTCCCATAAAAAATGATTGCTCTACGTGTGCATAGAGATTAATCCGTTCACCTGCTTTCGGTACTTTTTTAAAGTCCTCAGGTTTCATAAAAAAAGCTATTGCCTCACCCGCTTGTCCGTCAGTATCAAAAATTAATTTTGTATGCTCTTTTACTTTCCCAAACGCTGCAACTGACTTTGGGGAAACATTTTCAAACAGGTACAATGGCTTAGGGTTTTTCATACCAAAAGGGGCGATACTTTTTTGCTCCTTAAGAAATCCATGGGTAATATCTGAAAGTGATAGTTCTGCATCAACTACAACATCTTGATGTACCATTGCCTTCTCGCCTAGTGCAGTAAATGCAACATTAAGAGCCTCACCAAGCGTATGAATATGTGTATCACTAACACCAAAACCTCCCGACATATGGTGTCCCCCATAGTGTTCAAGAAACGGCGCCACTTCGTCCATGAGTGCAACTATACTAACGCTACCATTTGAACGACACGAACCTTTGATGATCCCATTTCCATCTTTACCCCATACAAACGCTGGTTTGTTGTATTCTTCAGCAAGTTTATTTGCTACGAGCCCAACAAGCGACGGTCGCCAAAGCGGATTCCCCATAAATAAAACTTCAGGAATTTCTGACATACTTAACATGCGTCTGTGCACCTCTTTAGTCATTGAAGCCACGATTCCTTTTCGCTCATTGTTCAGTTTTTCAAGATGTAACACCAACGCCCCTGCTTCATTTTCATCTTTAGTTGATAACATTAAAAATGCATCCTCAGGTGAATCCATACGGGAAGCGGCATTGATGCGGGGACCAATTGTAAATCCAATATCATCTTCAGTGAGGTACTCAATGTTTGCTTTTTGCGCTCGCAACAAATGCTGTAATCCGAGCCGACGTGACTTTCGCAATACCTGCAATCCATAAAACGCCAAGGCTCTGTTTTCTCCTACAAGCGGAACCATATCTGCAATGGTTGCGAGCGCGACCATATCAAGTAACCATTTTTCTTGTCCGGCTTTAAGCACTAGAATTTTTTCTTCTGTACCTTTTATGATGAGTGCTTGCACAAGTTTGTAGATGACCCCACTTCCGCAGAGCCCATCAAATGGATAGGTGTCACCAATTTTTGGGTTTACAATCGCAAATGCATTTGGGAGTGTTTCTTTAGGTTCATGATGATCAGTGATGATTACATCAACACCGAGCTCAATACTTTTTTGCGTCGCTTCAAAATCAGTAGTACCACAATCAATAGTAATAATGAGACCAACTCCCTCTTGTGCGAGCTTTATACTTGCGTCCACATTAAATCCAAATCCTTCATAATGACGATGGGGAATGTAATTTTGAAAATTTGTGTACCCGATGGTTTTGAAAAAATCATGGAGAACCACAGCACCTGGAATGCCGTCACAGTCGTAGTCACTATAAATTGCGACGCGTTCATTGTCACGGATTGCTTTCAAAATTCGAATCACTGCTTTTTCCATGTCATGAAGTAAAAAAGGATCGTGCAAATGTTCTTCATACGAAGGGTTCAAAAAAGCTACTGCCTCATTTTTGGTTTTGATTCCTCGCGTGAACATGAGTTGTTGCAAGTATGGACTATAATTTTCAAGTTCTTTTCTTACATCTTCTGAGATTTCTGGAGCGAGTACGTACTTTGACATATTGGCTATGGTACCATGATGGAGTTATTGCTTATATATTCACACATGTCATCAATTTTCACCAAAATCATAAACCGCGAAATACCTGGTCATTTTATATATGAAGACGAGTTTTGTGTCGCAATTTTAGATAAGTTCCCGGCAGTTAAAGGTCAGTCGTTGGTTATCCCAAAAAAAGACATTGATTATGCATTTGATCTTGACGACGATTCATACATTCATCTTTTCCAAATTGCTAAAAAAATCGCAAAAGCTTCAGACCAAGCACTTAATGCAGTACGCACCTGCTTAGTAGTTGAAGGATTTGATGTCCCCCATGTGCATATTAAAATCTATCCAATGCAAGATACAAACGAAGCACTTGGTGCAATAATGCCTAGAGGAAAAGAAGCAAACGACGAGGATCTGGCTGTTGTAGCCATGCAAATTACAAAGGCGTTAGAAGAGATTGTCTAATTTCTTTAGCTTCCATCACGAAAAAACGGCCGAGGCCGTTTTTTTTGTGATGAGCAAGTTTAAGTGTTACGATTTTTGTGCTTTAAGCAAAGCGTCTAAGGCCGGAAGTGATCCAAGTTCCAAGAACGTAAGCATTGCTCCTCCTGCGGTTGAAAGAAAACTATATTGATCTTCGTTATGAAGTGACTCTATTGAGGCTACAGTATCACCTCCACCAATAACTGAATATGCATCTGACTTTGCAATTAAGTGTGCACAGGCAAGTGTCTGATCTTTGAACCCTCCTTCATAATTCCCCAATGGTCCATTCCACAAAATAGTTCCTGCATTTTGAATATAGGGTTCAAGCATTGTGAGTGTCGCAGGGCCCGCATCTAAAATTGACTCAATTTTTTGTACAGCTTCAAGACTTGCAACTCTTTGACTCCCTTCAGTACTCACCACAACATCAGTTGGGAGTAGAATTTTAGGGTGTGTAAGAAGTGGACTGCTTTCTAGACTCATGTCTGACACTAGCGACGTTCCGACTTCATACCCTTTTGCTTTAAAGAAGTCATTAGCTAATGCACCAGCAATAAACACATGGTCATACAGAGCTAGGAACTTTTCTACCAATGGCATTTTTGTTTCAAACTTTGCTCCTCCGAGAATAAACAGTGATGGTGAAACGGGTTGGAGTGCTTTTGATAATTCTTCATATTCATGTGCAAAGTTAATCCCAACGTATGAAGGTAATAAATCACAAATTGCATGTAATGATGCATGCTCTCGATGCGAAGCGGCGAAATCATCATTAACAAAAATATCTGCAAGCGATGCAAGCTCTTGTGCAAACGGCACGTCATTTGAAAGCTCACGTTCGTCTTTTCGTACGTTCTCAAGTAAGAGTGCTTCACCATTTTGAAGTGTATTACGAAGTGAAGTTGTGGCTTCACCGGTAACTTCAGGCGAAAGTGTGACTTTTATACTTTTTTTAAGAATCTCAAACACAGGTGCAATACTTTGCGTACCATCTTTACCTAAGTGACTGCAAATAATAACCTTCGCCCCCTTCTCACATAAATACGTAATGGTCTCTAGACTTTGCGTGATACGAAATACGTCGAGCACAACTCCATCTTTTGTGGGTACGTTTAGTGCAGAACGCACAAACACAAACTTTCCTTCTAAATCTACAACGTCAGTAATGCGAGGTAAATTATGATGTTGCATACGTATCACTAATTTTAATAATTTGTGCGAACTCAAGAGATTTTAAACTCGCGCCTCCTACCAAGAAACCATCAGCTTTTCCTTCATATAACAAATTTTCTGCATTGTCAGCATTCACCGAACCCCCGTACAGTACTCTAACTTTAGACACAACACTTCTTCCAAAAAGATCAACCAGGCACTTCTGAATAAATAATTTCATTTCTTGTACATCTTCTGCTGTTGCATGTTTGTTTGTTCCAATTGCCCAAACAGGTTCATAGGCAAACACTAACCGATTAACGTGCACTTTTTTTAGAGTCGCACAGGCAGTTCGTAACTGCTCTTGGACTACATTGAAATAGTCTCCGTGGGTATCACGAACTGTTTCGCCAATACATACAACAGGAGTTAATCCAGCTTGCAAAACTGCTTCTGTCTTTTTACGAATTACTTCATTTGTCTCACCATCTTTGCGTCGTTCACTGTGACCGACAATGACATATGAAACTCCAACGCTTTTAAGCATAGGAAGTGATGTCTCACCCGTATGTGCACCCTGTACCTCATAAGAAACGTCTTGCGCCCCAAGTGCCATACGAGTTTTTCCAACAATCTTTTGAAGACTTGTCAGATAGAGCGTGGGCGGCGCAATAACTACTTGTGCATACGCATTTTTTGTTCCTATAGTTTTTTTAATGAGCGTTAAAAGTTGCGTAGCTTTTTCTACTGACTCTGGATTCATTTTCCAATTTCCGATAATAAGTGGTATCTGCTTTTTTCCAAATGCTGTTTTTGCCATTGTTAAAAATTGTACCATGAAGGTCTAGAACAGACTTCTAATCGTCAAGCTGCGCTCTTTGGTTAATTAGCCTAAATCGAGATGGAACTTCGCCATTGTCGTTACATCAGATTGAGTAAGTTAAGCGTTCGAGAGTTCCCATTTTCTGCTGAACTTACTGTAGAACACGGCTAACGCCGAGGTTCTACAGTAAGTTCTGGGTCAGCAGCAGAAAATCGGAACGAACTTCGCCATTGTCGCTACGCTCTGTGGCTCAGTTCACTTCGCGCCATTCGATAAACTCATAGGTATCAGAAGTCTCAGGCGTCAACGGTGGTGGATCCGATACAAGATCTCTATCGTATGAATTGTATCGAGTGTTAAAACCTGAAGTATACACACCTAAATTATTTACCCATTTTGTACCTTCACGTCCATTTGAAACAATAGTGCCATTTATGGTCAGAGAATTACGTTTAATATATGCTCGCCAAGAAGCGGGTATAGATGTATCGAAATGATTACGTCCAAAGTGACCTAATTGCGCCATAAAAATACCGTTAAGAGTCATATTATCAGGAACCTCCAAACCAATGAGTACATCATACTCCCCTATTGCAAGTAATCCTGAATTCGCGTCTGCGTATGTAATATTATTGTTCAATATTATTGACGGATCTCTTCCAACTGTGTCGACATCAGCAACCGCAAGAGTGACCTTACCTTTTACAACTCCTTCAAGCCATACTTGATCCTCAACATAAATAACTGCACACCCAGTTGGAATTGGGTAATTTCCAAGTAACGTAGTCCCATTAAGAATATGCATATAGCGACCCCATGCGTATCCGTTTGGCTCATTATGCTTGCTGTTCACTCTACGTACATCATACGTACCATTTGATTTAAAAATAATATGGTATCCAGATCTTCCTGAAGGGCCAAAATATCTTCCACCTGCATTTTGTGCTTTATATTGCATATCCGCTAAATCAACCGTAATACCAGTGAAGTTAATTGGGGTCGAAGGATATGACCATAAATCAAAATTTGCTCCTGCGCCAAATACACCTGCTCTAGTAGTAGTTGGAGTGCATCCAAAACTTGGTGTACATGACCAGGTTTCTTGACCACTGGTTACGGTTGAGTTATTGGTTCCATCCATGCGGATTCCCCCATTGGAGTGGTAGGGTCCTACAATCACTCTGTCAGCCCCTGCCCACACATTAGAGTTTATAATGTATGCGTATTCAGCTACAGTTGGCTGCGCATACCGACCATACACCGTACGTCCATAGTTTGGCTCAGCATAGGTTTTCCCTGTTGAAACTATATCAACCGCATATGTTTCTCCACATGCACTTGAACTTGCAACCGTGAGTGAATATTCTCCAATTGGTCCACCCTCAGGATCAGAATATACACCAACATACGGCCCTGCAACTCCAGTGCCGTTTGTTACATTGCCAGGGTTATGGGCTAAAAACCATTTGTAATAATTTAATCCTGCTTCTGCAATATCAATAGCTTGCTCTCTATGGTAGTTGATAATCTGTGATCTGTGTTGCGTTACGATAAAGCTGATAAATGCAGCAATCATCGTGAGAAAAATTGATCCAAATACTAAAATAAGGACTAACAGATACCCATGATGTTGTTTATATGTTTGCATTATAAGTTGTCTTTTAGATTACGTAATGCCGCAGCACTTCTGAGCATAAATTGCCCAGGATCACGAACAGGATCAACGTTCACAATTATTTGTGCTCCTACATATACTATATCAGTAACAGTACTCGTTGGAGTCCTAAGTTTTCCTGTATTGTCGTAATAGAAAAAAGTTGAAGTTGCCTGATTCAGATTCTGCACATAGTTTGAAAGGAGATATGTTGCCTCAGCTGTTGTTGAATATACTGGGGGATTCCCGACAGCCCCATACACACGTTTAGTAAGTCGTGTCGTAGTTGATAGCTCGTATTCAACATACTCAACACTATCGTCTCTATCAATATCACTATAAAAACCAATTTTGTGGGGTTGCATAATGGCAAGTGGAAAAGTACCATCATCTGCGAACGTCATTTCTCGAATATCACGAATGAGTGCATCCATACCTTTTCGTGCATTATCTACCTGTGATGACTGAGCAATTGAATACGCATTATGTCGATAGAATGTCAGGATACTTTGCGTAAGTGCCAACATAACTACTGTAAAAATTCCTAATACAACTACAGTCTCTACAAGAGTAAATCCAGAAGTGTTTTGTCTGTATAAATTTTTAATAGTCATACACATATTATGAACTTACAAGAGTCACTATAATTGATTCAGTCCCATCAACAGTAAGCGCTGTTTGTGTCTGACTTACATATCCAAATGCTGTAACCGTAAGGTCATAGTCAATAGCTGATGTTAACCCACTATTAAATATACTTTGACCACACGAAGAGGTTATTTTTGTTTGATTAAAACCGCCTCGACTTAATTGTACAGATGCGTTAGGAATATCATTACCCGCAGTATCTATAACTGATACACGAAATGAATACGTCGTCGCTGGAGCGAGTGTGAGTGTGAGTGTTTCGGTTACTCCAGGAGCTAGTGCATACGGAATATTTTTACATGACTCTGCAACGTCGTATGCTGGATTTGAAACTAGCACATCATACACATCCCACTCCAAAGAAGGGAGTAAGATCGCTCCACTTCCATTGGTGGTAACAGAATTGGTATATTTATATACAGGAGTTGCTCCATTTGTACCTATCCTTTTTGTCCCCGTTATTGTGAGAGGAATACCCGCAAGTTCAGTTTTGGATTGTGTGTAAGCTACCTTCCATGACGCAAGCGTAGGAGTTGTCACTGAGCTTGAACTATACAAAGAGGTGCCAATAGCAATGGAAGGATATGTACTTACATCAAGTGATGCAAGTGATACTGTGCCCAAGTCAAAACCAGCAGTGTTCCCAGGAAGGACTGCATCAGGGATAAGAAGTGGAGATGAAGTCCCTGTTCTGCTATACACATGGACTCTCAGAGACGTTCCTGCTGGAGTAGTCCCTTCTGTTGAAAATGTATCCCATGAGGATAGTGGACTTGGTGTAATGGTATTTGAAAGAATAGTCCCTTTTGGACTATAGCTACTTGGTCCACCCGACAACAGTACATCTCCAGAAGACAACACTATGTTACTTGTAGTTGCAACAGCACTTGCATCAATGAAGGTGTCCACAAAAGAATCTGTACTTGGCACTGCCATAGTTTGTATTGCAAGAGAACTTAATCTATCAATCTGAAAATTCATTGTAGACACTTGGCTTTCAAGTACCGCAACATGGGGTGTTATTGGGTTTGGGTTGGTAGTTGAGGAGTTGTATGTTTGATCAACTGAATAGCCGACGTTGGAGACAGTAATCTGATAACCCCCATTTGCAGGTGCCCCGGAAAAAAAAGCAATCCCGTCGATGTTTGTATACCGAGTTGTATCTATGGTAGTGGTTCCCGTATTATTATAAACACGAACCGCTGCACCAGATACAGGTAACACTGCAGCATCAAATACATTAACCACCAAGGTACCTCCTCCGGCTGTTGTCTCAATACCTCGAGGAATAATATTTGAAAGAAGTGATATGGTTTTAATTACTCCTTTTTGATCCCAACTATATGAGACTTTAGCAAGCTTATAATCAGCCAAAATAGCGTTGCTGTCTGAAGCGCCACTACCATCTTTTGGATCATCAACATACCCAATTAAAATCCGTTCTGTATAGGTTACTCCGTTAAGTGTTTTTGTTGCAGTCTGTGGAATGAGTCCATTGGGGATACCACTAATAGTTCCAACACTATCGTATGGAAGCGAACGGATATATTCCATTCTTTCATTTGCCAAAGATACAGCACCTGCTTGAGCTTTAGAAGAACCAATGAGTGTCGATATTGTTTGCAGTGCTGAAAAGATTCCACCAAATACCAAAAGCATCAAAGCAGCAGCAAACACAACTTCAATGAGTGTCATCCCGCGCTTATTATATCCTTGGTGACAAGATGCCATAAATATTTAAATTGCATCGGCAATTGAGTAGATTGGGGCAATCATTGCAAGCGCAAAGAAGCCAACAGTACCTCCGATAACAACCATCAAAAGTGGTTCAATAATAGTTGAAAGATCTTTGGTCTTGTGCTCAACTTCAGTTTCATAGAAAACTGCAAGTTCTTTAAGCATGTTTGAGATTTGTCCCGTCTCTTCTCCCACGGCAATCATCTCTCCAACAAGAATCGGATACAGGTCTCTACGCTCAATAAAGGTTTCAGAGAGTGGTGTTCCCTTTTCGACTCTTCGTCCCGCTTCAGCAATAATTTTTTTGTAGTAATAGTTTTGGACAACATCTTCCGTAATAGCAAGCGAACGAAGTACATCAACGCCTGATGATAACAACGACGACAGTGTACGAGCCATTGATGCTGCATTTGCTTCCTTTGCAATCTTTCCAATAATTGGCAAGCGCACCACAAGCCAAGAAGTAACTCTTTTTCCAATTTTGGTATGAAGTGCATATATGAACCCAAAAATGAAACCAAACATCGAGCTAAGTGCTACAACAGTATGTTCAGTCATAAATTCACTTGCGGCGATAAGTGCCTTGGTTGTGGCAGGTAACTCTGAACCAAGACTTTTAAAGGTTCCTGTAATAGACGGCATCACGTAGATCATCATTAAAATTCCAATACCGAACATAATAACAATGACGATAGTGGGGTAGATCATGGCGCCCTTGATTTTCTTTTTAAGTGACGATGCACGCTCCATCTGAACACTCAATATTTGTAAAGTATCAGAAAGCGAACCACTCTCTTCACCGGCACGCACCATTGCCACATACAAATCGTTAAAAGTTTTTGGAAACTCTGCAAGGGCTTCATTAAATTGATCACCTTTGGTGATACGTGCTTGAATCTGCTTTAAAATACCTCTTAAGCGAGGATTTGTACTTTGCCGTTCAATAACAGAAAGTGCGCGTGACAACGGGAGTCCTGCAATAAGCATTGAACCCAAGTTACGAGTAACCATCACAAGTTCGTCTTGTTTAACCCGACTGAGATAATAGTTAACTTTTTCAATATCAAAGTAGCGTTGTATAGAGAAACCCTTTCCTTCATCAATTGAGGAAACGGTATGCCCTTCTTTCCGTGCAATCTCATACACTGCAAAACGATCAGTTGCTTCAACCGTCTTAGTTATTTTCAAACCGTCTGTGGTTTCACCTTGGTATGTAAATTTTCCCATTGATTTTACTATTCGTTAATAACACGCAACACTTCTTCAATACTCGTGAGTCCTCGTGACGCTTTATAAATTCCATCTTCAAGCATCGTAAGCATCCCTTCTTTTTTGGCTTGCGTTTCAATATCGTCTGCAGTAGCGTTCGCCATAACCATATCTTTAAGTGTTGGAGTCATCGGCAACACTTCATGAATGCCCGCGCGGCCCTTGTATCCATCATCTTGAGCAGTTGTCCCAGCAACAGGTCGATAAAATGGAATTGAATTCCACGAAGTTCCCGCTTTCACAATTCCTTCTTCAACCATTGTTGCTAAAATTTTATCGAGGTCAGCATGTTTACCAAGCTCTGTTTTTTCAGTTGCACTTAACGTATATGCTTCTTTTGTTTCAGTAAGTTTCCGCACCAAACGTTGCCCAACTGCTACACGCAATGTTGAAACCAAGAGAAATGATTCAACTCCCATATCCATCAATCGCGCTACCGTACCTGAAGAAGAGTTCGTGTGGACCGTTGCAAGCACCATGTGCCCGGTAAGGGCTGCATTAATTGCCAAGTTTGCTGTTTCTTGATCACGAATCTCTCCAATCATGATGATATCGGGGTCTTGTCGCATTAACGATCGCAAGCCAGAGGCAAACGTGAAACCTATTTCAGGCTTGACCTGTGTCTGATTGATACGAGGCATCTGATATTCAATTGGGTCTTCAATAGTTGAGATATTTACCTCTGGCGTATTAAGAAGGTCCAAGACTGTATAGAGCGTTGTAGTTTTTCCACTCCCTGTTGGACCGGTAACCAAAATAATACCGGTTGTTTGCTTCATGGCATTATGCAAACGCTCAAGCGTAGTCCCGTGGAATCCTGCACCTTCAAGGGTAAAACCGGAGCGATTTTCTCGGAGTAACCGCATTACTACCTTTTCACCAAAGAAAATAGGGAGCATTGAAACTCTAAATGAAACTTTTTGTCCGTCCATCTCCATTTTAAATCTTCCATCTTGAGGAAGTCGCTTTTGATCAAGCTTTAAATTTGAAAGCACTTTAAGTCGCGCAACAATAGTTGATGACGCATGTTTTGGAAGCGTCATGGTATCGTGCAAAATACCGTCAATACGATAGCGAACCAAAACTTCGTTCTCCATTGGTTCAATATGAATATCAGAAGCACCTTGAATAATTGCATGACGTAACAACGTGTCTACAATGCGTACTACCGGCAGGTCTTCTGCCATTTTTTTTAAGTCAGCTTCAGTAGCTTCTTCACCGGATTCAGTTTGAATAACCTTTAACGCTGAGGTCTCCTTCATGATGATGTCGCCGAACTCATCTTTAAGTGTCTTTTGGTACTGTCGCAATGCTTCACGCATTGATTCGCTGTCAGTAAGGCGAGGAAAGATCTTAAGTCCAACTTTTTTCTTAATGAAGTCAATTGCCGGTAAGTCAGCAGTATCAAGCATTGCAACTTCAAGAGAATCAGCATTCTTCTTATACGCGATAATGTTGTGGTTACGCGCTACTGGTTCAGGAATGATTGAAAGTATTTCAAAATCTACTTTAATACCTTTAAGTGACACAAAGGGAATTCCGAGCACATATGACTCTACGCGTCGCATGTCGTCTTCAGTCATATGTCCTCCTGCAATCAAAGCTTCTGCAAGGGTTCTTTTTTCTTCTTTGGCAACTTTTTCTGACGCAACCAAATCAGCTTTCGGAACTAATCCCGAATCAATTACAAACCGTTTCAATTGTTCATCTTGTATACGCATACCAAAAAAGAACTCTTATAGTACGCAACAAACTTCAATCATTTGCATACGTACTACCTTATAAAAAACATCCCTGTTCTTAAGCATAAGTATACAGCATGAAACTTTTTTCTTACCCTCACACATGTTTAAAAACAACATGAGATACATGTCTCACTTAGAAATATAAATCTTTACAAATAACACATCTAGAGGTACAGTAGATGAACTTACTGATATGCGCGACTCGGATACGAGCCGCGCATAACTTTTAAGAAAATAAGAAGACTGAGGCTATAACAGAGGTGAAAAAGTGCTACAGCACTTTTTCAAGACCTTGCCTAGCATTTTCGAAGAAAATAGTGGCAAGGTGTACCTCTACATATTAAAAGAAATAGACGTAGCATTAGAAACTGAATTGACGTAATTCTAAAATTGCATTAGGAATAGCAATTTTAGAAAGCCTCGTTCTTTCTAAATTGCTACGCTCATAAGAAAAACGGGCATGTTAGACCTAAAAGTAATTCACTCAGTATTAGCTGAGATGGAAGAGGAGCGAGGAATTTCTCGCGAAAAGATGATGGACGCCATTGAACAGGCATTAGCTACTGCATACAAAAAAGAATACGGAAAACGAGGACAAATTGTCCGCGCTAATTTTGATATTGAATCAGGTGCAACTCTTTTTAATCAGATTAAAATTGTAGTTGACGAATCAATGCTTAAAAGTGACGAAGATCAAGATGATGAAGCTGACCGCAATGATAAAGATGACAATTCTGGTATTACTGATCTTACAAAAAAAGTTCGTTTTGATCCTGAAAAGCACATCATGCTTGATACCGCAAAGATGATCAAAAAAGAGGTGTCGCTTGGAGAAGAACTTGTATTCCCACTTGAAAGTAAAGACGACTTTGGAAGAATTGCTGCACAAACAGCAAAGCAAGTGATTATCCAAAAGATTCGTGAGGCAGAGAAAGAATCAGCAATGACTGAGTTCGGACAAAAAGAAGGCGACATTATTATGGGACACGTACAGCGGTTTGAACGAGGGAACCTCTATGTTGACCTTGGACGTGTAACGGGTGTTATGCCGTACGACGAACAAATCCCTGGAGAGCGATTTAAACCAGGAGAACGCATTCGTGCACTATTGCTTACCGTTGATGAAACACCACGGGGTATTTTCCTTAAACTCTCACGAGCACATGCAAACTTCCTCGCAAGTTTGTTTACTATCGAAACTCCAGAGCTACAAAACGGTGCAGTAGAAATTAAATCAATTGCGCGAGAAGCGGGGGCACGAAGTAAAATTGCAGTATTTGCCCATGATCAGCACATTGATCCTGTTGGATCACTTGTAGGACAACGTGGTGTTCGCGTTTCAACCGTAATGTCGGAACTTGGAGGTGAGAAAATTGACATCATTGAATGGAGTGAGGACCCCGTAACGTTTATCGAAGATGCACTGTCTCCAGCACAAGTGTTAAAGGTAACTATTCAAACTGAACCAAATGAAGAAAATCCAAGCGATAACCGAGGTCATGCAACCGTTGAAGTGGCAAACGACCAACAATCACTTGCAATTGGACGAGGAGGACAAAATGTTCGCCTTGCTGCCAAGTTAACTGGCTGGAAAATCGATATTGTCTCCGTTGGAGGACCAAAAGAAGAAGAAACTATTGCGTCAATAGAGGCTAAAGCAGATGAGGACGTACTTGAACGAGAAGATGCAACCACCACAAAGCCAGAACTTCCTACCTCAGATGATACAGAGACTACTGATCGAGATGCGCTTGATCTAGGAGAGACCAGTGAAACTGATACACCTGAAGAGGCAGAGGGTGGAGTTGTAGAAGACAAGAAAGATGGAAGCGCAGATGTGACAGCATAAAAGAGTCTTTTGCAGACAATAAAAATGGACGGTCACAAAGTGACCGTCCATTTTTATATGTTTACCATAACAAAAGGCGCAACCGAAATTGCGCCCATTTTGCGAAAAACACATCTGTCGTATTCTTCGCTTCATTCCACAAGGTCAGGGAACTCTTCCTGCAATGTTTTCCACATTGCCTCTTCGAGTTCATTTTTCCTTTGGTAGTACCGCCTCCAGTGTTCATTCTCCCCTTTAGAACGAATCCAGAATGCCTTAATCTGATCTTGAAAATTGGCTTGTACGAGGCACAAGAGCGGGCGCAACTGCTTATGAGCCTGATTGATACGGTTCAGTGAACATGTCTTGGAAATACCAAAAAGTCTACCAATCCGCTCATGCGTAAAGTCTTCCCCATGGCGTGCACGAAGCATTGCGGGAAAGGGATTTTTCAGTTCCGCAACTGCAACATCGATAATCCTTTGTTGGTCATCAGTGACCACAATGCTCGCCAGAATTGCTTCATGCGAGTGACGGTTTTCGTAGCTGTAACCATCAAACCTAAAAACTCCGATGACCAATTTTTTGTAAAATGTTGTTGTGTCGGGCATTTCTCTCTCCAGAGCTTTTATGCAAGCGCATCGCGTGCATTTCTACCTAAAACTATAACAAAAAAAAACGAAATGTCAAGGCCACAAATTAGTCACAATTAAAGCTCTTTTACTGGGACAATACTTATTCATGCCAAAACTGTGTATTATTCGTGCCAATTTGGCATGAATAATGGTATACTTTGGCACGAATAATTACTATATGTTTACAATTACACCTAGACAACAACTCATCATTGAACAAATAAAACTAAGGTCTGCAATTTCTTTTTCTGAGTTATTTACAATAATTGGAGCAGGCACCAGTGAACGTACCCTCAAACGTGATTTAGCCGAACTAGTAGAAGCTAAAGTTTTAACAACAGATGGCGGAGGACGTTCTCTTGTGTATCGTCTTCCGCTCATAGGGCGTATATTTTTACCAATTGATGCTGCTAGCTACAGTGCCGAAGAACCTGACCGACGCAGTGGTGCCCTAACCTCTTATCAATTTGATGTGTGGAACAATTGGCCAGCGACTTTATTTTCAAAAAATGAACTATCTCATCTTTGGAATAATACTGATATCTATCAAACTCGGGTAGCCACTCAGTCACCCGACATTAAAGCGAAAGAACTCGAACGATTTGTAATTGAACTGTCATGGAAATCTTCTCGTATTGAAGGCAACACGTATACCCTTCTTGATACCGAACTACTACTCCGTGAAGGGATTGCTTCTAAAACAAATACGCCTGAAGAAACAACTATGATAGTGAACCACAAAATTGCTTTTGATTTTGTATTAGAACAAGCCACAGCAAACACACCTCTGACAAGAGGTTTTATAGAACAGGTACACACTCTCTTAATGACTGACCTATTAAAGGATACTGGTCTACGTAAAAATGCCGTTGGTATCACTGGCTCTACATACCGACCGCTTGATAATCAATTCCAAATTGGAGAAGCATTAGATCATTGTATTGCTCGTGTAAATAAATGTGAGACGGGTTTCGACAAAGCTCTAACCGCCCTTGTTGGCATTAGTTACATTCAACCTTTTGTTGATGGTAATAAACGGACAGCCCGTCTGGTTACAAATGCCGTATTACTCACGCACAAGCTAGCACCATTATCGTACCGTAACGTTGATGAAGTCCTCTACCGCGCCTCACTTTTGGCTTTTTATGAACAATTATCTGTACTGCCAATGAAACAAATTTTTATCGAGCAATATGTGTTCGCGAGTGAACATTATTCGTAACACCCCTATATGCTTGCAAGAATAGACCTCCTGTTCTACACTTTTGCCATTACTCAGTAGACACTACCTATATATGATTAACATTTTTGGACACGTATCACCGGACACTGATGCAACAGGGAGCGCTATTATTTGGGCGTGGTACCTCAATACGCATACGGCTGATGAAGCAACTCCGTTTGTACTAGGACCCCTTAATAGCGAAACTGAATTTGTACTTAACCATTTTAAAGTCGCAACTCCAGCACTTTTGGAAAAGGTTGGAGAGAGCGATAGCGTAGTTATTGTTGATACCAACAACCCGCAAGAACTTTTTTCAAATATCAACGAGGCAAACATTGTTGCAATTATTGATCACCACAAACTTGTAGGAGGAATCGAGACTAAAGTTCCAATTGACATCACCGTTCGTCCTTTAGCCTCTACTGCCTCAGTTATGTACGACCTTCTTGGAGCACATACTGAAAATCTTCCACGAGAAATTGCGGGCGTTATGCTTTCTTGTATTTTGTCTGACACGCTTGCATTCCGAAGCCCAACCACCACTCCTCACGATAAAGACATTGCAGAAAAACTTGGAACGTACCTTGGTATTGATATACATGAATACGCAAGCTTGATGTTTGAAGCAAAGTCAGACATCTCAAGCTTTACTGATGCGGGCTTGGTAAAACTTGATAGTAAGAAGTTTGAAGTAGGAGAGAAGAACTTCCGTGTATCAGTTATAGAAACAACAAATCCAGAAACAGTACTTGCTCGTAAAGATGGAATCTTAAGCGCCATAGCAGAACTTGTTGCTGAAGAAGCTGATATTGATGACGTACTGTTCTTTATTGTCGACATCTTAAAAGAGGAAGCTACCATCTTAACCTACAACGACCTCACCAAAGACATTATTGAGAAATCATTTAAAGTTACCGTTACAGGTGATACAGAGATTCTGCCGGGGATTGTCTCAAGAAAAAAACAGATTCTACCAGCACTTACACTCTAGAAACAACCCTGATGTGAATAAACCCCTTGTGGCCTATAGCCTCAAGGGGTTTATACTATGTACTACAATAGACATACCTATTATGAAATACACATCACTTCTCTGCTCTCACATAAAAGAAACATTGGTTTTATTTTTTGTCTGCACTTTTTTTATAGCTACACTAGCAACTGCACAAACAGAAACCAGTTCATCAACAGCAGTATCCCTAGACAATTCTGAACAATTTGTAGATCCAAAACCTGAAGAAGATAGAGAACAAACAAAACTATCGGGAGCAAAGCAAACACGGATTATTAATTTATGTGCGAACATTAGTAACCGCTTTGAAGCAACACTCGCTAGACTTGAAAATATTACAAAAAGACTCGAGGCACGAATGCGGATTATGAATACACAAGGCCTTCAAGTTGATGATGCTGCAATACTGCTTCTTGAAGTTCAAACCACACTCAATACCGCCCGCGTTCAACTTGAAAATATTGATAGTGAGGTTTTTGCTGTTGCGACAGGAGATAACCCCCAGTCCTCATGGAAACAACTTCGTACGACATTCACAAAAACATACAAAACCATACAGCAAGCTCAAGAACAATTGAAAGAAGTGGTCATTCTCCTTAAAAATAGCACGGTACCCACAATACAAGAGGTGAACAGTACAACCACAACGGAAGCCAATAGTATATAATAAAATTAATATGGCACTTAAACGAAGTATCAAAAAAGAAGAATTACAAATGCCCAAAGAGCAGTTTGGTGCACGCAATCACGAAGACGCTCCATCGTATCTTGGGATAGTACTTGGTGTATTGATTGTTATTCTCATCTGCATCCTCGGAGGACTCTATATGTGGAGCGAAGCACTCAAGAAAAATGAACTCAAACCAATTGTTCCCGAATCAAGCCGACCTACCGCAGAAGAAAACAACGAACCGGAAAGTACCAACGCTGAAGCGGAAGTAGAAGCACTCAACACACTAAGTCCTTCAAACGAACTTGAGGCAATTGAAGCCGACCTTCAAAATACACAAATCCCTGAACCAGAAACCGACCTAAACGCTGTAGATGCAACACTCGAGTAAAGAGACGTTTCAAAAAAAGTGAGGCCAAAGGCCTCACTTTTTTAATGAGGAGGTCCTAAGGAGGATGTTTGCAATTTCTAGTATTTTACGTACACTAACCACCTATTATCAAGCGTAAAAAATGTTTCTATGGACTTTGTATCACAATTTAAAATAACTAAAGAACCAGGCTCACAAATCAAAATTGAGGGTGAAATTCCTTTTGCTGAACTTCAAAAGCACCGAGATAAAGCTATCAAGCATCTTGGAAAAAACATGGAGCTCCAAGGATTTCGTAAGGGAAACATTCCAGAAAAAATGGTGGAGGCGCAAGTTGGACCACTTGCCATACTTGAAGAACAAGCTGAACGAGCGCTTGCACTTTGTTATCCCGAAGCGCTCAAGCACCATAAAATTGATGCGCTTGGATATCCCCAAATTACACTTACCAAAATTGCTGAAGGTAACCCCCTTTGCTTTACTGCCGTTGTTGCAGTACTTCCAGAGATTACGCTTCCTGACTTTAAAAAAATTGCTAAAGAAGCAAACACAACAAAAGAATCAGACGAGGTAACTGAAGAAGAAGTTAATCAACAAATCAAAGATATTCTTCGCCAAAAACTCGCATATGAACGTCTCCAAGGAAAAGCTGCACAAACCCATACACACGAAGACGGTACGGTACATGAAGGAGCGTCACACGATCATCACGAAGATGATGAGGAATCAAAAACACATGAAGAAGTGAAGGCGGTTAGTGATACCGAGCTTCCAGAACTTACCGATGCATACGTAGCAACCCTTGGAACCGAGGGTCAGTTTACTACCGTTACTGATTTTAAAGCAAAAATTAAAGAACATTTGGCTGTTGAGAAAAAGCAACAGGCGCACGGTGCGCATAGAGCAAAAATTACCGACAAGATTATTGAAGAGACCGTTGTTGACTTGCCTAAAGTACTCATTGATTCTGAAATTGAACAGATGTTTGGCCAGATGAAAGAAGACCTCGACCGTGCTCACTTGAAAATTGACGATTACCTTGCACACATTAAAAAAACAAAAGAAGAGCTACATCAAGAATGGATGCCTGCTGCACAAAAGCGAGCAAAGCTACAACTGGTATTAAACGAGATTGCAAAGAAAGACAGCATCACACCTGATCAAGCACAACTTGATGAACAAGTTGACCAACTCCTGAGTCAATACAAAGATGCCGACGAAATGCGTGTACGTGTGTACGTTACGTCAGTAATGACAAACGAAGCAGTAATGAAGATGCTCGAACAAGCATAAAACTCAGCTTTTTTAAGAAGAGACATGACGACATATCAAAACCTCAGGCCTATGGTCTGAGGTTTTGATATGTTGTGCAGGAAACTATACAAAAGAACTATTATCTTGTAGTCTTTCAGTCGGTTCGCATACGTAAGGGGAGAGTTATGCAATATGTTCTTGTTGCTGTAGAGCAACTCAATCAGGCAATTGTAAAGTGGCGTGCACAAATTCGTTTTTTTCTTTCAGGGATACTCAGTGATATTGTCTACTATGTATTCTATATATTCGGCCCAATGGTGTATGGTCCGCACTATCTCTTTGCATCACTTACAGGCTTCATCGCGTATTGGGGAATGAATTTCTTTTTAATGCGTACATGGACTTTCAAGAGTACCGGTAATGCAAGAAAAGAAA
Source organism: bacterium (assembly GCA_043719295.1). Taxonomy (GTDB): domain Bacteria; phylum Patescibacteriota; class Minisyncoccia; order Phycocordibacterales; family UBA918; genus OLB19. The sequence goes on from JAYSUD010000006.1 coordinate 56,046, forward strand.
TGGGACAGCACTTATTGCTCCACATTGGGTGCCAGACCTTATCAATGTGTGGTTTATATATCCTTATTGAGAAATTTGGATGGCATTATATTCTTGCGCAAGTACCTATGGCACTGATGTACTTTTGCATCAACTATTTTTTCTCGGTAAAAATATTTAGAAACGATAGTACGAAAGACTGACCCTCCCGACAGTGTCGGTGGGGTCACACTTGTTTATTGCTACTTAATTTCTTTTTTACTCAATTTCTGGTACATTAGCACAAGTGGCAGTTACGATAGTAATTTAATTTTGATATATGGAAAAACATTCGCACATTAACGATTTTCTGGTACCGATGGTAGTAGAGAAGACACAAGGTGGCGAGCGGGCGTATGATATTTTTTCAAGACTCTTGAAAGAACGAATCATTTTCGTCACAGGACCTATTGAAGATCATATGGCCAACTTGGTTGTGGCACAGCTCTTATTCTTGGAATCGGAAGATCCGAAAAAAGATATTTCCTTATATATTAACTCTCCGGGAGGAAGTGTGTCAGCAGGATTAGGCATTGTCGATACTATGAACCACATCAAACCTGATGTTTCGACAGTTTGTGTAGGTCTTGCAGCGTCAATGGGTTCAATCATTCTCTCACAAGGAGCAAAAGGAAAGCGGTATGCACTCACAAATGCAGAAGTTATGATTCACCAACCATGGGGTGGAGCACAAGGACAGGCAAGTGATATTGAAATCACTGCTCGACATATCCTTAAAACACGTGAACGATTAAACAAAATGTTAGCAAAAGCCTCAGGAAAAACTCTTGCTGAAATTGAAAAAGACACCGACCGAGACTTCTTCATGGATGCCGTAGAAGCAAAGAAATATGGGCTTATAGATGAAGTACATAGATGAAGTAAGTAAACGAGCGTAGCGACTATTACGAACTTCGTTCCAAGTTTTTGTTGTTGACCCAGAACATAGTTATATGCAATGTTGCTTTGCATAAAACTATGTTCAACAAAAACTTCTGGAACAACTACTCGAACGCAAGATACACTCAGCGACTCATAGCACTCAAGCTTTTGTAGCGACAATGGCGAACTTCCGTCCCGGTTTCCGCGCTGACCGAGAACGCTAGTGTAGAACCTCAGCGTTAGCTGTGTTCTACACTAACGTTCAGCGAAAACCGCTGGACGTCTCCAAAACCAAAATTAACTCTATCTCCTGGAACTCTCCAACGCCGACATAACCCTGCACGTCCTAGCTACACTAACAACCGCTACAAATACAACTAAAAGACCAAGAGAGGCTAAGTCCTTCTTGGTCTTTTTTCTACCTCTTCCTTTAGTGCTTAGAGTCTGCTAAAGTGCATGTAACAGTATCCTCTGGAACCAACTTTCCATACTGTTTTATTACTTAGAAAAACCCTATGCCCTTGATAACGTTAGCTGCATTAATTGCAGCATTACTTATCGGCATTGCTTTTGGATACTACCTTCGATACCTCCACGCCCTCTCGAAGAAAGCATCTATTGAACTTGAAATAAAAGAAAAAGCGCTAGAAGCAGACGAAAAAGCGCTTAAAATTATTGAAAAAGCGGAAGCGAAAGCCGAAAAGATTGCTGAAGAAGCAAAACAAGAACTAAAAGAAAAGGAAGATAAGAACAAACACAAAGAAGAGCGTTTGGAGAAAAAAGAAGAACTTCTTGATGAACGACAAATTAGCCTCGACTCAGAGAAAGAAGCAGTCCGTTCAAAAATTGAAGAAGTTAAAAACTTGAAGACTCGCCTTGACGAACGTAAAGGTGAACTTGATGTGAAACTTGAAGAAGTAGCTTCACTCTCACAAGAAGAAGCATTTTTGATGGTTGTAGATCGCATGACCATTGAACGGGCACAAGACCTATCAGTTCGTGTCCAAAAACTATCATTTGCAGGAGAAGAAGCGTTTGAAGCAAAGGCTCAAAACATTTTACTTGCAGCAATGCATCGGGTTGGTAACAACATGCCGAGTAACGTGATGACTTCAAACGTTGAACTTCCAAGTGATGACCTTAAAGGTAAAGTCATTGGTAAAGAAGGGCGAAACGTTCGTGCATTTGAACGTGCAACAGGTGTTGATGTGCTCATTGATGAGACTCCAGGATACATAACTTTGTCATCGTTTGATCCGATTCGCCGTGAGATTGCAAGAACCGCACTTGAAGCACTCTTAAAAGACGGTCGTATTCAACCAGCAAAAATTGAAGAGGCTGTTGAAGAAGCGAGAAAAGAAGTGTCAGCAATGGTTCGAAAAACGGGAGAGAAAGCAGCGTATGAAGCAAACGTGCCAAACCTCCACCCCGATTTACTTACCATCTTGGGACGCCTCCACTTCCGAACGAGTTATAGTCAAAATGTGCTTGCTCACTCAGTTGAGATGGCACATATGGCAGCAATTATCGCAGAAGAAGTTGGAGCGGACGTTGCTGTGGCAAGAGCTGGCGCACTCCTTCACGATATTGGAAAGACGGTAAGTCACGAGGTCCAAGGAACGCACGTTGAAATCGGTATTCGTATCCTTCAGAAATATGACGTCGATGAAAAGGTAATCCTTGCTATGCGTGCACACCATGAGGAATATCCGTACGAGACACCAGAATCAATCATTGTCCAAGTATGTGATGCATTGTCAGGTAGTAGACCAGGAGCCCGACGTGACTCAATTGAAAATTATATCAAACGTCTAACTGAACTTGAGGCTATAGCGACGAGTATTACTGGGGTTGATAAAGCATTTGCAATTGCAGCAGGTCGAGAGATACGCGTTCTTGTGAACCCTGAAGTACTTTCAGACTTTGACAGTACAACGTTAGCGCGCACTATCGCTATGAATATTGAAGCACAATTGCGATACCCCGGTGAGATTAAGGTGCATGTTATTAGAGAGACACGAGTAGTTTCATACGCCCGATAGACGTTTTCTAAGACCTCATCTACTTTGTTGGACTGCAGAAATTTTTCCTCACCGTACGCCATGTACGGCTCGCAAAAATTTCATTGTCCGCCGCGTATCTGAAGCCTTATAAAACGTCTATACAATATGAATACACAAAAAACAGGAGAGACTTTGTCTCTCCTGTTTTTTGTTGTTCTCAAATTACTCTAGCTTCGTTGCAACTACAAACGTTGTGTAGTTGTATTTCAAGTCCTGTATTGATTCTTCAAGGATATCTAGTCCATAGAGCGTTGCGCATCCTCGCGAGGCTATAACTGCAGTTGTATCAGGAAGTATGCCCGACGCTAAATCGCTTGCCGCTTGTGCAGTGTCAGCATACGGCACAATGTCAGCATTACCCCACATACGTTTGATGTACATTCGACATTGTTTAATCGCCTGATCGTGTGATGAGATGGAGGTTACATGTGACGCAGTTGTTCCTTTCTTCACCAAGAGCATGTGATGCACATCAAGTTCAAACATTTTTTCAATAGCAAATGTATGTTTTGCCATGGCATACACAGCCTCAAGTACGATACCACCATTTGAATTTTCAATCGGGAAAATAGCCTTATTGCAGGCCCCTGTTTCAAGTGCCGACAGAACAGCTTCGGCAGTAATAAGCGGAACTATCTCTCCTTGCTCTATATGTTCATTTTTAATATACGTTTCTCCCGCTTTCTCAGAGAAACTTCCCCGTGCACCCATAACTCCAATCTTCATACAAAACACATTAGTTTACTAATACAGAACTATTACATATTTAATTTTTCAACACAAATTACTATTCATATCTCCAAATATACGTTTCAAGAATGAGGAAATTAAAAAACTGAAAAATAACTACAACACACAAAGTTATCTTTACAAGTCGTTGCAGGTATAAAACCTTACTATATAATGTTTCTAAGCCAAATAATAAGGCAGGGCATCAGAAAGAAGAACTGATGCAAAAAGTATTTTTACTCACCATTTAGAATAATAATGGATTCATATGAACAAGGCAGATATCATCAACAAAGTACATGAAGAACTAGGTATCACAAAAACTGATGCTGAAAAAGCAGTTGAGACCGTATTATCAAGTATCGTTGATACACTTGTTTCAGGACAAGAAGTATCTATCGCTGGACTAGGTATTTTCTCAGCTAAGATGCGAAATGCACGAACAGCACGAAATCCACGAACAGGTGAGGCAATCGAGGTACCCGCAATGCGCGTTCCAAAATTCCGAGCTGCAAAGGCGCTCAAGGACGCAGTAAAATAGTCTTATCTTACTGATATAAAAAGCTCGCAATTATAGTGCGAGCTTTTTATATGCTTGATTATGAAGATACGTAATACACACACAATAATAGAGTACTTAAAGCTACATGCTATACTGTATAGGTAGCGGAGGTAATAACGCTATGAGGATACGCAAAGAGTAAAATCTTGCTATTCCCATCACAAAACAAGAAGCCCTTTAGCCGGGGCTTTTTGTTTTCCCAATTAACTTAAAATCTCCAGTCATTTTTGCTATACTTTAAAAAGATTTTTGTATGAAAACAAAAGGATTCACATTAATTGAGCTACTTGTTGTTATTGCTATCATTGGAATACTCGCAAGCGTTATACTCGCAAGCTTAGACGCTGCACGGGTCAAGGCAAGGGATGTTAAACGTATTGGTGATGCACGTGCAGTATTGCAAGCTCTTGAACTATATTATTTGGATAATGGCCATTACCCCTGTAGTGGATTTAGTTATTCTAATAATCCTAATTTTTTGTCTGTACTTGTAAGTGGCAATTATCTCTCTGAAAGAGTCACCGATCCTATAAATACCGGCGGGAATATTTACGGGTATACTTCATTAAAAGATAACGTTCCCGGTAGTCAATGTGGTAAATATGCTCTTTTTACATACGATGTTGAATCCTCTCCAGGTCAATGTATCCAAGACGGGCAATTTGTTAGCGCAACGCATTGTCATATCCCCTGGCCAACACCACTACCTTGTGGTGATCCATGGATGGATAACGATAATTTAACAACGTGTACTACGTTATCTATTAATTAACATGAAACAAAATACACTACTCAATTTGATTATAAAAAACTCATTTGGAATAATCCGTACTACAGAACAAGCTACTAAATTTTTATTGGTGATAACGGCAATACTAGTTTGTACATCTATTTTTATACTGACAAGGTCAGGAGCTGTAGAAAACGAGAACCCGCATTATAAGTCTCAAAACGTTAGGGAGTAGTGCACTAAAAACTTTTATATACTTTCAAGCTGATATACATCAATAGAAACCTCTTCGTAGGGATGCACAGCCTTTATGGCTTCAACTACTTCTTTTAAAATATCTCGAGACAAAACTACTTCGATACGCTCTTCTTCAACTGTTTCAAGTTGAGCTATTTTTCCAATGTGTGGAGTTGCCCCTTCTGCAGGCTTAAAGCGCCCAGTAACCATTGAGGATATTGAGCAGAAGTCATAGTTTCCTAACTTCCCTGCTCTTGCGTTACCCATAGCATCACGCACAATGTCAGCATGTGAAAGTGGGACAGTAACGACGAGTTTTAGATCATTTGGTGACATATAGAGATAGTGTAGCAGACATGACGATGGCGGGGAATAAGTTCCCCGCCATAAATATTACCAAAAGCTTTACTCATCATTCAACCAAAGGGCTGAGCAGACAAGCTATATTGCTCGGCTCCCATCTGCGCTTGTTCACCAGCGTTGCTTTGAACTCCGCACACAACACAGTCAGAGATGTACCGGTGATATCTCGATCACTTGCTGAGAACAGCGTAAACGGAATATGTAAGAACCTCGAATCCGCCCGAACGTCACAAAGTAACTGACCGCCTGTCATCTTCGGCATGTCGTAGTCAGAAATGATATACTCGGGAAGTTTGGGCATTTTGTTGCACAAAAGATTCCATGCAACTTGTCCATCTTTAGCAGAGACAACGTCGTGTCCGTCGCGCTTAAGTCGCATTGCGAGCCTTTCACGGATCTCACCCTCATCATCTACATGCAAAATCAAAGCCATAGTTATCTCCCTTTGATTCAAGTCACCATCCACTATTGTGGCGTGAGGAAACTATATACTTATATAAAAGTGTTTACAAGAGTGAGGGGAATCGGCCTCAAGTAAACAACCCAGAGGGACTTTTCGAGATATATGATTATGGTTTTCACTAATTCAGGCATTCTTCAGCTAAATAAGGTAGGATTAAAGGGTCATGAAAATAGTCCTGGTTGAAGATAATCAGACTTTGCAAAAGAGTATTGCCAAAGTGCTGATCGACAAAGGTCATCGTGTTCAGGTTTTTTCTGATGGTGAGTCAGCTTTGAAGTGGCTAATGGTAGAACACGAGACTGTGGACGTCTGCATTTTTGATTACATGCTACCCGAGCTCGATGGAGTGTCACTGACATCGCTCTTGCGAGCTGCCAATATAGCCATTCCGATACTGATGCTCACAGCACGAGACACACTCAGTGACAAGGTCGCAGGACTTGAGAGTGGGGTAGATTACTATCTTACTAAACCATTCGAGTTTGACGAACTGCTTGTCTGTTTGAAGGTGTTATACCGTCGCCCACTGACGTATCAAGTAGAAGAAGTTGAGATTGCGCCTTTGACCACGTGTAACTTACACAACCATAGCGTGTCGGTTGTAGGGAAGGACATACTCCTGACACCAACCGAGTTTTTAATTTTAGAATATCTAATCAGACATCGAGGCATGCCGGTTTCGCAACACGAGTTGTATGAGCACGTATTTGATTTTGCTAAAGAAAACTGGAGTAACACCATTGAGGTGCACATAAAGAATTTACGTAAAAAATTACAAATTAAAGAGTATGACAATCCCATCAAAACCCTTCGCGGAGTTGGCTACACGTTATAAGTTTGATGACTTTTTCCGAGCCCGCATCAGATTAACATTACTCTATACGTTAGTAATGACTTTGGTATTGCTCTTTTTTTCCATCTTTCTGTTTGTGCGAGTCGAACAGCAACTGATAAAACTTTCTGCCAATAGTGGTTCCTCACAATTTATTTCAAAAGAGAAAGCTGTTGCTATAGCAGAGTCACAGAGTCCTCAAGCACACGTAACTGACATTACAGAAGAGTCACTTCATGACAAGCTGGTCTACGTAGTTGAAATGTACCAAAACCAACAAGAGACAGATGTATATGTTGACCGTGTTACGGGACTTATTTTGTCATCTGCAGATGATGGCGAGGAAGTAGAAACATTTAATGACGTCTTAATAAATGACTTTGAGGAAAACCTACTTTGGGCAAATGCAGTTGTTTTACTACTTACAATTTTTCTTAGCTATTTTTTAGCCGGAGCTACACTACGCCCAATCCAGAGGAAAATGAAGCAGCAAGAACAGTTTAGTCTCGATGTTGCTCACGAAATTCGCACACCACTATCTGCTATTACGGCAGCCGCCGACTCGGTGTTAATAAAAGAAGAGACGGTACCAACCTATCAAGAGACACTACTAGACATCAAACGAGAAGCTAAACGTCTTAGTGGTCTCACTGAAGACTTGCTCGCTACTGCTACAGGCGCTAAGCGGACAGAATTTGTAGTAGTTGACATACGTGAGGTTATTCATTGTGTGGTACATAGATTGGCGGGACAAGCGCATGAAAAAGATATCCGACTTGATTTGATGGTGGAACAAGCGTTTTCGACTTTTGGTAATAAAATTATGCTGGAACGAATGATAGAAAACGTTGTGCATAATGCCATTAAATTTAGTCACAATGGAGGCATGGTGAAAATTATCCTCAAAGATAGAATGGTCAGTATTTCAGACTCTGGTATTGGTATGTCACCTGAAAACCAAGCTCACATTTTCGAACGTTTTTATAGTGCTGATACTTCCCGCAATGAGTACAATAAAAACGGCGTCGGCCTCGGACTTTCAATTGTCCGCAAGATTGCTGATATCCATAAAATTGCCATTCACATTGACAGTGAGCAAAGTCACGGCACCGTATTCCAATTCTCATTTCTTCAGTAAGACTTCAGCTGTAATACGTAGACTTAATTAGTACATTTACTAATTAAAAATTATTTATGGATCAAGTCTTTAATATTTCTCTGTACAGTCACGTTTTTGTATATTTGTTTTTAGATATAGTCACCATACTGATCTTTAGTTGGGGTATATATTTTAAGCGTTATTCTGACAGAGAAGGAGTGGTGACATACGTACTCTTCAATGTATTTGTGTTTGTTGTAGTAACTGCATTCTTGCATGCAAAAGAAGGCATAGACGCTGGCTTTGGCTTTGGTTTATTTGCGGTTCTCTCACTTATTACACTCCGTAGTGAGACACTCACACGCACAAATATCACCTTCTTCTTCGGGAGTCTCTCCATTGCCCTCATTAATGCACTTTCACTAGAAAGTCTGGTTGTGGTCTTACTCCTTAACGGTATAATTCTGGCTTCGACTTGGATTATTGACCATCCACATCTCTTAAGTGGCGTACAAAATATGAAGATAGTACTTGACCATATTCCAGCAGGCTTGTTGGATACTAATCCAGTGACACTTACTGAGCTCAGTGAGTCCCTTGGTGTACAGGTACTTACCTACACGGTTATAAACATTAACCAGGTAAAGGACACAGTAAAACTTGAAATTGCGTATAAAAAAATATGAATCCCGTTACACACCTTGAAACATTTGAATCACTCTCTCTAGAGGCACTTGATGCAAAGGCTGACATGCTCACTCGTATGGACAACAAGTATATCGTACGCGGGCGACTCTCCACAAAATGCATAGAAAAGCTGCAGAGGGAATTTGATGTCCTTGCTATTGATAGACACCGCTTTTTCCAGTACCACTCAATATACTTCGATACCAACTTACTTTGTTTCAACGAGTATAAAAAAGGCAAGCGTCAAAGATTTAAAGCGCGAACACGTGTCTACCAAGACACTAAAAACCTTGCTTTTTTTGAAATCAAACTCAGCGGGAAAGGATCTCAAACTGCCAAGTTTAGAATTCGTTGTAATACTGCTGAACATGGCACCTTGCCCCCTCATTTTCTGAACTTTTTGAAGGAAACATATCGCACACAATATAAAAAAGAGTTCACTCATACGTTGACTCCCGTTGTTTCAACTTCTTATAAACGAGTGACCTTGGTTGCAAAGAAGGGCGGGGAGCGTCTGACAATCGATTTTGATCTCGTGTTTACTGTCGAGGGTGAAGTTATACCGTTACCACATGATTTTTCAATTTGCGAGACAAAATCAAAAAATGGTAATGGTCTGGCAGATAAAATCCTCCACGCAGAACGTATTCATCCTGTACTTGGATGTTCAAAGTTTGGACTTGCAATGGCTTTAAGTGGTAAGGTAAACCGCTACAATAAATTCCTTCCAATACTGAAAAAACATCTTAAGGAAAGATTGCGGGAAATCTCCCAAAAATCCTTACATGTCCAACCACGTTAAACCCGTTGAGAAAAAGAGAATCGAGTTGGTTGAGCCCGAAACAGAAGATGGTACTGATGCAGATGACGAGGTGGAAGAAAACTCGCTTTTAAGGAAGATGGCGGCGAAGGTGACAAAATCCAAGGTAACGGAAAAGAGGGTAAGAATAACAACTTGCTCCAAGTACGCCTTTTGGAACTTTTGTAACAGCTCATCGCACTCTTGCAAAGTCGATAGTATCGACACTTTGGTGCAAAACAAAAACTCCTAACCAGGAGTTTTTGTTTTCTTGTTAATTGGACTTATCACTGTTTGTGAGGTATTCAAGCCTCCCAGTCGCGTCTCACTAGTATGTGCGGGTGAGAGGAATATCGAAACTTACAGTTTCAACTATAACCCCACCCCCAACCCACATCACCTATACAAATAACCACCACCCTCCCTCAATCTTCAGTATTCTATCCTCTGTGCGCACTACGAATTCATTCCTCGTCTAGAATGAGGTTGTGTATTTTATGACTCAAGCAACTATTCGCGCTTTTACGCGCATGACGTTGATACGTGTTTACGAGTGTCTCAGGCAGTACAACGGTATCTAGGTACCAGAAGCTGTATCGAGATCACTCAGATTCGTAGCGCACACAGAAGGCAGGACTCTTGATTGATAGGGTGTATTAGTGATGACCATTTTCCACATGACAATTGCATACGCCGTATGTAATGAAGGCTTCCCTTTTAATCAAATTTGTAGTATTGTGCTTTTATAAGAGATGTTCATTCAGGAGAATCACGATGTCATCATACATCCCTACTCCACACCAAGTCGAAGTGGCTCAAATTCTTATCGCCGAACTGAAGAATCTTGACTCACAAAAAATAAATCGTCTGGGTACGTTACGCGATCTTTGTCTTTCTATCATGAGAGAACAAATGGACGGACTCGGAATAAGGCGCGTCAAGAAAATTGAGAAAATGGTGACAGATGATTCATTCGATCATGAACTGCTCAACATCTTCATTGGAATGCGCAACGACCAACGTGATGACGATAATGAGATAACAAGAGGGATGTTTAATCGGATCCAAGTAGCTCTTGGTCTGACTTGACGGGGAAGTAACGGCTCAGTTTTTTCTTCATTGTTGGAAGCCCGTTTGGGTCTCGCATGCTTGCGGGGCCCTTTTTTTATATTTAAAAAATTGCTGTGCGGGTGAGAGGAATCGAAGCTTACAGCTTCAGTACACCTTTTGGTTATTTCTTTTCGTTCCTCAAGAAATTGATCAAAAGGTCTTCGATTCCTCACGTAACCTGATACTATCAGGTTACTTCACCCGCACACTATGTTCCAACAAAAAAGTTCCTTAAGGGGACTTTTTTGGGAACATATCTGTGCACCTTGTGGGACGATGTTAGAGAAGTTTTAAATCTGACCTAACCTCTCACTAGATCAAAAAGCTCATTACACTCCTCTCTCATAAACTCTTCAAATAGTTCAAGTTTCGGGTCCCCTGCTTCGAGCACCGCTTTACACTTCATATTAATTTGTCGCCATGAAAATCTTTCTGTAGCATGCCCTTCTGCATCTTCAATCGTTGCTCCAAACACAATCCCCCCCATACGTGCCCATATTGCAGCTGAAGCACACATCGGACACGGTTCATGTGTTGTATATAAAACCATACCACTCAAGCGTCGCGTCTGTAATTTTGCACAAGCGTTTCTTATTGCAACTATTTCACCATGAACAGTTGGGTCATTTTCATGTTTCAGATTAGTTGTTCCCACTGAAATAATCTTTCCGTCTTTTTCTATTACAGCACCAAGTGCATAGTCACCGTTCTTTGCAGATTCTTTAGCTGCTTCTATAGCTGCCTCCATCATTTTCTGGTTTGGTTTCATTAGCACAAGTATAACAAAAGGGTGAGAGGAATCGAAGCTTACAGCTTCAGTACAGGTTGTCAGTATTTTAGTTCGCTTCGCTCTTAAACTACCAGGCAACCTTTTCGATTCCTCACGAAAGTGCGTCAAAGCACTTTCTTCACTCCGCACAGCAACAACAGAAAAACCGTCCCTAAGGACGGCTTTTCATGTTGGCTGTGCGGGTGAGAGGAATCGAACCCCCGACTACTGCTTGGAAGGCAGTCGTTTTACCACTAAACCACACCCGCGTGTGAGTACGTAACGTGCGACATAATAGCACTTATTCCTGCAGATTTCTAGCCTCGTTTGCTATACTCACTGTACATGGACTTTCTTTCACAACTTGTATCGGTACTACTTGGCTCATATCTTGCCTTTACTAATACACTTGCGCTCTATATTGAAGAGGCACTTCCTTCATATCTCTCTTCTACAACATCCCGGGAAGTTGCCTATACTGATCCACAACTTATACCAATTGTTTCAAAAACTCCGTTTACAAGTATCCCCGATATTCTGCTTAAAAATAATGCCTACCAAAAAGCTTCAATTGTTGAAAGTATTGATCCCGTAACTGCACCTGCTACAGCGCTTGAAGCTTTGGTCAATATTTACTGTACGTACAAAACAGACAAGTATATTAAAACAACTACAGGTACGGGATTTTTTATTGATACCAATGGAGTTATTTTAACCAATGCCCATGTAGCTCAGTTTCTCCTACTTGAAGGACTTGAAGGTCAAGCAGACTGTATTATCCGAACGGGCAATCCTGCAACTGCAGCGTATGAAGCAGACTTACTTTACATCCCGCCTACGTGGGTAAAAGAGCATGCACAGATGATAAATGACGTTACTCCAAAAGGAACAGGTGAGCGGGATTATGCACTCTTGTATGTCACTTCGGCACTTGAAGGAAAACCTATGCCTGCACAATTTAAAGCACTCCCTTTTGAGACAGCTCCACTACCAATACGTGCAAATAATACAGAAGTTTTTGCAACGGGATACCCTGCAGAATCAATGCTTAAAGAAGGGATTAACGGCCCACTTATTCCAAAACAAGCAACAACCACCATTACTGAACTCATGACGTTTGGATCAAACCTTGTTGATATTTTTACCATAAAAGGTTCAGCTATTGGTGAGCATGGTTCTTCAGGAGGGCCCGTGGTAAACATGGAAGGTAAAACTATCGGCATTATTAGTACCAAAGGTGATGATGAACGGTTTGGTAAAGGAAGTTTACGAGCAGTTTCACTTGCGTACATCAATAGAACTATTAAAGAAGAAACAGGTTTTGAACTGTATCAAAACATGAGTGGCAATCTCCCTTATCGTGCACAACTTTTTAAAGAGACCATAACTCCTTTTCTTCAAAGGATACTGCAAGCAGAGCTGTAGGACAGAACAAACGCGCAACTTTGAGGTTGCGCGTTTCTTGATGTTAAGAAAAGTATATTATTCCCAAGACCAAGGATGACTTGTCAAAGCGGCATAATCTTCATGGGCCAAAGAAAGTGCATCTCTATGGAGCAAAGACCCACGACGATGCAAATACAAATCCATGAGATGCCCATCTATTTCAGTAAAATCTTTCTCATGATTTCTCCATGCGAGATAGAGGCTACATACTCCGAGTTCTTGCAATCTCTTTGTAAACCATGATACGTCTCTTACTTCAACTGAAGCTACACAGTTAAGTAACTGCGGGAATGGATGATTCCCTTTTGAAACAAACGTCATTTCTTTCTCCCTCTGTTTTTTTCTTCCCATCCATATCACCTGACATGGCGGATATATTTCGAACGCCTCATTGCGGTCCGAGTGCAAAGAGGAATTTATTTCCTTACTCTCTGTACTCAAACGACAAACAAAAGACCCGATGGTTCCCTGAGGAAACATCGGGTCATTTTGAGTTTATAATTTCTACACCTTCAAAACAACACGAGTTTCCTTGCTTCTAAACCAGAAATAGAATGGTGTTGTTGTTGAATATGTCCGTTGCATATTTCATTTATATCGCATCCCTAAAAAAGAGTCAATTAATTACTTTGTTTGTGCCCATTGCAATTACGGAATTTTACTCTATAGTACAACCTTAATGTCAACCCAACAGGACGGGCAGAAATCCGTTCTTTATTTCGAAAGGGACTTCCAATGATTGATTCGCTCACTGTCGTGTCACACCCGTTGGTGCAACACAAACTCACGCTCATGCGTGAGAAAACAACTTGTACTTCTGAATTCCGTAGACTTCTACGGGAAATCAGCCAGCTTTTGGCGTACGAGGTCACTCGTGGACTGCCGATGACCACAAGACAAATTGAAACCCCGCTTGAGTTGATGGATGCTCCAACCCTTGGTGACAAGAAGTTGACTTTGGTTTCAATCTTGCGGGCAGGTAACGGCCTTCTTGATGGAATCTTGGAACTTATTCCCACAGCAAAAGTAGGGTTCGTCGGCCTTTACCGTGATCCTGAAACGCTGCAACCGGTGCAGTACTATTGTAAGCTGCCAGAGGGCTTGGCTGAATGTATCAATATCGTTGTTGATCCGATGCTAGCAACTGGCAATTCGTCGGTGGCTGCGGTGAACCTTTTAAAGAAGGCGGGCGCAAAAAACATCCGTTTTCTTTGTCTTCTGGCAGCGCCAGAAGGGATCAAACGTATGCAAGAGGAGCACCCGGACGTACCGATCGTCACAGCGGCGGTTGATAGTCACCTCAACGAGCACGGGTACATCGTTCCTGGTCTCGGGGATGCCGGCGATCGGATGTTTGGAACAAAATAAAAACGCAAAAGGGCGGTGCTTACGCACCGCCCTCCCCACCCTACCGACTTGCATCCGCAGTCGGCTTTTTGTATTTTTAAAAATTAACTCTATTGCGCAACAGTTGGTTCTGTTGTTGTTGCAGTTACCGGAGCCACTTCAACTGTCCCTTCAACTTTGATTGGTTCGTTTGAGGTAAGGAAATCAATATCAGCTGCCATGTTTCGAGCTGATTCAACACTCGTTTTAGCTTGATCAATAGAACCTTTTTCTAGGAAAGTGGTTACTTTTTTTAACTCAGAGGTAACCTGTTTTTGTCCATAGGTTACTTTACTTGAAAGTCGTGAAGAAATACTTCGTGCAGTTACTTTTGCCTGGAGTGTTTGTGTCTCTTCAAACAAATTCATTACCTCTTGTACTTTTTCTTCAGTAGTCGGCACAACAGGAACTAAATCATTTATTTCAACATTTTCTCGTACATCAATATGAGAAAGGTAATTGAGTAGCTTTTGAATATCTGTTAGTGTAACTCGAAGTGATGCAACTGCTTCAGCTTCTTGGGCACTTTTCTCTTCATCAGTTTTCGCTGGTGCTACATCTGCAATCAAAGCAACATCGGTTGCTGTCATCATTGCAATGTCATCGGTTCCAGTGGCTACAGTTTCTGCCACAGCAGAAACCGCGTCACTAGTTACAAGTGTCTTCTGTGACATTGAAAGTCCGAGAGCAACCACTTCTGCATCTGTAGAAACAGCTCTCCCTTCTTTAGTGGTAACTGCATACGCAACTTTGCGCTCAACGTCAGCAAGACGTCGTTCTACATCAGCTACCTGTGATTGAGTTGCACCTTTTTTAACTGATTCAAACAATTCATATATTTTGGTCGATTCTTGCTCAACAGTTGCAAGTAATTTTTCATATGAAAGTGAAGATGCCGTTTGAGCAGTTTCAGCAGATGTTCTTGCTTTAGCAACTACATCTACAAGTGCAACAACTGAGTAGTCACCAGTCCCTTGCGTGTTTTCGTTCCCAATATGCCCTTCAAGCACCTCAGACTGCACCGCGAGCGCTGACGCAAAGGCAATTGACGCTAGTTCAGCACCGTCACTATCTGTTTCTCGTAACTCCGCAATTTCTCGTTGTGCAGCGTCGGTGTGGGTTTGTACTGCTTCCGCTACTGCACTTTCTGCCTGTGGAGTTAATCGTCCCTCACTTGCAAGTAATCGTGCTTCAGAGATTCGTCGTTCAAGACGTTGTGTTTCCCATTCTACTTTTGCATATGGTGAGAAGGCAAGTGTTGACCGCAACTCTTCATTAAATTGAACTTTAACTGGATAGAGTGCATCACCAGGAACCGCCCGTTCAGCAAGCGCCGGAACTCCAAGTATTAAAAAGAATACAAATGCTCCTCCAAACGCTCGTGTGTATATTTTATTAAAAGTAAATGCATAGAAAGGTTCAGAAATGATCCCAACAGCCTTCGTGTTTTTTGAAAAAGTATTTTTAGTCACTACCATTTCTGGTGGAAGTGGATGATACTCCATATAGGAAACAAGCCGAGCTTTAAGCTCTTCTTTTTCAGAAGCCCGCATTATGATGCGCTCCCCTTGTTTCTTAAATTGTTGACTAAACCGTTTCATTGTAAATTATTTCTTTTTTGTGTTTTTTGTACGGACCGCAATTGCTTCTTTTTCTTTTGACTCAACCATTTGTCGAAGGAGTCGCAACGCTCGGTGTAACCGAACCGATACCACGTTTTCAGTCTCTTCAATGAGAACGCTTATCTCTTTTGGTCCCAGTTCATCGATAAACCGCAAGATGATAACTTCCTTGTATACATCAGGAAGTGTCTCTACAAGCCCAAAGACCTGCTTACCATCAAGTGTTGCTGCAAGTGACTCAACAGTGTTTGAAGACAGTTCGTCAAACGAACCTTCATCAATTCCATCAATTTCGAATAGTGCATCAAGTGAAGCTTCTTTAGTTTTGCGGTACTCATCAATAATCAAATTATTGAGTACTTTGTATAAAAAAGGTCTAAAAGACTCTACTTCATGCCCCTTTCGCACGTACGCCCATACTTTAGTATAGGTGTCGTGTACAACATCAATGGCTCGTTCTCTATCGCTTATACGTAAGAAAGCGTGCCGGAATAAGGCATCACTATACTCCTCGAAAGCTTTCAAAAAACGCTCTTCGTGGTCCCCTTTTATGCTGTCATTACTTGTAGGACTCTGCATGCAAGAACCATTATACGTGAAGACGTGAAGATTACCTGTTTCTTACTCACAAATGGAGCGAGAGTCGTAATTTGGCAAGATATTGAGCCAAATATACTCAAAGAAAAGCTCGCTTTTAGTTTGAGTATATTTGGCTCAATATGCAGGCTTCGCTTGCGCCAAGTTATGACCGAGCGGAATGCAGGGAGAACAAACTTTTCTGAACACCGCAGTGTGAAGAAAACGTTTTTACTGACAAAGAACTCTTTCTCCTTTTTAGGTATAAATCTGTAAAAATGCAAACTTTGTTTGCGTCCATACTGATTTCCGAGCGGAGCGTAGATAGAACAAATTTGCTTGTTTCTAGCAAATTTTTACTCATAAAATCAAAATTATCCAATGGTTATGATCTCTATACAAAAAACGAGCTCGGCCGGGAAAAATCCCTAGCCGAGCCCAAACAGGACCTTAGTCCCGAAGCATTTCATTCAATGCTGTCGCCGCGTCTGTCCCTTCGTCCCGATACTTCACGATGTAAGGACAGAGAAGGCCGTTCTTCGGATGGATGCCCATCATGACAACAGCCCGAGCGGGGACTTCGCCAAAAGTGATCGCACCATCTTTGGTCCGATCAACAATCGGGGTATTCTTTCCGATAAACACCCCCATTGAAAGAACTGCTCCTTCGCGAACAATCACTCCTTCGACTACCTCGGATCGTGCTCCGATGAAGCAGTTGTCCTCGATGATGGTCGGGTTGGCCTGCAGTGGTTCAAGAACCCCACCAATCCCAACTCCTCCAGACAAATGGCAGTTCTTACCAATTTGTGCACAAGAGCCAACCGTCGCCCACGTATCAACCATCGTGTTTTCACCGACATAAGCTCCGACGTTCACAAACGACGGCATCAGTACGACATTCTTGCCAATAAATGCGGAGTGTCGCACGATAGACCCTGGCAATGCCCTGAAACCGGCTTCACGCCATCGCAGAGAACCCCACCCCAGGAATTTCGATGGAACCTTGTCATACCAAGTTGAATCATCGTTCCCACCTTCAACCAATTTCATATCATTAAGCCTGAACGAAAGTAGAACAGCTTTCTTCGCCCAATCGTTCACGACCCAAATTATCTTGCCGTCTGCCCCTGGAAAAGGCTCTGCTATCCGCAGTTCGCCCCCATCAAGCATTTCTAAGACTTTTCGAATCAAAGCCTTTTCTGGCGTTTTTGCCGTTGTTGAACTGAGTTTGTCTTTGTTATTCCACATCTCGTTAATGGGCAGGCTAAACTCGTCATCTTTAAACATAGGTTTCTCCTTCTTCAGGCCACCTCGGCCGATTTCCATTGAATCTCAACCACAATATCAAGGTTTCTGCCTTCAGTGGCCAAAACTGCATAGACGAAAGGATGTTTTCCGCCCTTCGATTCGATTGCTTGCTGGCACACTTTCTCACCCATATAACCCCGAAGGGCAAAATAAGCAACAGCGTCGATAGCAAGCTCAGTTGTTTCGTAGCGACCCTTGCCACGATACGCCATCATCGCCTCAACCCAAACGGCCGAACGATATTTTCCTTCGCCGACAGCATCGTTAAAAAAGACTTCACCATCAACGTACACTCGTACCTGTGCAATGCACACATCAGAAACAACTTCATAACCAAGTTGTTTAGCTGCAATATCACCATTTGATACAACTGCCCCTAACTCACCGTCAGGTACAAAGTTGAATCCCAAAAATGACATATTTTACCCCTTCCCCTTTTCAAAACCCCACAACGGGGCGGGTCTATCCAAGTCGTACGCTATCACAAAAACCCTTGTCGAGCAACGAAACTACAGCTTCTTAATCTCCGCAATCAATTCAGAAAATTTCTTTTAGAAAGGATTCAAAAATGTATTTTCTAGCCACTTCACCATCAGCTGAAAATTTATGGTTGCTTTCTGGTAATGAAATGAGTTTAGATTTTGAATGTGCCATATGAAGGTCAAATGCACCCTTAAATGGACAGAGAATATCATGTCGACCATGAACAATAACCATTGGGATATCTTTGATTTGAGGAATATCTCGCAATAATTGATTCTCTTTCAGAAAAAAAGAATTGGATTCGTAGTGCAAAAATATCTTTACCGAAGCAATATCTTCATCTTTTACGTCCACTGCTGTTGCATAAGATACATCAGAGGATGACGTCATGAGGTTGCCTTCCCAATTTAAAACAGCAGCTACAATCTTTTTCTGTTCATCCATGTCCATAGTTTGCAGTTTCTCAAGAAGTACTTTTGAAGAATTAGATAAATCAGCTCCGTATGCTGTTAGTTTTTCTTCTCGTTCTTTCCAAACATCTGGAAATAATACAGCAACTCCATCAGGTTTAGTAAAACTCCATTCAATTGCTATTTTATCAGCTAGAAAAATTGCACACAACAGTAAACCTTTTATCCGTGTAGGAAATGATTCTGCATACGCTAGTGCTAGTGTTGAACCCCAACTTCCTCCTGTGACAAACCAAGATTCAATACCTAAATGTTCTCTGAGCCGCTCCATATCTGCGACAAGTTTCTCTGTTGTATTATTTTCAATTTTACCTGCTGGAGTACTTTTGCCACACCCACGCTGGTCAAATGTTATGACGTGATATATTTCCAAGTCAAAATTTTTTACATGTTTTGCTCTACTCTTTGATCCTGGTCCACCGTGCAATGAAATAATTGTTTTACCGTTTGGGTTACCATATTGCGAAAAGGATACAGAATGTCCATCTTCTTTGGCTAAAAATCCTTCATTAAATGCTGTAGGGTTGTACATAATTCAATTATAACCACTTATTTCGTTTAAACATATACACTACCCCCACAACCAAAAACACAATAACTAAAAGTACCATCCAAAATGCATACGGGTTGTCACCAAACGGTATTTGAACGTTCATACCAAACAACGACGCAACAATCGTCGGGACGGTAAGAATGATGGTCAAAATAGTGAGGGTTCGAATAGTCGTGTTTAGTTTGTTTGTTAAAATCGCCTCTGACGCAGAGCGTATATTCTGAATAGTCTTCAATACAGAGCGAGTAGAATCAACGAGCTGACTGTTTGCAATCATAAGGTCCTGCATGAGCTCCACATCTTCGTTATAGAGTTGCATAAAGTTGCCGGAGGTTACTTGTTGTAGCCATGCGTTAGTAGGCACAAGTGCAGTCACAATATCGTTCAGGTCATTTTCGAAATCTACAAGGCGTTCAATTTCACGAGAACCAATCTTCCGCAATCGCGCTCTGTCGCGTTGTACAAGTTTTCGGAAACGTACAAGTTCCTTTTCGTATGAGTTTGTAATACTATCCATAATCTGGATAAAAAACTTTGCCTTCTGGGTTGTAGTGATTGATTCTGTTCCTTCAATAAACCTTTTAAATTGGGGTACTTCACGAACTGCAAAGGTAAGCAAGAAGGATTCACCAATAACAATCAAAAGGGGTGCAGTTCCACTATCTTCTGTTTTTTCATCATACGGATAGCGTGTAAAAAAGTAAGTCACTCCCCCGCCACGCTCCATACGTGGAACCTCGAAAAAGTCACGAGCGTCTTCAAGTACTGCATCATCAAGCGCATACTCTTTCACAATCTGAGCAACTTCTTCGTCAGTTGGGGCAACCACATGTGTCCACACCCCCGTCCGAATCTCTTCAACAGTTTTTAGTTCTGTATCTTGAACGGTTTTGAAGTAATGAGTAATCATGAAGCATGTAGTATAGCCATAGTAGCCTTATTTTACCAATAGTAACAATCTGTTACTATATTTGTATGAAATTTTACGTTGCAGGAAGATATAGTCATGAACCAAGTAGGCTACTAATTCAAGAAATGATTGCAAAACTTACTGAACTTGGACATGAATGTACTTTTAATTGGACTACAGGCCCTACATGTAAGCCTTATGAAGATAATCTAGCACTTACCAAAGAAATGACAATCAAAGCTACTGATGCTGTTTTAAAAGCAGAACAATTTATCATGGTAAGTCACCCAGAAGGTACTGGCATGTATGTTGAATATGGACTTGCGCTAGCAGAAAACACGAGGACAGGAATTCCTAAGCTGTATCTCATTGGTGAATATCAAAATTGTTCAATGTTCAACTACCACCCAAATGTAATCTGGAAAAATTCTTTAGAAGAAATTTTGGAGGATTTGCAATAATCAGAAATATAAAACACAAAACCCGGCCAATTTCCAAAGGCCGGGGTGAAAAATCTATCGTGGATGAAAATATGGCTTATGTTTGCCGCCAAACGTGTACATGAACTTGGCCACGCGTAAGGAATCGTTTGAGATTCATGTGCATCTGCAGCACTAGATTCATAGCTTCATTCACAATACCTGGACCAAAGAACAAGAGCGCATCCTCACGGTCATCTTCATCAACCTCGAAGTCCCCTGTCCCATGGGCCGAAACCCGACGAAGAAGAAACACGGCCATACGGAGGTTGCTTACTGCAAGAACGACATCTTCTCCTCTTTCACCAACATCAATGGTGAAATGAGTCAGATGATGACTGAGTTCCTGAAGCATTGCTTCGTTTTCCCAATTGGTGTTTTGGAGATTGAATTTTACCCCAACCCGGGCAAAATTCGCCTCCATGTTTCCTTCAACAAGAGCGACGAGATGCGGTACAGTCATTCCAACCTCCAAAAATGTTGTGCATAGGTGCACGTATTCGGTACAATATCATTTTTGTAGAGAATTACAATACAGTATGTATTCGCATTTTTATTGAGTTGGTGGTATGATTTTGGTCGCGAATGAGTAGGGATACGGGGTGTATGCAAAGCATACAACCTTTCTTCGCTCGAACATCGTGTGTGGCAAGCAAGGCTTGCACATTTGTTTGAAACTATATAAAACGAAAGTGAACTTTAGTTTTATATAGTTTCAAACAAATACCACTTCACACTCGACGTTACTCGCTCATCGGGGTGTAGCATAGTGGTAGTGTACTCGGTTTGGGACCGAGCGGTCAGGGTTCGATTCCCTGCTCCCCGACTTCACAATAAGAAAATCCCCAAAGGTGCTCCTTTGAGGATTTTCTTATTGTCGGCTGAAATTTCGGACCTATATTCACACATTTTTATTCTTTTTTAAAAAATCGATTCCACACCAAAAGTCCAACCTCAAACAGAATCCAAATACCTATAATTTTTAATACCAGAACAAAATCAAGAAGCAGTAATGCCGATTCCCCAAGTGAGTACACCAACACCCCCCAGAATGTATTCCAAATGACTACAGCTATAACCATTAACATTAAAAATCTTTTGTACCTCAGCTGAAGAATCCCAGCTGCAGTTGAGGTAAATGAAGCAAGTCCAGGATTCCAAAATGTATAAAATATATACCGAGTATCATTTTTAACTATTTTTGCTTGTGCATTGGCAATGCCATTTTGCATCCCCAGTTTTAAGAAAATCCTATACCAGCCATATTTTCCAAACAAATAGTTTAGAGTATAGCCACTCAACATTCCAACACTCACAGCAACAACAGCCAAAAATGCATGAAAAGTATCTGGAGCGAGGGCAACACCCAGAAAAATGATGACACTCCCCGGAAAGTAAAAACCTACAAAAAGTAGGGCTTCAAGAAATGAGCCCACTACAATAAGTATCAAACCATATTGTGTTAGCCACTGTGTAACCACACCTGTCATCTCTACATCAGAAGGCAAATCGAGTAGCTTCCAGACAATAGTGAGCAGAGCAACTAACACAAACCAAAATAATGCTGGCTTAAGTCCCATACAAACATGATATCATGGGTAGCATATCTTTTACTCTGAGCTCAAAAAACAAATTTCTCTACAAAAGTTCGAGTTCGGATCTCGAACTTTTACATTTTAGTTCGTAATCATACCTAATCTTAAAAAATACGGTAATATATTAGTATTGTGTAATTAATATATCCCCTACCATTCATGGACTACCTTATTGCTTTTATACTTATTATTCTATCAGCGCTATTTTCAGGACTTACCCTTGGGCTGTTTACACTTGATAAGCACAGGTTGAAGCGACTAGCGACTCTTGGAGACAAGCACGCCGCACGTATTTATCCGCTTCGAGAAAATGGCAACAGATTACTGACAACACTTCTTCTTGGTAATGTGACCGTAAATACTATTCTAGCAATATACCTAGGCACTATGTTAAATGGCATGACTGCAGGTATTGTAGCAACGGGGCTCATTTTTGTATTTGGCGAAATCATCCCACAAGCAGCTTTTTCACGGCATGCACTTGCGTTTGGCTCATTTACTGCGCCATTTGTGACGCTTGTATTATTTATTTTCTACCCTATTGCATACCCAATTTCAAGAATACTCGACAGAATACTTGGCGATGAACTCCCAAAAACATATACAAAGGCTGAGTTTATGCACATTATCTCGGAACACGAAGATTCTGAACACAGCCCTATTGATGCTGATGAGGAGCGTATTGTCCACGGAGCACTACAATTTTCTCACTTAAAGGTGACTGAGGTTATGACGTCAATTGAAAAGGTTGTTATGTTCAGTAGTGCACAGAAGCTAACTCAAACATTCTTTGATACCGTTGCAGAAGAAGGATATTCACGATATGTGGTATATAAAGAAAATAAAGAAAATATTGTCGGTATCTTATATGCAAAAGATCTCCTTGCTGAAGATGAGAACATCACTATTGAGCAAACTGAAGAAGCATTTGAAACAAATTTCCTTAAAGTTCGAGATCAAGACCTTCTTGATGGTGTACTCACAAAAATGCTTAAAGCCAAAAAACACATTGCAGTTGTGTACACAAAGCACCATATCGCAGTTGGAGTTATTACCCTTGAAGATATTATTGAAGAGATAATCCAACAAGAAATTGAAGACGAGGACGACGCGGAGGACCAGATTACATAAAGGACAGAGTGTCCTTTATGTACCAAACGTTACCCAGCAACGATATTTTCAATATAATTGACTGTTGCGTACTTTTCCTCTACCACCATACGCACTGCAACAACATCAATCTGCCAAGCGCCTTCATACGAACGATCACTAATCCAGGTTTCAATTGACTTCCCTATCTGATGTAATTTAAATTGATGCACCTGTTCTTCAGGTCTCCACGTTCCACATGAAACTGCATACCGAAGTTTCTCTTTAGTTTCATATGAAACACTTTTTACTTCTACAAAATGCACCATACCATCTTTTGATGCGACAATATCAAGTTCACCCCACTTGCGCCAATAGTTTATATCTAAAACAGTAAATCCCCTCTTTTTAAGATAATTTGCAGCAATTTTTTCACCGTAATCACCTATGACTTTTGTGTTTTTCATTTTATTGAATTAGATTTGCAGTATTTGTTCCATGTGGAACTGTAATAATGTTTCACGTGAAACGTTATCATTCTGTTATGTGCAAAGTTTTTCATGAAAATTGAGATTATAGTTATATTTTCAAGCATATTATATAAGACTAACAAAATTGCAATTTTGTCCCTTATACACATATCCACTCGCTTATCCACTGTTTTTGACCTTTATGAACATCTGCTGGATGTATGAATTAAGCATGTATCTTTCAAAAACACTACATTGCAACCTATTAATGGTAGTTCCACATGAAACAACGAGCAAGATGGGGGAGTGTACAATGCAAAAAATGCCCCATAATGGGGCATTTTTTAGTATTCAAACACGTCTTGATCACCCAGCCGGAACAGACCTTCATCTATTCGTTTCTGATCAAGAAAATGTCCTATAAATCCGACTGAACGGGGGATTATGAACAGAGCATTGAAGAACTCTATACCTAGGAGCTCTTGAATATGTTCCACGTCGAACATTTCTTTCTGCTCTAGATAGTCCAAAAACAATGCTGCTACAGTACCATCTACGTTTAATATAAGGTTATCCCGTTTTTTTGATGTTTCACGTGCAACTTCTTCGGCAAAGAGGAGGTATTTTGGATTTGCAATTGCAGATTTACCAAGTGCTATAAGTTCGGAAACTCGCGGGTCAGGTTTGTATACGGTGTATTTTTTGTGACCTATTCCTGCAATATATTCACGTTTCTTACTGTAGAGCGCCACTAGCTCTTGCGGTGTTGTTCCATGTGAAACACTTTCAAACCACACTTTCCCCGCATTATTCATAGCTCCACCAAATCGATCACCGATAGTGAGAATACCTGTTGCAAGAGCTGAACCCATATCACGTCCTGCCCTTGTAGTAATAATTGTATTTACTGCACCTGATACATGCGGTCCATGGTCAATCAATTCCGAGAATATTGTATCTGCAAACGCGACTGTTTCATGTGAAACGCTATTCCGCTGTAGCACACGCATTAAAATACCTTCAGTAAAGCTTGAGGCTTTTTTCTCACGTGTGTACTTTGGTGCACTGAAATGCGTTGATTTTATTGTGGTACTTCGCAAGGTAAAGTCTCGTGCACCTATAACCTGTGCTTTTTCTTTTGAAAGGGAAGTAAACGCTGTCATGAAGTCTGCAAATGTTTCACAAACACTAACCCCAACAACTCGCAACGCCACCATCTTAGCTTGGGCAGTTTCATCTTCTGTTTTTGCAAGCGCTTTTGCATGTCCAAATTGAATTTTTTCATCTTTTGATTTAAATCGTCCAGCAATATATGCAACTATTGGCTTCGTTATTTTTTTGTCCTTTATAGCCTCTATGAGGTCGTATTCATCACGACCACCCAATTCTCCGAAGTAGACAATCTCTTTCGTCTGTGGGTCGTTTTGGGCCATTGTAATCCATTGTAAGGGCGACGTGATAGGAAAGCGGTCGCCACCAAATGCAACTGCAAAACTAATTCCTGATCCAGCTGCCACAATCTGGTACATAAGCTCGTTAACCATACCGCCTGAACTACACACAACAGCGACTGAACCCTTAGTTTTTCCAAGTTCTGCGATTCGTTCACCTAATACACCTCCAATTGCACCAAGCTTTAAGTGTCCCGGGATACAGAAGCCAACTCCCGACGGGCCAGCAATCAATTTATCTGTGCCATATTTCTCAATAATCGAGAGGGCATCACGCTCAGCAACCCCTTCCGCAAACAGGTGTGCCCCTTTTGCATTAGGGAATGCAGTGAAAAACGCATCAACCATTCCTGGAGTACTACCAGCTGATGTGATATTGAAGAGAAAATCTGGCTCATTTTCAGTGTTTTTAAGCCTTATTTGCGCCTGTTCCATTGTTGCACTTACAGGTACCAATGTTTCTCCATTCCCCCAAAAAAACTTTTGAGTCTTTCGTCCACCTGCGATAATACCAAAAACACTTGGTGTATCTTTGCCTGCAGCATAGTCAAAATCAAGAATAGATTGAATAATACGTACATGATTTCCCGAAACAAGTATTTTTGCTTCTGTTTCACGTAATGTTGCAATTGATGTTGAATTCATATGATTATAAATGAGTTGCAATAACTTTGCCGACCTCGCCAAGTGACAAAGAAGGATCGTGCACGTCGTTTGAAATATTGTTTGCTGTTAAGAAATCACGCAATGATGCAAGTCCTTTTTCTTGATTTGGACCACCTCGACGTGCACATACGTAAATGTTCTGCTTTTGAAGTTCGGTTATTTGGAGAGAAAATGCATCAATAATACCTGCAAAGGTTGTCATAATATCGGTAAAGTTTGCAACACCCCCTGCAATTAAAATTACTTTTTTAGGAGATTCTGACGCAAAGAGTACCTGAAGTAAAGTAGTGACGTATGTTGCCGTTTCGTCTCGAGTGGGCGCGCCACTGTATTCACTATAGTTAATGATGTTTTCTTGTAACCCAGCAGTTACTAATGCATCCATTGTTACTAAACTCGCACCACCTCCTGAGAGAAGTGTTAGAATAGAACCATTTTTATTGAGTATTTTAAGTGTTAAGGCTGCGGTTGTCATTGCATCTTGCTTTGCAACAGCCTTTTCTTCAACAAAACGGGTATTTTTGATCAAATGATCTTCTGTCCATACGGGAAGCTTACTTACCTTAGCATCATCAATCTCAACTGCCATATCAAGTGGCAAAAAAGTATCATCTTGCATCAAAAATGGATTAATTTCCATAAAGGACATTTGGTTTTGCTGCATGGAAGCAAGCAACATATTCAACGGAACTCCTTCGATAACAATAGACGTTTCGCCACTTAATACTTCAGCTCTGGGAATGAAGAAACGTTCTATTGCATCATGATTTTCTTCAATTTCAACGCCTCCTTGTTTTGAGTAGAGAACTTGTGCACCGTCACGCCCTACATCAATACTGATGTACCGTTCATCTACTGTTTCATGTGGAACCATTTCTTCAATGACACATCGTTCATGTCCAAGTGCAAAAAGCTCATTGCACGCTATTTCTACATCTTTTTTAACAACATTGAGACGAATAAGCCCTTGTTTTCCGCGCTTTTTAATCCCCACATCAATTTTAATAATAAAAGTCCCGTTTTCAGGTAATAAATCTACCGCTTTCGCGACTGTTTCACGTGTAACAGTAACTCCCGTATATCCTTCCCCAAGTACCAGCTTTTTAGCTGCATACTCACTAATTGCGACTCGTGCCATGTCACTCATTTATAGCACAAATTTAGGTGATTGTGAGAGAAGGTGTATACATTTTCTTTATTTTTCAAGTTCAGATTCAACTGTAGTATTCCAGTTCGGTGTCCAAGCCCCTTTTCCGTAATCCCAACGATATACTTTATTATCTTCACCAAGTCCACACACCTTACTTTCCATAACAACGATTTGTATAATTTTAGGTTCCATATGTTTACTAGTATACAGGCATCTTTCTCCTAACCACACAATAAATCCCCAAAGGGGATTTGTTGTGTGGTTAGGGTTAAATTCGCAGGCTTACAGCCTCAGTACACCTTTTGGCTATATTATTTCGTTTCAGTCATAATTTAGCTCAAAAGGTCTTTCGATTACCCACGTAACGTGCCACGCACGTTACTCTAGCCGCACACATACACAAAAAGCACTCCTAGGAGTGCTTTTTGTGTATGTGTGCGGC
>JAYSUD010000007.1:0-78463 GCA_043719295.1 bacterium
GCAGCGTTTCCGGTAGCGCCTGGTACTGGATAAGTGAATGTTCTGTCGTTAGTTCCCCATCCACCACGATTCCAGTTTGCTGGGTTACCTGCAGTGCCAGGTGTTTCTAAAGTAGAGTTTTGTACTAAATTATTACCAGATGGAGCTACTGCTACGTTGTTTACAGAGATTGTCCGAACTACAGCGTCCGCACTATTATTTGAAGTGTCACTTGCACGCGCAGAAATCGTGTGAGAACCGTTTGTGACTGTTGTTGTATCAAATATGAATGTATATGGAGCCGTCGTATCGGCACTTCCAACAACCACACCATTAATGAGGAGTGTTACCGAAGAAACTGCAACATTGTCAGCTGCGGTCACTTGGACTGTTACTGTGCCCGAAGCAGTGGTGCCTCCAATTGGTGAGATTACAGAAACTGTTGGCAGTGTCGTATCTGAAGGAGGAACTACAACAGAACTAAGTACCATTGCATCATCGATAGTCAATCTACCGTTTCCTGCTATTACATGAAAAAGTGTTAGTGCAGTTGCATTTGCTGGAGTAGTTATTGATTGTGAGAACGTATTCCATGCCCCTCCTGTAGATGGTGCTGTACTTAAAAATTGATATGAGAATGCACCGCCAGTGAGGGTGTAACGAACAAGAATTTCAGACGCAACTGTACTATTGTATCTATCACCTACAGTGTATGCGGTGTTTGGAGTTACTGTTATTGAATCAAAATACCACTTAGCATCTCCATTGGTGTATGCGGTGATTTCTACCTGAGCACCGTTACCAGTTACTCCAGTTGCAGGATAGGTAAACACACGGTTGTTTGTTCCCCATCCACCACGATTCCAGTTTGCTGGATTACCAGCGGTACCTAGCGTCTCTAATGCTGGGTTTATTACGAGATTGTTTGAGGGAGGATTAACTACTGTATTGTTTACGGTTACGGAAATTGGTGCTGCGTCTTGAATGTTTCCCGCTGCGTCAACTGCACGTGCACTGATAATGTGCGCACCATTTGCAACACTCGCACTATTCCATAAAAATGTATACGGTGCTGTTGTATCTTGTGAACCTACAACGTTACCATCAATGAGTAATGTTACACCTGTAACGGCAACATTATCTGAAGCAGTTGCGGTAATGGTTGTTGTCCCTGAAACAGCAATGCCCACACTTGGTGCTACGATAGATACAGTTGGAGAAATTGTATCTGCTGTAGAAGTTGCACCGGGTCCAGACACACTAACATCATCAATAATAAGTGTACCGTTACCAGCAATTAGATGGAAAAGGGTCATCGATACTACTCCAGTTGGTGGAGTAAAGGTACGACTCATTGTTGCCCAAGTTCCACCAGTTGTAGGTAGTGCTTGCAGAAACTGGTACTGCGAAGCACCGCTAGTTGTCGTGTAACGGATCAGTGCTTCAGAACCAATTGTACTGTTGTACTTGTCACTTATTGTATATTCCGTTCCAGGTGCTACTGGAACATCATTGAAAAACCATTTTGCATCTCCGTTAGTGTAGCCACTGATAGTGACCGAGGCAGCACTACCAGAGTAACCTGTAGTTGGATACGTAAACACACGGTTGTTTGTTCCCCATCCACCACGGTTCCAGTTTTGGGGGTTACCTGTTGTGCCTAGCGTTTCAAACCCTGAGTTTAGTACTAAGTTACCACCTGCCGGAGGTGTAGTTGAGCTTATATTATTCACCGTGACAAGTCTCTCAACCTTATCGTTATTTCCGTAAGGATCATGTGAAGTGGCTTTTATCACATAATCACCATCTGGATAAGCTGTTGTGTCCCAAACTACTTCATAAGGTGCAGTAGCGTCTTCAACTCCATGCAACACACCATTAATTGCAAAGTAAACTCCGACTACAGAAGTATCATCACTACTCGTTGCTACTAAGGTTACTGTTCCTGAAAGTACATCCCCAACATTTGGATAGACAAAATTAACTCGTGGTGCATTAATTTCTGAAGGAGTACCAGTACCAGTTGCGTATAATTCAACGTTATCAATAGCCAGAATTGCTTCAGAACTAATGAGATGGAAAAAGGTAATAGTTTCAGCTCCCACAGGTGGTACAAAAGTCTTCTCTAATTGAGTCCATGAATCAGTTGGTTGAATTTCCTTTATGAGACCAAAATGATGATCTGAACCGTCAGCAAAAGTGTATCGTCCAATGATGTCAGAGATTGAGTTGGACTTATACATGGTTCGATATGTATATTCGGTACCAGAATCGACTGGTACCGAAGTGTGTACCCAGCGAGCATCTCCAGTATCACCATATTCATAGTCTGTAATTACTACCTGTATAGCAGAACCGCCACCCACACCGGTTACAGGATAAGTAAATTCACTCGTAAGAGTTCCGAATCCTCCAGGTTGCCAACCAAGTGGATTAAGACCGTTAGCTATTTCAAAATCGCCATTTTGTATAAGATTTGGTAAATTATTATTTCCGTTATCTATACTGACTGTGATTGAGGGAGTGTCAGTTGTATTTCCTGAGGTATCACTAATTCTTGCTGACAGAGCGTAATTACCGTCAGTTAAAGCGGTAGTATCAAACTGCAACGTATAGGGTGCCTCAGAATCATTAACTCCAACTGGATTACTGTCTATATATAATTGAACTGAAGCTACGCCAATATTGTCAGTAGCATCAACTCCAACTTGAGTTACATTGGAAAGCACTGATCCCGATGTAATATTGTTAATAATTCCTGATGGAGGCATCACGTCACCACCATTAGTTAAAGTGAGAGAAAAATCATCAATTGTTAGTCTTCCATTATTTGCTAATTCATGGAAGATAGTTGCTGTCTCTACTCCAGCTGGAACAATAAAAGTAAAGGTATTGCGAGTTGGCTGTGATACAGGTGGTACTACAGAAAGAAATAGATATTCGGTAGTTCCATTTGTCCTCACAAATTGAACAAGTACATCAGTTGGTGCTGTTGCCGTATACAGGTTTGAAAATGTATAACTTTCTCCCGGAGTCACAAACGCTGGCGAAGAGAGCCATTTGGCGCTACCTGATTCGTAGTTAGTAACGTTGATTTCAGCCGCTTTGGCACCAGCATAGCCCACAACCGGATATGTAAAGATTGGATTCATCACACCGTACCAGTTTTGATACCAATCAAGCGGCGATGTTACAAAGGTTCCTTCAATCTCAACTGACGGATTAGTTACTAAATTACCAGAGCCAATACCATTATTTAGGTACAAGTTAATGCTCTTACGGTTAGATAAGCCATTACTATCGAGTACAGTTAGGATAACCTCCACATAAACATCATTAGCAGTATGGTCGTCGGCAGGAAACCTAATTGAAGTTGTACCATTTGCTTGATAGATACTATGGGTATGCACATTATGGTGCAAAACAACTTCCCAAGAAAATGCGCTCGGAGGAATAATACCATCTTCAGGATCAGTTCCTTCACCACGTACAGTAATCATACCACCTGAAACATATAGTGAACCACTAGAGGGAGTAGTAATTTGAGCCTGCGGAGACTGATTACCGACGTAGATGGTGGTACTTTCTGCTACAGCTGAACCAAGACTATCAGTCACTACTAACGACGCATTGTAAGTACCATTAACTAAATAAGTGTGCGAAGGATTAGCAGCAACCGAAGTGCTCCCATCGCCGAAAGTCCAAGCATAAGTCATTGGATTGCCGTCTGGGTCATAGGTGCCTAAACTTGAAAATGAAACATTTAATGGTGACAGACCAAAAATAGGATTTGCATTTAGCAAAACAACCGGACGGCGGTTACCATCAGTATGAGTTATCCTATTAAGATTACCAAAAACAATATCAATGTAGTAGACATTGCCATCAGGACCAGTAATAATTTCTACTGGGAAGATATCTGTATTAAAATCGTCTAATCCAATTACAGCGGTACCGGAAGCATTAAGCTCAAGACGCTTCATCCACATTTGAGAATAATCACCAATAAAAAGCGAATTATTATAGATTGAGGGATAGACTCCATTATCTGGAAATGATCCGGCTGTTATAGAACCCGCTCCTGAGGCATTGTGAGGGTATGTATAAACTGGATTAATGTGCAAAGAAGTAGTCTCACAACCATAACTTGTCGCGAAGTCTCCTTCCCGACATGGCCAACCATAGTTACCTCCCGGTACTATCCGATTAATTTCTTCCCAACTACCCCAACCGACATCGCCTACATACAGCTGTCCTGTGGTTGGGTGAAAGTTAAATCTGAAAGCATTTCTTAGACCAAGTGCATACACTTTTGATCGATTTGAATTAGGATCCCCATTATAAAATGGATTGTCAGTAGGAGCTGTTCCATCTGTGTTAATGCGGAGTATTTTACCTGCCAAAGCATCAATATTTTGAGCTCGAAGCGCACGAGGATCAACAGTAACAAAATCAGCACCATCCCCCAAAGTTGCATACAGTTTTCCATCAGGACCAAACCGCAAGCCTCCAACACTGTGACTGTTTGAGTCCGAGGCTATACAGTCGTCAGTTACTAATAAATCTTCACAGGATGGAGAGTCGATTGAGCCTCCGTCACTACCAACTAAAACAAACTTACTTGACTCACTGGCAACATCACCCACGACTGTAAGTCTTACAATTCGACCAGTTTTTGGACCAGCTACATTAACACCAGGAGTGTTTTCATAAGTGTATAACGCATAAATATAGCCATTGATAGAGAAATTTGGATCAACAGCCAAACCTAAAAGACCACGGTCACCGAAATTATTAACGTCAGTGAGAGTAACTAACGGCTCAGGCAGTAATATGTCATTTTTAATAATCCTTATCGAGCCTCCTTTTTCAGCAATTAAAATCCGCCCATCTGGTGTAAACGCTGCAGCAGTTGCTAAAGCAAAACCTTCTGCAACTACTACACTCTCAAATCCAGGCTCCACAATTTGTGCTTCAGCCCACAAAGGTAACGAAAACATCACAATTCCGACAACGATACCAAGCGCAACCGGCAAGGCTAACGAAATGCTTACACGAAGTGTAGAACTAAGACTTCGTATAGGTTCAATCTTCGGAACCCTCTTGAGGAAAAAATTCTGAATTGGCACTGTTTTAGACTGAATCTGTAAAATTCCTTTTTGAATTGTAGTACCGAACGCACTAATAAAAGACACAAACGTTTTATAGGATCGTATGAGTGTCGCATTATTCATAGTGATACGGATTGACTCATTAAGTTTATTCCTGTTTTTAGAGAATAGCCAGACCATCAGGACTCCAAATATAAACACTAAAACCATTGGGTATTGTGGTAATACCATAATAAGTTCAAAAAACTTTCCAAAATAGTATTTATATAAGATAACTTGTGGTTCATCTGCTCCAACTTTTAATGCAGTACCAATAGCAATCGAACCAAGCATAAGCATATAACTACTAACAAAAAGCAAAATTGCGTACGAAATAAGCTTGTTTACAAATTTATTTCTTACTATACCCCCATCTTTATTATAAGTCTGGTAGGCTGAGCGATGACCTCTACCGCGTAGATAGTTTAAAATCTTGGCTGAAATGATAATAGCCAAGTGAATAAATACAGATAATCCGAAAATTGGTATCATAAAAAATTAATCAGTTTGGATGTTTTTGCTGATAAAACGTTCAGGATGAAACCATGCAAGATTTTTTTTGCCTAGAATCATTTCTTTAACCATCTGTTCTAGAAAAATGTAGGCATTAATAACTACAAGTAAAGCGTATGGAATTGGTACAAGTATAAGTTCTAAGCGTTTTTCTTTCCATGCAGCGAACAGCGCGAACACTGAAGCTAATGCTAAATATGAAATAATAAAATTTGCAAAGAATTTAAGACTTAATATTGGCAACAAAAAAAATAAAACTGAAAAAACAAATCCTTCTGCGTACATAATTGATAGTTCAAGTGCAACTTTTGGTTGTTTAGTTGCTAAGGTATAGTGTTTTATCAGACATTGCCACCCTCCTCCAAACCATCTCCGAACTTGATTAATATATGAATGGAGTGTTATTGGATCTTGAGTAAACACAATCAGACGAGTGTCATATTGAATTTTTAAATCCAGTTGATGAAGTCGATAGGTAAAATCTAAGTCTTCAGTAAGAGTATCGTGCTCAAAAGAAATAAACTTCCTAAAATCTGCAGTTTTAAAAACTCCTGCAGCTCCAGGAATCACAAACAAAAAACCTAAGTGATGTTGAGCTAATTTATGAAGGTTCTGTCCTACAGAATACTCGAAAGCACGACATGCAGTAAGCCAGTTGTATTTTTTACTTTGTATATAGCCTCCAAGTGCAGAAAGTTGAGGGTTTTGTACAAAATCGTCTTCAACATATTTAATAAAATCTTGGTCAAGTACTGTATCACCATCTGTAGCAACAAACACATCTCCGGTAACGTATTGTAGTCCGATTTCTTGCGCATAACTTTTATTACCTGTTGGCGTTGGAAGTGAAACTACAGTGATTGCATCACCAAATGAAGCAAGAATTTCTGCACTTTTATCAGAACTTCCGTCGTTTACAACAATAATTTGATCTGGCTTTCTTGTTTGAGAAAGGCATGAAGAAACACAATCAGCGATTGATTTTTCTTCATTGTAACAGGGAATAAGAATTGAAATTTTCATTATATGCGAAATTGAGCGCTGGCACACAACACGAATCACCCCTTTGGCTATAAGGTGAAGAACACTTGCTGTGGCTAGGAGCTGAATTCCTCTGCATTATACATCTATTAGACTTTTTGTCAATCCATTGACAAAAAGTCAGCTGTGTAGGTCTACAACACTTCTTTTATCGTTGCGTATACCACAAGATTATGACTGTATCGTTGAATCCCTTTATTAAAAGTGCCTGAACAGGTTACCAAGCGAAGTGTTGGAGCGTCTGTTTTTCCATATACCTTTTCAGTTGGAAATGAGTCTTGCGGGTACCTAACAAGCTCATCGACGACAAACACTGCAGTGGTACCATCTTCCCTCCCCACATCAATAGTGTCGCCCTTTCTAAGCCGTCCAAGTGAATAAAAGATTGCAGGACCGTCTTTTGAATCTACGTGCCCTAAGATGACCGCTGGACCAACCTCTCCAGGAGTCGCCCCTTGCCCATACCACCCAACTTGAGTGAATGAATCGGGAACTTCGATAGTTTGATCAGCTTGTAATTGAAGTGGTGCTACAAAAGTAGCGTCAAGTGAAAGCGCAGGGATTCGTAAAGAAATTGGTTGACTTCGCTCATACAAACTACTATTTGAAGCTAACTCTTGTTCTGAAGAAGTTTTTTCTTGGTGATAAGATTTTCCTATTATTCCCATACCCACAATGATACAAACAACAAACGCCACTACGAGAACGTAATGACGAATTGTTTGTTTCAGAGTCTTTTGTTGAGGATTAGTATCCATTCTTTGTTCGTCGTGTTGAAACTGAACCTCCAAGAATTGCTGTTAGGTTTGGAAGTGTGACCCCAATAGGTGAGGTTGCTCCAGCACCTGTTGCTGGCGCACCAAGCGGCATCTTGTCTGTTGCAGCACCAAGTACTGCACCCTTAGGAGTGTTTGAAGTTGAATCTCCACGCACTTCCCCGTCTGGAGTATTATTACTTGGACTCTTACGTGAACCAACTTTACCTCCACCTCCTCCTCCGCCACCGTTTGAAGAATCAACTGGTGCATTTACAATAACTGAACAAGTACTAGAAGCTTCAGTATCATCAAACACGGTAAGTGTAAACGTTTCTTCTAAACCAGTAGTTGTTACAACTGCTGTACCGGTAGCTACACTTGTTGAAGCTATAGCACCGAATTGTGTGAGTGTTGCAGATGTAGCGTCGAGACTCACCCATGCAAGAGTTTCAGTATTTGGCTCATTTTCTACATCCTCAAGAACAGCAATTTCACACACAGGGAAATACTCTTCATCAGTATCGTCATCACAATCTTCCTCGAATGTTCGAGCAAATTGCTCTGTTGATGTTGATGCTTCGTCACAAGGATCAATAACTACATCTTTTTTGTTGTAGAAATCAACGTGATATGCATCATCTGCATATACATAGCCGTTTGTTTCACCTACTTGTACGCTTGTCTTTCCATCTTCAGTTTTAATGTCAGCGTCAGCGGCAACAGTAAGTTTGTTCGCTTCATTAGCTTCCTTAGTTCCCATTTCAACACTTACGTTTGTCCATCCTTTCTGAAGTACCTCATACACACGATACATAAATGAATGTTGCTCTTCTACAACTTCAGTTCCCGCATATCCATCCCATTCAAGACAGTAGTAACCGTTTTTGTCTGTATTTTCTTCATCGAGTCCGTAGATGTTCTCGCTCCGATCTCCAAATGTAAGTACTTTCATGAGACCAATAGCCCAGTTTGAAAGTGGATTGCCCTTTTCATCGTACTTGTGACCTTCAAATTCACATGCACCTTCAGTGTCTTCATTGGTGTCTTCATACACACAAGTTCCTTCTTCTTCATAGTTAGTAGCCTCACTATCGTTACAGGTAACAGCATCAAGCGGTGCGACACATCCATTTTCGTGAATTTCTTGGTTTTCAGTAGTCCAGTTTTGTCCTTCAAAAGAACCAGATTCTTCTTCACCTAAGTCATAATTAAATGGTGGAATGATATCAGACCCGTGCGTACCATGACCATTAATCTCGTTAATGATACTATTTGCATCTACTGTATTACTTGTATAAGGGTTATGTTCACTTGCGGTTGCATGACAAATGGTCACATTTGGATTATTGGGAAACTCAAATTCCGTTGCAAATACTGAGCTAAATGGACCAAAAGCCATAGCTAAGAGTACAATAACGGCAAAAAAACGCTTTTGCGTAATTGAATGAATAGTTGAATAAGTCATAGAATATTAAATTATGGGTAGTCTAACTTTTACTAAAGGATTAAGAAAAAAACTATCAGACACATGGCGCACATGGAGTCATGTATTGCCAGGATTGTACAACGTGATTTAAAAAAATGCAAGTTAGACAACAAGAATAGCCTCATGGCAAACTCTCACAGAAACCTAATCTAACTTTTTTGTACCTGCTCTAGCTTAAAAATATCTAAATTCTTTTCAAAGAGAATATTGTAGTGCTCAAAAAAATTGTTTTGACCAAGTAGAATATCCACAGGTAAATCAATTACAAAATTAAAAGGTGCCTCAAATAAGTACTCGGAATCTTTGACCATCATACTCAATGTATGAACATAACCTGTTGAATGACCATTTCCAATACCTCCTACGAGTAAGTGAGTTCCTGACTCAATAATAATACCCAAATCTTTTGCATAAGATGCATTAATCATTGATGTTGTGCAACCAGAATCAATCATCGCAAGAATTGGTGGCAGACTAAAGTCACCGTTGTGAAGCTCAATCTCAAGCATTGGGCGACAAACTACCCCTTCTTTTCCTGCAAAGAACTTGAAGTATCGAAATGTTGACCAAGTCATATCAAAAACGTGTCTTTATTAAAAAGCAAACGAAAGCCCTGTTGGTAAGGCTCGAATAAATACAACGTCCTTATTTCCTACTTTTTGTTTCAATTCATGTGGCGTGTCTGCATACTCAACAACTGCCGAGTAATCCGTAGACAGAGCAACCCATTTCCCTTCGTGCTCTTTTTTAAGCACAGTAGATAAATCATAGTTTTTAGTTTTTTCTTGCATATATACGAAAATATTAGATTGACCTATACTCAGTATAGTATGAAATGGATCTCTTGTCTTAACAAATAGGTACGTTGGTAGTTTGTAACAGTATTGCTAAATTTATTTTGTATTCGGTACTTTTATAGGTTAAAATAGAGACATGATAAAAACATTCACTGGAGTTTTCCTTTTCAGCCTTTTTGTACTTTCTGCCTCTGCCTCACAAACAGAAGCGTATTTTACAACTAACCAAACAGCTACCAAAATCAACGAGACTACAGCCCTTTTTTCAATTGAATACGCTTTCGGGCTTGAAAAAAGAGATATCTATATGCCGGTGTATGCAGAACGAGGTCTTCTCCACGCAAGCACAGCACAAAAAGTTGGGTATTCCTTACATAAAGACGGTAAAAAAATAACCCTCCAAGGCACAACTATCGGTATGGCAGTTTCTAAAGCGCCGATTGTAAACGGAATGTATAAACTTGAAAAAGGAAAAGCTCAAAAAATGACACTCTATGTAATCTTAACAACTTCTTCAACAACTCCAGAAATGGATTACACACTCCAAGTTGATAAACTTCCTTTTTATGTCGATATCGGAAAGAAAGACCTCCAAACCCAAGGCCTCAACCCTTCAGAGCTACAGTACTACATCACTAAGCAGGTTGGACTCAATTCAAAGCCAAAAGGGCCAAAAATACAAATTCCAACTGGGAAATAGATTACATTGAAAAAGGGCCATGCGCATGCGCAAGGCCCTTTTGCTAGTGATTTACACACTATTGCCAGCAACCCAACCAGTAGTCCAACACAATTGCAGTGAATACCCTCCTGATGGTCGTGTAATGTTTAGTACGTCTCCGGTAAAGAAAAGATTATCCTGTTTTTTAGACCGCATCGTTTTCGTATCAACTTCAGAGAGATCAATTCCACCATCAGACACTACAGCCCAGTCGTAGCCCATAGTATCAGTGATAGTAAGTGGCATTGCTTTGAGTAAATCAACAAGCGCATGACGTTCTTCTTTGGTTACACTGTGCACCTTTGTTTCTCGAAGTTCAGGACTCATATGAAATCCTACCGCATGCTGCATCCCCGCAGGTACAATTTCTTTAAGGATATTCATCAACGTTTTATTTTTGCTTATATTAAAAAGCTCTATCACCCGATTACGTAACGTACCTACTTCCGTATCTGGATACATGTCGATTGTTGCAGTAACCGGACCAAAACGTAATAACTGCTTCACTTGATTGGCACTATTAAGAATTAAAGGCCCTGAGATACCAAAATGGGTAAACAAAAGTCGTCCTGTTTTAGAAAAGCTCTTCTTCTTGTTTTTGTTTATGTCGTTGAAGGTAATCTTCATAAATGACAACGCGGTACCTGAAAGCTCTTTAACCCACCTATCTGCAACTTTAAGCGGGACAATATTTGGATTTGGTTTATGAACCGTATGTCCAAGCGAAGTTAACCATTCTAGACCTTCACCCGTTGAACCAGTTTCTTTGTGCGATGAGCCTCCAGTAGCGAGGATAAAGTTTGTACCTCCAAATGATTCACCATTTGTTTCAACTCCAACAATCTTCCCTTCACGTACTATAAAGTTAGTTACTTTGTAGCCAAGCTTCAAGGTAACTCCATTTTTGGTCATGTATTTTTTCAAAAGTGCAGTCACGTCGGGTGCACTTTGTGTTTCAGGAAACGCTCGTTTACCACTTTCAACTACAAGTGGTAGTCCTCTTTTTTCAAAGAAATCAAAACATTCTTTTACTCCGAACTGTGAAAATGGTGAGAATAGAAATTTATCAGCATCACCATAGTGCGATAAAAGTTTTCTGACATCGTATTCTGCATTGGTAACGTTACACCGTCCACCACCAGTGATTGAGAGCTTCTTCCCAAATTCCTTATTCTTTTCTATGATTAAGACACGTTTTCCGTTCTCAGCAGCTCGGCCCGCTGCAAACATACCAGAAGCTCCGCCACCAATAACAACCACATCATACTGGGCACTCATGTGAGGTATTTCTTTTTCTACTGGAGTATTTTCGCTCGTAGGAGTTGACATAAGACGCAAAATATATCATAATCATCACCTAATTGCAACTTGCATATCTAGCTGAAACAAGGTTTTCAGAAACGAGTGCAATTCGAGGCGGGCAAAGAAATTTTTACGAGGTGTGAGAAGTGACTGAATGTCACTTCGCAAGACTCAATGAGACAATTCGTAACGAAGTGGAGAAGAGTCCATTAAGTGGACAGCTTCGGTACGAAGAGTTGTAGTACATTGAGAAAAAATTTCTGTAGGCCAACGAAGAAGTGTGCCGTTTGTGGAAATCTAACATACTATGTCATCAGAAAATAATATCTATCCTATGCGATTGAATAAATACTTGGCTCACCAAGGTACTGCTTCACGTCGGGAAGCTGACACCCTTATTGAACAAGGGCAAATTCTTGTTAATGGGAAAACTGCGGTTATGGGTCAAAAAGTTGAACGAACTGACACCGTTACTCTTAAAGGCTCTACAAAAGAAAAGAAGTATCTTGCTTACTACAAAGGCCGAGGGATTATTACTCACTCACCGAGTGCTGGCGAAGTTGATATTGCAACAAAACTTAAAGAAGACTACAGCATCACTGATGTGAACCCTGTTGGACGGCTTGATAAAGATTCTGAAGGACTGATGATTTTAACTAACGATGGCCGTATTACAGGCCCCTTACTCGACCCCGAAGCAGAACACGAAAAAGAATACGAGGTATCCGTTGATAAACCAGTTAATGGTTTTTTCTTGAAACAACTTGAGCACGGAGTAAACATTGAAGGTTATTTTACAAAACCATCAACAGCAACCAAACACAAACACCCACTGAAGTTCACGCTAATCCTAACTGAAGGTAAAAAACACCAAATCCGGCGTATGTGTGCAGCACTAGGCTACCAAGTCCAAGACCTCAAACGAGTACGTATTGCCAACATTGAGTTAGGCGAACTCAAGCCAAACCAATACCGAATCCTAAAAGGCCAAGAACTCGAAGCTTTCCTAAAAGAACTCAACACCAACTAACAACCTATCCCCTTGTCGAACTACGAAGTCCGAGGTCCGACCTCGGACTTTTAAATATTTAAATAAATGAAAAGGCCGCGTGTAGAGAGACGCGGCCTTTTCAGGTTTCGTCTTTCGCTTACGCGGCCGGAATTTCGCAGAGCTGTAGCAACTCATCGCAGAACGCTTGCCGTTGCTTCGGCGTTGTGCCTGAACCTGCATTAGCCCAGAAGCCATTGATCGGCCTGTCGATATAACTGCCGAGCGAAAAGGGTTTCCCGGGACAATGCCTTTCCCAAATTTCACCGATCTCGGTTTCATTGGGGAACTTCAAAACTTGAAAATCCTGATCGAGCTTGTCAGTCCCATTCCAGACAAAGTATCGTCCAGATTTGGAATGATATTTCATTATCAGTGGCAATTTTTCCATTGAGCCCTCCTTGGCTGACTGAGTGGATACAGTATCATTATGCAGAAAAAATACAACGAAATGTGTTGTATACGTAAGTCACACATTTTTTTCTAGTTTATTTTTCTGCGAACAGTCACTATTCCATCTGATAGCAAGATGTTTTACCTTCTTCTTTTGTCCAATCTGTGTATCGCCACCAAGTCGGCTTAAAAACCATGAATACATCTGTTTTATACTTTGCTACTTTTTCTGGGAATTTTTTGAGATAAAAAGCTTCTTGTTCTTTTGTAACCCCAGAAGAAATTGAGCCATCAAACTGTGCAACAATTGTTTTAATTTCCTCAAAACCTGTCGTAAATGAAGCTCTGGAACTTCTATACGTAGCAATGCGTTCATACTTACGAGATTCTGGTGATGTCTGTATAATGATTTCAAGTGTTTCGGGAATACAAGCAAAATGCACAGTAGCCACATGTGGGTCACC
This sequence comes from bacterium, assembly GCA_043719295.1. Taxonomy (GTDB): domain Bacteria; phylum Patescibacteriota; class Minisyncoccia; order Phycocordibacterales; family UBA918; genus OLB19. The sequence goes on from JAYSUD010000007.1 coordinate 13,653, forward strand.
ATTTAGTAGCTGCGTTGCAAGAGAACCAAATCGTTCCTTTTGTAGAAACATAATCACCTCATTTTCCATATCTGTGATTTTATTTTCCAAGTTTTGCTAAGTAACTTACACAACAATTATTTATTCTTGATTGATTCAAGCATTGCTGCCATTCCCGCTAGGTCTTTATTTGAACCAGCATCGATGATAATAGTGTTGCCGTGACTTGCTGCACTTGTAATAGTGTCGAGTCTGTTGGTGTCAGTTAGAAACTGGATTGCGATATCTGTTTTAAGTCCAGCTTCCTGCATGGTCTTCATTGCCTCCTCAAGTCCTCTTGCAATTGCTGTTCGCATTTGTGCCATACCTTCACCTTGTAGCTTCTTACTCTCAGCTTCTGCTTGTGCTGCACCAACAAGTTTTATGCGCGCTGCTTCAGCTTCGTTTCGAGCTGCTTCCATCAGCCGTTTACTTGCAATGACCTTATTAAACGCATCACGCACTTCACTACTTGGCTGTGGCTCATCAACAAGGACGTTTTCAATACTGTATCCAAACCGAGCGAATTGTTCGGATAATGCGGTTTGCACCTGTGACTCTACAGCGTCACGATTAGCATACAGCTCCGTCATTTCCATACCTGATGCTGTTTGTCGCACATTGTTTAATACATAGGAGGTAATTTGTTTCTCTGGTGATTCAAGTTCGTAATGCGCTTTAACGGCGCCAATAGCATCGTCACTTGCTTTATACTGTACTTTAACAGGCAACATCATGAAAGCGTTGTCACTAGTCTTAACAGACACATCAGCGTGAATTTCCTGAAGTTGGACATTTACCCGAGAAACTATTTTCGTAATTGGCCACGGCAATTTAACATGGAGCCCCGGGAATACCGCTTGTGGATGTGGTCGGCCAAATGTCTCTAAAATTGCTGCAGTCTTCCCTTTTACCACATACAACATTGAAGGTACACAGAGTACCGCTACTATTAAAATAACAATCCAAAACATAGCTCAATATGACTTAACGAATATAGCGACAGTATAACAAACTCGTACCAAACTGGTACAGCTTAAACAAAAATCGGCTTTGAAAGCCGATTTTTTGTTTAAGCATTCTTACTACCCCTTACTCCCTTTCTTTCTATCACCTTCTTTTAGCTGTTGCTTTCGGAGTCGAACAGATACGGGACATACTTCGAGATATTCATCTTCAGCCATAATCTCGAGACCAATTTCAATTGACAGCGGACGGTGTGGCACAAGTGTTGTAGCTTCGTCAGTTCCTGATGCGCGCATGTTGGTAAGTTGCTTTCCTTTAGTAGGATTTACCGTCATCTCTTCACCCTTAGAGGTGTTACCAATTACCATTCCCTCGTACACTTCGTCTCCTGCAGTGATGTACAAAGCGCCACGGTCTTGCAAACTAAAGAGTGAGAATCCAAGTGCTTTTCCAGGTGCCATTGAGATCATTGATCCAGCTTTTCGCTTCTTGATTTCACCAGCATATGGTTTAAACCCAAGTACCTGTGAAGCTAAAATACCTTCTCCTCGCGTATCAACCATAAATTGGTTTTTGTATCCAAGAAGTCCTCGAGTTGGTCCTTCGAAAATCAATCGCACTTGATTCCCATGTACGATCATATTCTGCATGATAAATGCTCGGTTTGAGAGTCGTTCAATAACAGGGCCTTGGTATTCAGAAGGAATATCAACCGTCACTTCTTCAAATGGCTCCATTTTATGTCCATCAACTTCACGGATAATTACCTGTGGTTGTGATACTGAAAGTTCAAATCCTTCACGTCGCATGTTTTCAAGCAAGATAGCAACATGCATTTCACCTCGTCCATATACTTGGAAAATATCACCTCCACTAAAGTCTACCTGTAGTCCAACGTTAATTTCAAGCTCTTTCTCAAGACGTGCTTTGATTTGTCGTGAAGTTACATACTTTCCTTCTTTACCAGCAAACGGAGAACTGTTTACCAAGAATTGAAGACCAATAGTTGGTTCGTCAATTGAAATTGCTGGCAATGGTTCAACACTTTCGTTGTCAGTAAGTGTCTCACCAATGTTGATGTCGGTAAGTCCTGCAATAAGTACAATGTCTCCCGCAAATGCTTCCTGCATTTCAACTTGAGCGATACCTCGGTAGCCACTAAGTTTTACAATTTTTCCTTTCTTTGTGTCCATCCCATCATGTTTTATAAAAAGCTGTTGTGCTTTCTCAAGTTTTCCTTCGTAAATACGCGCAACCGCAAGACGTCCAAGGAAATTGTCATACCCAAGGTTAAACACCTGTGCTTTAAGCGCTTGACCTGCTTCATATCCTTTCGCTGCAGGTACTTTTTCCAAAATTACATCAAGAAGTGGTGAGAGATCAACGAGTTCATCGCTCATCTTCCGCTTTGCAACTCCTTGTCGTCCGATTGCGTACACCGGTGTAAAGTCAGACTGTTCGTCGTTAGCGCCAAGCTCTAAGAAAAGCTCAAGTACTTGCTCCTCACATTTTGACGGATTTGCAGCAGGTTTATCAATCTTGTTGATAACCACAATTGGTTTGAGTCCAAGCTCAAGTGACTTCTTAAGTACAAAGCGAGTTTGTGGCATTGGCCCTTCTTGCGCATCAACTACCAAAAGCACACAGTCAATTGAACGGAGTACTCGTTCTACTTCAGAACCGAAGTCCGCGTGACCAGGAGTATCAACAATATTGATTTTAGTGCCCTTATACTCAATTGAGGTGTTCTTTGCGTAAATGGTAATACCTCGCTCTTTTTCAAGTGCGTTGTTGTCCATTGAAGCCCCCGCTTCACGGAAACCAGTTTGTTCCATAAGTGCGTCGGTCAAGGTAGTCTTACCATGGTCTACGTGGGCGATGATTGCAATATTTCGAATTTCTTGGCTCATAGTAATTGTTTGTTAAATAAAAATGGCGCACAAAGGCGTCGTTAAGTGGCAGTAGGATACAGTTAAAACACGATTTTGTCTAGACGTCAGAAATGAAAAAGGCCGTCGCAACGCCCCTTTTCGGTTTGTTACGATGGCCGTAGCCAGCTATTGTCCACCATTTGACTCAGATACGTTGCGACTGAACATATCATCAACAGTCCTCATCCGCTTTGAACGTCCCTGCTCAAAGCCAGCATCGAAACCTGCCTGAGCAACAGTCGACAAGAGTTCGTAGAGACTGGTGTTTGATCCTGGGTCCCCTACGATTGTTACAAGAGCTTGCATGAATGCATCAGATGAACCTAGTGCGATTGCAATCGGATCGCATACATCCTCACCAAAATCATCAATACGCGGATCATGATCACAGATTATTCTCACCCCAAAAACTTCTGCTTGATCATTTCTGAAAGCCATATGAAACTTAGTTGGCACTTTCATAACATTTTCTCCCTTGATATTTCAGGCGGATTCAAAATACTCCTCTACTTTGAATTAGTCAATCTTTGTTTCTCTTCACGAGTTAAGTTTTTAAGCTCTGCTTCCTCTTTTTGAGCATAACTTCGATTTTTCTTTCGTTTTTTGTACACCAAAACTACAGGGCGACGTGCTTTTGTATATTTTGCACCAGAAGTTTTCTTCCCTTCACCATTATGTTCTTGTACTCGACGTGCCACGTCAGTAGTCACCCCAGTATACAAAGACTCATCACTACAACGGACCATGTATACAAACCACGTCATATTACAAAGTTGCACTCTTTCTTCGATGATAGACAAAGAAAAATACAATCACAATTAAGCAAAAAAGTGGCACATACACCAACGGTGACAAAAGGGTTGTGAACTTTGAATTACCTAAAAATTCTTTGACCTCAAACAGCGTACGTACGTTTGCAAAATATCCACGATTTATCTTCTCAGTCCCTAACATCAAACGATACTTCCCTTCATTGTTAGGAGAACTCACCTCAAGTGTATATACACCAGGTTCAAGATTTGCTTCAAGTGCCCCTCCATTTCTAAATGTCTCAACAAGCATTCTGTCTTTCACTTCATTCCATGGTTGCTCTTTTATCAAAGTACGCTTAATCTCAGTCACCCCACGCCGTTCTTGCTTTACAATAATTATTGATACATCATTTTTTTGAACAGCAATATCAGGAATTGATACTGTAGCTTTAAACTGATAGGAGGTTGGAACTTCAAATTCAAACGTGTGTGGGTATCCATCGAGACGACCAAAAAATTCTTGAGATGTTGTCGGCTCTGCAATTTGGAGTACTGCGTACTGGTCTTGGGGCTTTGCAATAACTGAAGTATACGCAAGTGCGCATACTGGCAATAAAAGTAGAATAAAAAATAGAGCTCTCAAAGACATAATAAACTCATTGTATCAGATGAGTCAGAACGACAGAAAATTATTCAGCGGTGACACCTCCTTCATTGAAACGATCAAACATCATTTGAATTGGACCTTCTTCAATAAGAACAGGGTACGTGCTTGTCGGGTTTGCCATAAATTCCCATACTGCAATCAAACTTTCTTGAAGAACTGTGTCATTTGCAAGCTTAGTTGAGCAAGTATCAAGTGCATAGGTCTTTCCTTCTTTTGTCACATCGTACATATAGTCAAGTCCATCAACATAGCTAGCACATTCACCTGAAGTAGTATCTTGCGCAAGCGAAACTAGTTTTTCTGTAGTGAGTTTTTGGAATACAGAGGTACGCATGTCTACAGGAATCCTTCCGTCAGTTACTTCTGCACGAGGTGTGCTTTGGTACTGATACTTTCTATTGTCTTGAAGTTTAAATGAGGAGCAGGCATCCATTTCCTGACACCCACCATACATTTTACCTTCAATCACCACTGTATCTTCACTTATTATTTCTGACTCGTCAGTATTGGGTGCTAGTTCGGGCACAAATACGGTGACATAGAGAAACATTCCCGAAAGTATTCCCATAACAAGCGATGAACCCAAAATAAAGTAAATTTTCCCTGTCATACAGTTAATTAATTGTAATCTACAGTATAGCAAATGTTTCAAAACACAATCGCACAATCCCTAGATATGGGGTAGAATTCCCTTGCTCAAGTAACAGAGACTAGTACACGTAATACATTGATTTTTTATGGAGAGTTCGCATAGTGGTCTAGTGCACTGCCTTGGAAAGGCAGCATCGGGGCAACCTGATCAGGAGTTCAAATCTCCTACTCTCCGCATATGGGATACTGTATATATTGCGATAGCAAAAGTGAACTTACTGACGAACATATCATCCCTCATGGTTTAGGAGGAAAGCTGATTCTTAAGGACTCGAGCTGTAAAACATGTGCGATTGAGACGAGTCGTCTAGAAGATGCTTTACTCAGGGGTCATTGGGCTAGCGCAAGAAAGCACTTAAACATGCCAAGCAGACATAAAAGGAGAAACGAAGGAAATCCTACGATGGCTGAAATAAAAATTATTAGACGTAATGGCATTATCTTATTAGCGCAAATAAGAGCTGACGAAGCAAATTTTTTGCTTTTGCCGTATCTATTCAGATCTGAATTACTACACGAACCAATATTAGAGGGTATCAAACCGTATGCAAAGAATTTTGGTTTTATCTTCTTAAAAATTAACGGCCCTTCTAAAGCGTACATCAGTGGTAACGAATACAAATTTGACGGAAGTGAAAAGATTGAAAATATAATAAATAAATTTGATTCTAACAATATATTTCGTTTCTTGGCTAAAATTGCTCACTCCTATGCCATACACATCTATGGACTCAGTGCATGTAATGAGTATTACTTACCGAAAATAATACTAGGGAATGTTACTGAAGCAATGCAGTATATTGGAAATGCTCCAGATGAGATGCAAAATTTAAGATTAGATAAGTGTGATGATTTTCATTCATTAAAATCAGAAATATTAGATGGTCACTTGTGTGTATATATCCAACTCTTCAATGTTACCAACTTTACGCCAACACCTATTTATCAAGTTGTAGTCGGACGTGTGAATGCACAAGGAGACTAATGTGCCCCCCTTATCCAATTGCATATTGTAAAACCTCATCAATAAACAACTCCCGAAACTTTTTTTGATTTTTTGTCACTTTAATCTTTTCTTCTCAAACTTCTTAATCCGTGTTTTTGCTTTCCCAACACCGTCAACCACTGGCAAATTCTCTGGCATAGTACCGCCAATATTTCTAATAGTGTTCCTCACTTTTTGTCCAACTTCAAAGTGTGCTAGGTTGGCATTACCTTCGCCTTTAATGTTTTCTCTTCGAATTTTTGCGTCAGTTTGTGTCGCTCGAAATAGATTGGCTGCTAATTCTTCGCTGTTCATATGATCGAGAATTTGCTGAGATGTGCCTAACTTCTTTTTTTCATGAATATCTTGCATTGTCATTCCACCATACAATCCTTTATAGCCTGCGTTTTGGAAAATTGCATAATTTTGAACACCTGCACCCTTAGCTGTTTTGGTGAGTGACGTATTATGCTTTTTTATTTCTTCACGCAGAAAAACTCGTTTGTTATCTTCAACGAGATTATCCGTGTCTTCTTGGCGATGAGTCTGAATGGCAAAGTAAGTTTGTCCTTTCGCCACGACAACTTTGGTAGGGTTTGAGTTTTGCACAATCAAATAACACGCATAGCGAGACAAATAGACTGTTTCAACGTTCTTTTCCGCTCCTGAACCAATTGCGACCATATCGGTGGCTTCAACGAAATGGCTGTGGATAACCTCGCCACTATTCTCGCACGCAACCCTTGCTTTACTTATCACGGTTTGAAAATTTCGATAATCGGAGTATTCAAGAGCCTTAGCTAGATCACGAGACGACCAATACTCTGCACCTTGGTCGTCCAAACGCTTGATAGTTTCGAACTGATTTTCTTTCATTACTGCAATTTTACCACATTAATATTGCTGCTTCGTTAAAAAAGACCCAAAAATAACATTTTAGACTCGTAAAAAGTGATATACTGTTTGTATATGAAAAATACATTAATTATAGGGGCTGTGGTGATCGTGGTTTTGGCCAGTCTATTATTTATGATTAAACCTAAGGAAACTACAACTATCCCAGTTGTTACCCCTCCAAACACACAGGAACAAACTGAGGAAAACGTAAATACTGAAAATGGCCGTATTGGAAATCCGGGAACACCGACAGTTCCAACAGGCAAATTAAAAGCAGACACATTTACAGGAAAACTTGAAAAAGTTGATGTTGGTTGTTTTGCAGATGGTGAATGTTACGTTGAAGTTGATGGAAAACACATCACAGCAATCATGGGTTGGAGCCAGGAGACTGTAGGAAGTATCATCGGAGTTGAAGGGTTTGGAGATCTTGAAAAGTATATTGGAAAAAAAGTTGAAGTATATGCACAAGACAATAGTGACGGAACATACACACTCTACGGAAGTGAAGGATTCTATATCAAGGTGTTAGAATAGAAAAGATGAACCCAGTGCAGGAAAAATTAATAGAAAAAGTCCTCCGTATTGGAGTGGCTTTTTCTTTTATCTACCCACCAATTTCTGCTTTCTTTAACCCATACGCATGGGTAGGATACTTCCCTTCATTCCTAACTAATTTGAGCTTCATTGATAGTCTGGCACTCTTGCACATCTTTGGTGTCATAGAGCTCTGTATTGGTATTTGGATTATATTTGGAAAACGAATTTTTATTCCATCGCTCCTTGCCTCAGTATTTCTTTTTGCAATTATCATATTCAACTTGGCACAAATTGACGTACTGTTCCGTGATATCCCAATCCTCCTTATGGCATTACTACTATGCATAATCGACACACAGAAAAAAAGTCTATAGAGTATGTTCAAAAGTCCGAGGTCGGACCTCCTCACATGCCAAGACAGCGGAAGTTGTACATAACGCAACTTCCTCTGTTTTGTTGATGGTCATTAATATTTTTTGACGATATAAAAAGGCCTGACTGTTGGATCCGGCCTATCTCCTGTTTTCTACAGCTCATGCGATGGCAAGCACAGAGGCGAGAGCCTCAAGCCCATCCCGACGCATTTTTGAAGTTCCACCGCCCAAGACTGCCAAAGGAAATACAACCTCGATCCAGTCGTGCCGTGCCGCGCCCATACCGAATTGATAAAAGTTCACGCTCTTTGGCTGAGGGTAGTTTCTCGAACAAAGGAAGTTCGTCACAGCATTTGCGACCCCTTCAGCTTTAAGGTCGAATTTGCAGTACCTGTCATTTTGACACCTTCTTTATTCGGCCTAATCGCCCATCGACGCGGACTGATATTTCTCACCTCAATCATCTGTGCTTACTCCCTAAACCCATCAGTCAGCACAATTGCTGTTGATCGGATTGTGCGAGTAGTAAAGCAAATTGGTGAAAAAACGCAAATTGAAAGTGCAAAGTATAACCTCGAACGTTTTGTATTGTGGTATATACTTATGAACATGGATAATGAAATACGTGAACGCCTTGAAGCGCAAGATTTAAAACTTGATGCAATTTATGTATCGGTAGAAAAAACAAGAAAATATTTTCAAATAATACTCTGGGGTACACTCGCCACTGTTGTTGTACCACTTATAGGGCTACTTATTGGTATTCCAATCTTCCTCAATTCGTATATGAGCCAGATGGAAGGGTTACTTTAAAAATTGAATTGGTAAACATCAAAAAACTGACACCCTGTGTCAGTTTTTTGATAATTACACATCCATCTCGCGTAAAATCTTGATACGGTCTTGAGCCGGTGGGTGTGTTTGGAAGAGGCTTGAGATTTTTTGCATGATACCTCGTTTGTCATTTCCAAATGGGTCTGCGATAAATAAGTGTGCAGTAGCGTTATTTGCACGAACCATTGGACGTGATGACGCTGCAATTTTTTCAAGCGCCGATGCTAAGCCCTCTGGATAACGGGTCAACATTGCTCCCGACACGTCAGCTAAGTACTCACGCTTTCGTGATATAGCAAGCTGAATCATTTGTGCTGCAATAGGTGCCAAAATAATCCCTATAACTCCAAGGACCAAGAGGACCACACCTGCTTTATTATCTCTATCCCCTCCTCCCCACATCATTGAACGCATGAGCATGTCCGCTACAATTGCGACAAATCCTGCAAGCACAACAGCAACTGTAGAAACAAGCATATCTTTATTACCAACGTGTGCAAGTTCGTGAGCCATCACACCTTCTAACTCAACTCTATTGAGAATCTGTAGCAAACCAGTTGTGGCACACACTACCGCATGCTCAGGATTACGTCCTGTTGCAAAGGCATTTGGCGCAGGATCGTTCACGACATACACCTTGGGCATCGGTAGCCCGGCTGTAATAGAAAGATTTTCAACAATGTTGATGAGATCACGATGAATGTTGATGTCAGCAGGAACGGCTCCAGTCATTTTCAATACAAGTTTATCAGAAAACCAATAGCTACCCACATTCATTAATAGTGAAAACACTATCGCAATATACATAATCGACGGATTGCCATAAATGGCACTTGCAATGTACCCAATTACCACTATAATCACAAAAAACATCGACATTAACAGCCATGTTTTTCGAATATTACTCCCCTGATGTGTATATAAAGTTCCCATATATGTTCAGTATACAATACTTCATCTTTTTTAAAAAACAGCTGTACAGGTAACTACCAAGAACCTCCACCACCTCCGCCTCCACCCCCTCCTGAAGACCCTCCGCCACTACTACCGCTCACTCCCGAAGAAGCTGCGAACGAACTTGAAAATGTACCAATATCACTTGCAAATGAAGTTGCAGAAAAAGCACCGACGGCTCCACCCTCATACCAAGAAGGGTTTGGAATAGTAATTCCTTCAAATACTTTGGACCATTCTTTTTCTACACCAAACGCAATTGCATACGGTAGATACTCCATAAATTGTTCTGGACTCTTCTCTGGCGCATTAAAAAACTTGTATCGCTCTTTTTCAGTTACAGAAAGAAAAAGTTTAAAGCCTTTGAGGTAGTTTAATGTTTCGTACCCTTTTCCAGTACGACGTTCATACATAAATAATAACCCAACAAAAATACAAACTAGGATAAAAATACTAAAGAAAAATATTTCTGCAGGTACTACCGTAACTATTTCTGCTGTTGCAAAGAAGGATACTAGAGCGATACCTCCGAATAATAGAATCAAAATCTGAACCCACATTCTACTCAGTTGAAAATAACCTTCTTGATACAAATCAGCCTTAATGTCTTTGCGTAGTTTCGCTAAAAGTACTGCATTTTCTGCTTGTCGCGCTGAATCAGTTTTCAGGGTAGTGAGTGTAACAATTGAACCAATTTCTGCTTCTTCAGGAAATAGGACTGATAAAATTGTACTAAGGAATGGATTATCCATTTCTTTTTGGAGACGTGTGAGCTCAAAAATATAGTCACTTGTATCAAAAATTAATAACACTTTTAGCTCTACTTTCTGTATCTTTATAAAGCCTTGTTGTGCGAGGTATATAATGCCTGCAGTAATATCACGAGCATCAAGTTTTCCATCAAACACTAAGCCTGTATACATAGGTAATACACTTTCATATGGATGGTACTGTGCAACTACTGTTCTACGTAACTTGAAGTGAGTACGATATCTGTATGCAGAGATGCCTATAACAAGTACGCATAAAATTCCAAGAACATACCCAATCCAGTTACTTCTAACTTCTTCATTGATTAATACTGCAACTTGATCTGCGTTTAGTTCTTGCGCAACAGTAAGTCCTGTACCTGGAGTGAGTAGCCCTGTTGTAAACGTACTGCTTGTGGCAGTTTGTGTATCCATGGTACACCGCGTTGTATCACCATACACGCCCTGATAACAGGTGCGAGTTTCTTTAAGTAATTGCCCTGTTGAATCGGTAACAATCGCGTTTGCCTTTTCAATTGGTACAAGCCAGTTGTTGCCTGTTACGTTGTAGTACAGCTCTGACCCCTGTTTGCCATACGAAAGCGCTCCATTCAGTTTGAAACGGAGTGTATACGTGTGTACACCAGATATCGTAACATCGGCACTTCCAATTTTTACCTCAACTTCAGTTCTTTTATCAGTAATTTGATATGGTTCATCCACACCATCTTTTAAAACCTCGAGGACCTCAATTGCGATAGATCTCTTCTTGTACCATACGGTATTTTTTTGTGGATGTTGTTCTTGAAGTGTGCGGTATATCCCGTGTCTTTCTGTTGCTCCGAAATCATACGTAATTGTTTCTGTAACCACCACCGTTCCATCTTCTTGCACATCAAGGACAGCAGAAAAGTCTGATATTTGTTCAGCATGCGCAACTCCAGCTAGGCAGAAGAGTAAGGCAAAACAAAAAACAAGTTTGTACATAGAATTAATAGAACTTTTAGAAACGTGTACAATTCGAGGCGTGCAAGTTAAATATGACGAGGTGTACGCATAGTACATAGAGGAATATTTTACGCAGCACAACGAAGAAGTGTGCCGTTTGTGGAAGTTCTAACTTATTTCAAAATCCCCTGCGGTGTCTCATTACTCTTATACGCTCCATCTTCAGACCAAGAAAGAAAGTGACGCTTTGTATAAAATCCTTTTGCTGTGACATTTTCTGTCATTGCATTTTTGATATCTGCCTCACTAAATTCAAGTTGTTTGGTCAATGCATCAAGAACCACCATTAAGTCGGCATATTCTTGAAGGAACTCCTCTCTTGAACGAGTGTGTGCAAGAGAACTTGCTTCTTCTCGTACTTTCTTTAGAAGTTCCTGTTGAAATTCTGCATCATCAGTAATCACCCGAATCTCGCACGCTTCACCTTTAGATTCAATTCGTTCCTTAATATCGTCTCTAACTAATTTATTATAGTAGACTCGATTTGTCATAGAAAAGTTGATTAAAAACTAACTTTCACCGGTTCCCGTTGTTCACTTCCTGCCTCTAGTTCGAAGAATTTTTCTTCTTTAAAGCCAAACATATTCCCAATAACGTTACCAGGGAATGACTGAAGACCGATAGCAAGATCACGAACGTTACCGTTGTAGAATCGACGTGATGCTTGGATTTTGTTTTCAGTGTCAGAAAGCTCTGTTTGCAACTGTGCGAAGTTTTGGTTTGCCTTCAAGTCAGGATACGCTTCAGCAATTGCCATAAGCTTACCAAGTGAAGCGCCAAGTGCCTGTTCTGCTCCTGCCATAGCCGCAATTTGTTCTGCAGTTATGTTTGAAGGATCAACGTGTACTTGCGTTGCTTTTGCCCGCGCATTAGTGACCGAATCAAGCGCTTCACGTTCGTGTGAGGCATATCCTTTCACTGTTTCGATAAGGTTTGGAATAAGGTCATATCGTCGCTTCAATTGCACATCAATATCTGCCCACGCTTCTTTAGTATTTTGAGTGAGCTTTACAAAGTTGTTGTACATCCACACAAACCACACTACTAAAACCCCTGCTACAATCAATACAATAAGTCCTGTGCTCATAAAATTTAAAATCCTAGTTGTTAACTAACCCTCAAATTGTACCATAATTAGATTGAAGTCAAGATGTCAACTAGGAGACAGCACCTAGACAACTATGTTTAGTATGGTTACTATGTGCTATAGATATCCCTGCTCTTTATAACAGGGTTAACTCAACAACATAGGGGGCGACAATGAGCAATAGTGAAGTAGGACGTGTAGAAGAACTGACTCTGATAACACGTAACACAGATCTAGCAAAAAGATTTGAATTGCAAGTCGAGACTGAAAACATCAAAGCTTGCAAAGTGAGTGGAATCATACCAGACAAAACATATCAAGGATGCATCATCTTAGGTCATGACCTTGTTATGCAGTACTTAGACCGTAAACAAACTCTGATTAATGCAAACCGTATTGTTGTCTATCACGAACAGGGTACACCTGATGATGAGATTAATTTCATAGATTTACCATTTGGCTGCTACGTACGAGGACAACTCTCCTGCCGTTTGCTGGAGATTCGTTTGAGAAACATTCTAAAAAACATAGTCACTAGTGATTCTGCTATAGAAGATGCCTTTCTTACTTGTAATGGGTTCAGCTTTTATCCAGAACGTGCAAAGCTTTACTTTAAGGATGGAGAGATTGCTCTAACTGTCAAAGAAATAGGTGTTCTTCGTCTCTTGATGTCATCGAAAGGAGCTATTATCAGTCGCGATCGGTTCTTAGATGCGATATATCCAGATGACAACATCTTACCTCGGACAGTCGACTGTATAATAAAAAAGCTGCGTGCCAAAATACGCAAAATTAGTGATGTCGAACATATTGAGACAATCTATGGCATAGGATATAGAATGGAATAGTTCATCTCTCTATCGTTAAGGTCAAACAACCGCCATGCCGAATCACTTCGGCATGGCGGGTTTACTTTATACAGATTTTTTTAATTACACGATATTGATTTTCATATTAAAAAAGAACAATACTCGTGTATTGTTCTTTTTTAATCTTTTATACAATAAAAGCTCATAAATCGAAGTGGGTACGAGGCGCACAAAGAAATTTTTACGAACCCTACATGCTGTAGGTCGAGTGAAAATTTACTGCAGCACAACGAAGTAACCGACCGATTTTAAGTTTTTATTTAGTACATGCCCCCACCCATCTGTGACATATCAGGCATTGCAACTTTTCCGTCTTCAGGCTCATCTGCAACTGCACATTCTGTAGTAAGTAAGATTGCTGCTGCTGAAACTGCATGCTGTACTCCTGCTCGCTCTACTTTTACGGGGTCAATAATTCCTGCTTTGATCATGTCAGGAACCATTTCACCCTTAAGTGCGTCATATCCCGCATTACCTCCTGCCTCTTTAACTTTCTGCACAATAACTGCTCCATCGTCTTTACCTGTATTGTTTGCAATCTGTCGCAGTGGTTCTTCAAGGGCCTTGAGTACAATCTTGTATCCAATAAGTTCCTCACGTCCTAAATCCTTCTTTGAAAGTATGTTTTGCTCCACTTCAAACGCAGCTCGAACAAGTGATGTTCCACCTCCTGGCACGATACCCTCTTCAATTGCTGCTTTAGTTGCATTAACCGCATCTTCAATCTTAAGTTTGAGGTACTTCATCTCCATTTCAGTGGCTGCACCAACCTTAATGACCGCAACGCCTCCAGAAAGTTTTGCAATTCGCTCTGCTATTTTTTCTTTATCAAACTTTGAAGTAGCACTTTCCTCTTGGGCTTTAAGCGCGATTACACGTGCATCAATATCAGCTTTAAGTCCTTGACCACCAACAATAGTAGTATTGTCTTTTGTTGAAACAACTCGATCTGCCTTCCCAAGTTGTGTAATCTCAACGTCTTCAAGCTTAATTCCAAGATCGTCACTTACCAACTGCCCTCCTGTCATAATCGCAAGATCGTGAAGCACCTCTTTCTTTCGATCACCGTACCCTGGTGCCTTGATACCTAAAACTGAAAAACCTCCTTTGAGTTTATTGATAACAAAGGTTGTAAGTGCTTCTCCTTCAATGTCGTCTGCAATAATAACCAATTCTTTCTTCCCTGTTTGTGCGATTTTTTCAAGAAGGGGTAAAATTTCTTTAACCGATGATACTTTTTTATCAGTAATGAGAATATGCGCATTTTTGTACTCAGCTTCCATTCTCTCTGGATTAGTCACCATATATGGCGACACATACCCTCTATCAAACTCCATTCCTTCAGTAAACTCAGTTTCAACACCAAATGACTGTGACTCTTCTACAGTAACAACACCATCTTTTCCAACTTTATCAATCGTCTCTGCAATTTTTTCACCAATCTCTACACTTTCTGCAGAAATTGTTGCTGCCTGTTTGATTTCTTCTATGTTGGTTATCTGAGTTGCCATTGCGCGCAATGCAGCAACAACGTCTGTTGCAGCGTGTTCCATACCTGCTCGAACAGCCATCGCGTTTAAGCCCATGGTTGTCTGCTTAAGCCCTTCAGTGAACAACGCTTGAGTTAAGACCGTTGCAGTTGTTGTACCGTCTCCTGCAAGTTCGTTTGTCTTACTTGCGACCTCTTTCACAATCTCCGCTCCCATGTTCTCGAACTTGTCTTTAAGCGTAATTTCTTTTGCAATAGAAACGCCGTCGTTGGTGATTGTGGGTCCACCGTAACCTTTATCAAGAATCACGTTTCGTCCGCGGGGACCAAGCGTCACCTTAACTGCGTCTGCAACAGTGTCAACACCTACCTTCAACTTCTTCTTAAGTTCTTCTCCAAAAATCACTTGTTTTGCCATATTTTCTTATGAGCTTGCGAATTTAGAAAATATGGTCCGCCTTTTGTTTCAAACAATCCTTTGTTTGAAACATTCGGCGGGACTCTCTATCTTTAGTCCGCAAACTAAAATTACATTAATAAATTATAATAAACATCTACCCCAACACCGCCAAGATACTCGATTCTGAAACGATAAAAAAGACTTCTTCGTCAACTTTTACTTCATCATAGCCGTACTTTGAAAAGAAAACTCGGTCACCTGCTTTCACTTCCATAGGAATCCGCTTAACGCCATCTTCGTCCCATTTTCCAGCTCCAACAGACACAATGATTCCCTGTTCTGGTTTTTCCTTGCTCACTGAATCGGGAATAATAATGCCTGAGTGCGATACCGTCCCTGCTTCAACGTCGGTAAGCCGTCGTACCACACATCGATCAGCTAACGGTTTGATGTTAATTTCTGACATATTTTAATTAATATTGAATAATTTTTTTTCAAAGCATGCACACATAAAAACGTGCGCCCGCCATTCCATAATTTCATCCCAAACTACATTATTACGTGCAGTCTTGGACTGATAGTATACGTCAGCTAGAAAGGCTGTCAAAAATTCTCTTTCTATGATTAAATTACGAGCAAGGTACCCACAAGAAATAAATTATGGGAGGACTAGATGGTTTATGTTCATACAAAACCAAACGAACTGAGAATCTTCGGAACAGTAGTTTTAGTTCATATTCCTAAACCAAAAATTGGTTGGGTTGGAATATGGGTACAGGGCCACGAGTTCTTCACACAATACAACTTCAACACTGCACATCTACCAGAAGGGTTTAGACAACCAACTGGTCCAAGACTATCGATTCATCTATTTGTTGATGAAGTTGATAGACCAACTCGACTATATATTGCTGGCCAGACTATTTGGCATCGAGGAGAAGGAGCGTCAGATTATGTAGGAGTAATCACACCTGGTCCTGTTTATATATCAAGAGCTACACAAACCGATTCAGGGAGTTCTCGTTGGGGAATTGCACAAAAAAGAGAACGTCCGATAAAAAACCCAAACTTTATTTAAACAAAACTGGCCGCGACATAACTCGCGGCCTTGTTGTTTTAAAATAAGACCTATGAGATTCACAACAGCAATCTTGCAACAGGACACAATCTCTGCTACATTAGTACTCACATGGAATTTATACAGTCTGTAGTGCTTCCCGTACTGCCATACGTACAAATAATTCTCTCTGTCTTTCTAACAGCAGCAATCCTGCTACAGCAACGCGGATCGAGTCTTGGTGGCGCATTTGGAAGCGATAACTTTAGTTCAACATTTCACAAACGACGTGGTAGTGAGCTTTTCCTATTCCGATTTACTCTCGTGACCGCAATTTTGTTTGTCCTATCTGCACTTATTACTGTTGTCTTCTAAACTACAAAAGAAGGCTGTATCCATAATCTGAACCGACACTTTTAACGTAGTGTTTCTATTAACTTTTTAGGGGGTATCTATGGCTCTATTTAACAAAAACAGACGATTTTCTCTGGCACATACTTATTTTTCGTTTATAACGAGGCGCAAGATAAGTGACCGGCTTATTTTCAATGTTGTATTGTGTGTACTTTCTGTATCGGTACTTTTTGCGGTCCTTACAATCAATGCTCTTTACACACAGTCTGTCCCTACTTCAGGCGGAACTATAGTTGAAGGAATTGTTGGTACACCTCGTTTTGTAAACCCTGTGCTTGCAATCAATCGTGCAGATCACGACATGGTGGCACTTATTTATAGTGGCCTTCTCAAACTTGATGAAAGCGGCAATCTTGTAAACGATGTTGCAGAATCAGTTACCGTTTCAGAAGACGGAAAAACGTACCAGGTAACATTGAGAAAAGGAGTATCGTTTCATAACGGGCAAGAATTAAAAGTTCGCGATTTTGCATACACTATTGCACTCATTCAAAATCCAGATCTCAAAAGTCCTCTTCGAGGTAACTGGGATGGAGTTAAGATTGAGGAGCTTGGTGAATATGAAATGAACATTGTGCTTGAAGAAGCATATGCACCATTTACTGAAAACCTCCTAACCGGCATCTTACCTCGAGAGTTATGGGACGAACTTCCTATCGAACAAGTGCCGTTTAGTCAGAACAATACGCAACCGATTGGAACAGGACCATACATGGTTACCGATGTCCTTCGGAATAAATCGGGACTTATCAATGGGTACAAACTAAGTGCGTTTAGTGCCTCAAACAATAGACCCAATATTTCCACGCTCGTATTCAACTTCTATCAAAATGAAGATGAGCTCAAAAATGCTCTCGCAAAAAAAGAAATCGCAAGTACGCCAAGTCTTTCTCCAGAGTTCTTTTCTGAAGTGTCACAAGACACGTATCAAGTCATACAAAGTCCACTTCCTCGTACATTTGCAATTTACTTTAATCAAAACAAATCTGCAGCTTTGCGTGACGTAAGTGTCCGAAACGCACTTGCAACAGTCATTGATAAGGAGGCTTTAGTTGATACAGTGGTTAATGGGAGTGGTATACCCACAGACTCTCCTGTTCCCCCAGGGTTCCTTGCGGTACACTTTAACCAAGAAGAGGAAAATAAAGCTGAAAGCACCGTAGACAAACTCGTCATTGCACAAGCACTCCTTACTGAAGGAGGCTGGAGAAAAAACGAGCAAGGTATTTATGAGAAAGTTATTGATAGCAATAGAGTTACGTTATCAGTCTCGCTTTCAACTGCAAACACACCACTTTTTGATCAAACTGCGACGTACATAAGTACCGTATGGAAAGCACTTGGAGCCGAAGTCACTGTTTCACAATTTGAACAAACTGACCTCGTCCAAGCGGTTATCAGACCAAGGGATTTCGAAGCATTATTATATGGTGCTGACATCGGACGACAAGTTGATCTGTATCCTTTCTGGCACTCATCGCAAAAAAATGATCCCGGACTTAACATCGCACAATATACCAACATTGATGTAGACGGATTACTTGAAAAGACGAGAATTGCACAAGAGCCAAATGAACGAAAAACTAGCATTGAGTCAGTAGAAACCATTATCGCGAAAGATATTCCGGCAGTATTTCTCTTTGTGCCTACTTTTGGCTATGTACTTGATAAAAGTGTTACGGTAACGCCCTTTACAAAGTTAAGTAAACCAAGTGAACGATTTGCAAATATTTCAGCATGGCACATGAAATCAAATAACGTATGGCCTATTTTTTCAAACACAACACAGTAACGAATATATATATACAACGCATTCAAATACGCATTAACAACTAAGAGCTACACGCTCATAATTAAAAATTACAATATGGAACAAAATAATCACAACGCACAAACACCGCGACCTACATCAGCTCCTTCACGAGGAACTACTCCCCACGCACCGCGACGACAGTACGCAGGCGCTTCACAACCATCAAGTCGGAGTACTTCATTTACACGGCGTCCGTATGGAGCACAAACACCACGGCAAACAACGGGAGCCGCTCCTTCAACAAACCCTCACCAAAGAACTACCGGTGAGCGAACTTCACGAACTACAGGTGCGCCGAAGCGAAGTCGTGGACGTAAAGATAACAACAGAGGACGAAAATCAATGACCAATCCTGCGTTAAAGCACCGGATGAACATCAAAGATGAAAAAACACCAGTACTTGTAGAAGTAACCGACGAAGATACAGTTCGAGTAATCCCTATGTCGGGAGTTGAGCAAATTGGTCGGAACATGACCATTGTTGAAACAAAAGATGATATCCTCATCTTCGATATTGGATTCCAATTCATCTCACCTGAAAGTAACGCGCCAGGAGCTGACTATATTCTTCCAAACACCCAGTATCTTGAAGAACGTCGCCATAAAATCAAAGGGCTTATTGTTACCCACGGTCACCTCGACCACATTGGAGGTATTCCGTTTGTTATGGAACGAATTGGTAACCCACCAATTTACACACAATACCTAACGTCATTGATGATCCTCAAACGTCAAGAAGAATTCCCCCACATGGAACCAATAACAATGCACGTTATCAAAGAAGGTGATTCTTTTGTTGTAGGTAACACAAAAATTAAGTCTTTCCCTGTAACCCACTCTATTCCTGACGCAATGGGGATTTCTGTTGAAACAAAGCATGGAGATATTGTTATTACCGGAGACATTAAACTTGTTCATGAGAATGGAGTTGTTGTCGTTGAAGAACGAGAAGCATGGGAAAAAGTAGGACAAAATAAAAACATCATGCTGGTGTGTGATTCAACCAACGCCGATCAAAGTGGTTTCTCAGCACCTGAAGGAGTAGTATTCAAAAGTATTGAAGAAATCATTACTAACGCATCAGGCCGTTTGATTGTTGGTACCTTCTCCTCACAATTTGACCGCTTAACAAATATCATTAGAACCTGTGAGAAGCTCGGAAAAAAAGTTGTGCTTGAAGGGCGAAGCATGAAGAACAATATCGACATTGCAATAGTGGCAAAACTTTTAATTGTTGATCCCAAAGTGTTCATTAGTGCAAATGACATGCCAAATTATCCAAGTGATAGAATTGTTATCCTTACAACAGGAGCCCAAGGCGAAGAAAATGCAGCACTCATGCGTATGGCAACTGACAAACATAAATTTGTGACGCTAAGTGAGAGAGATACGCTAGTACTTTCCTCTTCAGTTATTCCAGGAAATGAAGTTGCAGTCCAAAAGCTTAAAGACAATATTTACCGTAAAAACGTTCGCGTGATTAACTACAAGTCTGCAGCAGTGCACTCTTCAGGACACGGTAACGCCTCTGAGCTTGTATGGGTACATCAAACAGTAAAGCCAACATTCTTACTTCCTGTTCATGGACACCACTACCACCTTAAGAGTCATATGTACGTTGCAATTGAAAATGGTTTCAAACGCGAAAACATTGTAGTACCTGATAACGGAACTATCATCGATATTAAAAACGGAACTGAACTTACTGTTCACAAAGACAAAGCACCAAATGAAATAGTGCTTGTTGATGGATTTACCGTTGGAACACGACAAGAAGTTGTGCTACGAGACCGTATTTCCCTTTCAGAACAAGGTATGTTTGTCATTATTGCGACCATCAATACAAAAACAGGAAAACTCCGAAAATCACCAGACATTATTTCTCGAGGATTTGTCTACTTACGAGAAAGCCAACAACTACTCTCAGAAGCACGTATTTTAATTAAGAAAACGGTAGAAAAAAACACAGAGCGAATGAACCCTATTGACCTCGATATTGTCAAAGAAGAACTTTCTGATGTGGTAAGTTCGTTCTTAATGCAGAAGACGCAGAAGTCACCGATGGTTATTCCAGTGTTAATTGGGATTTAGTTTAAACTTCCAAATTCGGCGCATTTCTTCGTTGCCTCACTCATTTGCTCCCGCGCAGTAGAACTACTACAGCTTGGTCGCAAGCCTCGCTTGCGCCTCGAACTACATCCAAATTTGAAAGTTTAAAAAACTTAATCTTTATACATAAATTAAAATACTATTGCTTAGCAATGGTATTTTTTGTAGGGAGGTTTGTAGTTTCGACAATTACTATAGACAAAACAAATTTATAGTTATATTGTTCGGGCAGCCTAAGCCAAGAGGCTTCAATAAGTTCTATAAACATAACCTGAAGAGGAGTAACCCTAATGGCTCTCATCCACGTTATCCAAACTGGAGGTACCATCGACAAAGACTATTTGCCCACTGACGAAAATCATGGGTACAACTTTGTTATCGGTGAGTCTGCATATCATTCTATCAGTCGACGAGCTGGCATACCTTACACCGTGGCGTTCACCCGTGCCTGCCAGAAAGATAGTCTCGATATGGACGACAACGACCGAGACACCATTAAACGAATCGTTTCAGCAACCCGTGAAGATAAAGTTATAATCTTGCACGGAACAGATACGATTCAAGTTACCGCCCAGCACTTGACTAACATCACAGGAAAGGTCATTGTGCTGACAGGCGCAATGAAGCCCGAGCGTTTTCGTGATTCGGATGCCGACTTCAACTTTGGTATGGCAATCGGGGCTACACAATGCCTGATTCCAGGCATTTACATTGCTCTTTATGGTTTTGTCGAGCGCTGGGATAAGTTCTACCATCGTTGACGCCACCCTTGCAAAGAAATTGAAAGGTACCCTTTCGTTTCGGCGAAAGGGTAGTTTTCTTTTACCTCCCCACCCATAATTGTCGAACCAACCCCAGCTCGGCGCTCCAAAACTTGACAATACATTAGAAATGTATGTATCATTTTTTAGTATAGTCACCTAGGAGAAATGCTATGATTTCCATTTTGGAAAAAATGCTCGCATCCTCACGGGTGCGCATGTTGCTAGTCGGAGTTGTGAGCTTGATTGTTTCCAATAGTTCATTTCTCGCTCTTATCAGCATTGGAGTTCATTACCAAATTGCATCAATCGCTAATTTCCTAGTGTACCTTGGGGTGAACTTCACCCTTAACAAGAAATGGGCGTTCAAGAGTCAGGGCAACACTAAGAAGCAAGCTGTGGCGCACACGAGTCTCCACCTTAGCAATCAACTACTCATAATGGTTGGCTGTGGGTACTAGTCGAAAAGGCTGGGATACACCCCGCTTGGTCACAAGCAATAATGCAAATTGCAGTAACGGCAGTGGTGATCATCATCACCCCAATCATCTTCAGGGACAAATAACCGTTTTCCGAAAGCCGTTTGGAGAGCGGTTTTCTTATTCCCTATCTCAAACAAAATTGTCTAACTCCTTTAAGCTCGGCGCACATCAAAAAAAATCTTGTACAGGTATTTTAAGAAAATCTATTTACATATCCTGTATAATTGTTGCAGTATGCCTCGAGCTATTCCTGATGCGTTGCGCATTTTTAAAACAAAAGAGAGCAAAAACTTAACTCTTTTATATATTGCGCTTATTTTGCTCTCACTCCATTGGGCGATGGTTATTTATATAAACTCATCATTTCTTGGACATTTTCTTCAAGCAACAGCGGTGAGTATCGTCTATGCGTGCGGTGCATTACTATCGTTACTATTGTTTTTCTACACACCATCGTTGTTACAAACACTCGGTAACTATAAAGTCACTGTCTTTTTTACAGTCCTTGAAATTTGTGCCGTTATTGGCATGGCGGTTTCAATAACGGCACCTTTTGCAATCTTCTTTTTTCTACTTCATTTTATTTTGGTGCCCTTATTACTCTTTAATCTCGATATTTTTATTGAGACTGTTATTGGAACAACGGAAAAAAAGACGGGGTCGGCTCGAGGTCTCTATCTCTGCCTCCTGAGCCTTGCTACCGCCGTAGGGCCACTTTTAACTGGACTTACAAGCTCTCATGAACAAAATTCACTTGGAAGTGCATACCTTCTTTCATCATTATTCTTAATCCCCTTTCTATTTATTTTTGTACGATACTTTTCCTCATTTACAGATCCGCTCTACAACACATTGTCACTACCTAAAATGACGTTACTCTTGAAAGGTGACAGGAGTATCAAAAGTATCATCACAATTGGCTTCTTACTTCAACTCTTTTTTACGTGGATGGTCATTTATACACCACTCTATCTTGTTCAAACGGGTGGTTTTTCTCTCTATGAAATTGGACTTATCATGTTTGTAGGTTTATCTGCATACATACTCTTTGAATACCCTATTGGAATTATTTCTGATACATATATTGGCGAGAAGAAAATGATGGCGTTTGGTTTTTTACTTTTGGCACTTTCAACCTCTTGGCTTGCCTTTTTACCAAACGGACACATTGGTGTCTGGATGTTTGCAATGTTTATTACCCGCGTTGGTGCTTCATTTGTTGAAGCAACTTCAGAGTCATACTTTTTCAAACACGCAAACGGCAAAGACGCCGACTCCATAAGTGTATTTAGAATGACGCGCCCCCTATCTTCTCTTGTGGGTGCGCTACTTGGAAGTATTACACTTTTGTATCTGCCTTTTAACTTACTCTTTATTGTTCTCGCATTTCTGATGGTTCCCGGAATTTTCATAACACTTTTATTGAAAGATAGTTCTCTCCAATCAGACTGAATCTAAAATACTCCAATCGATTGGAGTATTTTAGCCGGGCAGTTGATACTTGCTTTGTATCTTAACAATCATCCCTTCCTGAATAAGATTCTCTACTTGTGCATCAATTCTAATGTCTTCAAATGAAGAAAGTTCAGTATGCAGTGTTTTTCGTGTGCCTGGCTTCTTTGTTAGTAGTCGAATCACTGTGCCTCTGATTTGTCTATCACTTCCCTTAAAAGAAGATTGTTTAGTATAATGTTTACTCTTAGTATTTGGGTTTCCAAATTCTTTCTTGATGTATGAACCATAGTCCATCAACGCGTAATACCATTCTCTTGGATTTTGATTGTCACAGGTTAGTACGATATATCGTACTAATTGCGCATCAGAAATTTCTGATTCGTCTTTGAAAAAATGATGTAAAAAGACCGCACGCACATTTGTTTCAATGAGCGCAACGGGTGTATTAAAAGCAAATGCTAACACCGCTTTAGCGGTATACGGTCCGATTCCAGGAAGTGTGCCCAGTGTTTCTTCTGTCTTTGGAAACACCCCCTTATGCAAAGCTACGATAACTTGAGCACAAGAAAGCAACATTTTTGCACGCCTGTTATACCCAAGTCCTTGCCATAGTGTAAGCACATCAGCAAGTGATGCTTTAGAGAGTTTCTGTATAGTCGGATACTTTGCTAAAAAAGCCTCATATTTCGGTATCACTCTATCAACCTGTGTTTGTTGCAACATCATCTCAGAAACCAAAATGGCATACGGATCACGGGTTTGCCTCCATGGAAGTTGATGTCTCCCGTTCTCTTTATAAAACGTCAGAACTGTAGCTACAAACTTTTGTTCTCTTTTTGTCATTTAAAATAAAGTTTTTTCTTCTCCATACCTTGCAATATATTGTGCTACATCAAACTTTCGTTTGCAACCGTTATAGTTCATATAGCGTATCTTTCCAAAAACAGGGCGCTCATTCCAAGCTCTGTCATGTACCCCGCAAACCGACCACATAACGCCCACTACACCGTTTGGATCAGTACCATCAAGTTCGTATTTGTCATTAAGGTACAGTGCAATGTCAATTGCCTGTTGCACGTCTTTAGTCCACTCTACAATCTTTTTAGCCCAGTACATACGCATAAATCCATGCATCTTCCCCTCTTTGACCATTTGTAACTGTGCGGCATTCCAAAGTGGGTCATGTGTTTTCGCTTCCTCTAACTCTTTTTTTGTATACAAAAATTCACGAACATCTGCTTTGTGTTCACCTATGCTTTTTTGTGCCCATGCATGAGCACCTATTACTTTGTCGTAGTTAGAATTATAAAAACAGAAATTATCAGCAAGTTCGCGACGGACTATGAGTTCCTCAAGATACGTGTCTTTACAATCTTTTTTTGCATCGGCATTTTGTATCTTAAGCGCTATAGATTGTGCACCTATTTGTCCAAAATGAAGATACGGTGAGAGGTGCGAAAGATGGTTTTCATTGGGGTCGTTTCGTTTACGTGGATACGCATCTAACTTGTTTTCAGTAAAGTCTTTAAGCATTTTCTTGGCGTTTGTTATACCAGGAGATAGCCAGCTAACAGGTACCACAGTACGATTTGTATCTATGTCTTCGAGTACAGAGTTCCAATTTATTTTTTCAAACTTTTTAACTGGTTGTAGCTTTTGCGTTGCAACTTTTGGAAACGCAGTTAAAAATTCAGGTAGAAGGCGGTGTACTTTAGGACGAAATGTATATGCAGCAAATTCCTCTTTAGGACTCGCTATCCAGCAAGGGATAATGTTGTGTGCATCAACTTCGCTAAACTGCACGGGTATTTTTTTGGCAACTTTCTCTCGCCATACATCAGTAAAGCGTAGTGGATTAAAATCAGTCACAAGGTGCCCAACAGAATGCTCTTCTATATACCTGGCGATTGTTTCATTGGGATTGCCTTGAAGGAGTATGAATGGAATGTTAAGTACATCTAGTTCTTTTTCAACCTCTTGTAACCCTCCAAACATAAAGTTGTAGTGACGGAGTGTAGTATTTCCAAAAACAGGGACAAGGTTAAATAACACAACTAAGGGTACATTAGCTTTTATGGCACACTCTTGCGCGTACAATAGTGCCCAGTTGTCTTGCACTCGTTGATCACGTTGCATCCAGTACACTACAGGACCATCGCCAGCAGGCTGATCATTTCGAAGTCGAACTCGTCTAACGTCAATCATATTTCACTATTTTACAGTGTCTGTTACGTCTTTATACTGAAATAAAGGGTTCTTTGGAATAATTATATATGCAATAAGATAGATAAGGAGCCCTGGCATGAAGCCAGTGATAATCAAAAAAACAACAAATCCAAATCTCCATAAAGTTGCATCTTGATTAAAATGTTCAGCAAATCCTGCAAGCACTCCCCCTGCAATACTGTCTTTTGTACTTCTGTATATTTTTTTTGGTTGCATAGTTTTATTAGATTAGACGTTCATAGGTGCCTTAGATACGCGAAGTACAAAGAAATTTTTTGGAGATGTGCAAGGGCACATTGACAAAAAATTTCTGTAGTACGACAAAGTAGCTAAGGTGCATATGAACGTCTACAGTTCGTAAATTACGTCCTTTCGCTCTACCACCACCTTCCAATCTCGCTTCTTTGCTTCATTAAATAGACCATTATTTGGATTAAAACAAATTGGAATTGCAACTGACTTTAGTAGTTCAATATCTCCTTCTGTATCACCAACCCCAATTGAATCTTCCGTAGTCACATCTTCTTTTTCGAGTACTCGCGCAACAATGTTTGCTTTATTTTCAACAAGGTGCACATCAACCATGATTCCCGTAAACAAGTCTTGTGGGCCAATTTCATAAATCCTCCCATACACTTTGTTGAATCCATAATCCTTGCAAAACTCATCTAAAATTGTTTTTGGAGATTGTGAAATTGCTACAAGGTAATAGTTGTCACGCTTGAGTGTTGCAATGAGGTCGCGGGTATATCGATACACATAGTTACCTTGTTCTGATACAACCAGCTTCCCCACATCAGCAAGATCTCCATAGTGTATGCCTTTGATGTGAACGATGTATGATGCGACAACGGCTTTAATATACGCGTCATAGGTTCCCTCTCTATTTCTCCATGCGTGATACTCTTTGACATACCCATCTTTAGCTTTTTTAGGAAAGATACCTTCTTTAATTAAAGCTTCCATAAGTTCAATTACTAAACTTGAACGAAACAGAGTTCCATCAATATCAAAGAAAGCGACTTTTTGCATGAGTCTATTTTATACTAAAAAAGGCCGAGGACAAACCTAGGCCTAACAATTAACAGAATGAATCTAGCTGCAAGGGCAAAAAACTAGTCTGCCCTTGCATAGAGCGAGAATAAAGGTCGCAATTCTACTCCCACCATGGATGGTGATAGCTTCAACCAAACTTCACCATAAGAACAAGAATCTCTTCTCTTGGAAGGAGTACCGAGAGGGAGAATGCATTGCCCACATAGACTATACAGTGAAACAAATGCTTACACAATCTCAATAAAAACAGGCCTCAACTCCTTCCAATGCTCTTTATCCATACTCAACACTGAAAACATTCCTTCATCGAGAAGACCAATGCCACGTATCTTTATGGTCTCATCTTTAAAAACAGCTTCGACATAGCAGACGTGCCCTCTATCCTCAACAACATACTCCATGATACTGCCAATTTTTGGAATGATGCCGATATGGATTCCTTCTTTTCCACGCAATATTTTTTGCCATGAACCTCCCACACGTCCATATGTAGTTGGCCAAGAAATATGAACATTTTTTCGATACAATGTATACAGTACATATTCAACGTCACACAATGGCAATGTTGCAACAGCTGCGTTAAATGCATCTGTAATACACAGGCGAAGTTTTATTGTCTCAACATCATCAGCCTCATATACCTGACCTTCTACAAGAGATGGAAAAACATCAGAAAGTTGTTCACGGAGCATATCTTTTAAAATCCATCCTTCTGTATTCCCCATTTTGACATGCGCCCACCGTCCACCAAACTTAATGACCAAGACAATGTCACCATAGGTAAGCTTAGCTACAACTGAGTCAAATGCAATGACGGGGTCAAGATACAACGCAGCTTCAGGTTCTCCAACAAAATACGCAAGACCAGGCGATAGACTTATATCACTTTCATTTTGGCCTAGAGATACAGTTTCACTATTTACTTGCCCATGAAGCGGTAATAATAATTGAGGAGATGGTATGTGTCTATCTTCATAAGAAGAAACGGAGTTTCGAATATCTTCAAAAAAGACACCGAAAACTGCCGTGCGAGCAAACTTCCATAAATCATCCAAAACTGCCATGAGTACCTGCATATATACAGTATACCACTTATATTGCGAAGAGAATCTTAATACCCTCGTCTATATACTTCTGGAGGTAGTTGACTGATAAACGGGTTATAATCCCACAAAAAACGATAATCTTCCATATTGATACTTGTTTTCTCTTTCCAAAAATCTGTGACAAATTGATTTGAGCTTTTCTGCAAAGAATAGAACTCTTCATTTATAGCACCCTCAGTTCCAATTTCGGTTGTAAACAATGGAATAGCATACGCTTTCCCAGCGTTGTACAGTAGGGCATCTGCAACTGCACGAGGTTTAATATGCTGATCTATTTTAAATTTTTTGCCATCACCGTGTAAGTTCAACAACTTTTCCGCATACTTCCGACGCATCATGTAACATGCAGTTGAAAAATCGTTAATGAAACGAACATGCAAGTCTAAATGCATGCATACTGGATTATTTACAATAAGTTGCACCACATCCCAATCGTATGGTAAATGCGTTTCGAAGAAATCCCAAGTGAATTTCCAATGTTTAATCATCTCAAAACTTACATCATCTTCGCAAACAAGTATTCGATCGTGATCAGTTTCGTAAATAAAATGATTAAGTAAATTGAGATGAGACAAAGTACACCCCACTTCAGATGGAGACAAATCTTTTGGATACGATCCTGAGATATATTCGCTCAAATCAGAATCTTTTCCATCAAAACCCACAATTCTTGTTACGTTTGTAATAGCAGTTTCATAGCACTGTTGCTCGAACCTCTCCTTTCGTGCACTCTGTCTATCAAGATTTATATAATAGAGATGTGGAAAATTTTTTAATATATCTTTATTTGAAAACATGCGGGTATATATTTACTTACTTTTAGGCCAAATTGCATTTGAATTTAAGTATACAATGCTTAACGGATGCAAACTACAGTCGTGCTTATTGGCTTTGCACACATGGCGCCCATAATGAACTAAGCGATGATTAAAGCCCCACCACGAAGACAGGGGGAGAATTTGCATCAAGTCTTTTTCAATACGCACTGGATCTGTATAGTCAGATAAGTCAAACCGAATCGCAAATCGTCGTACATGGGTGTCAACAGCAATACCGAGCTGTTTACCAAAAATAACTGACAAAATAACGTTTGCAGTTTTACGAGCAACTCCCGGAATCGTGAGAAGTTCTTCCATTGTTTCTGGTAACGCACCTCCAAAGTCATTACGTACCTTTAATGCAGCACCAATAATATTTTTTGCTTTATTCCTATAAAAGCCGCACGAGAATACATCTTTTTCCATCTCTTTTTGTGTGGCATCACAATAGTCAGTAATTGTTATATATTTTTTAAATAGATTTTCCGTTACCACATTTACACGGAGATCAGTACACTGTGCTGAAAGAATGACCGCAACAAGACATTCAAATTCATTTGAGAAGTTGAGTTCGATTTTTGCATCCGGGTATAAAGACTCTAAGATATGAGCCATCTCTAACGCACGTTTGGTTCGGATATTGCGTTTACGTGCATTCATTAGAATTTGTTATAGAAAGAAAGTACAACTCCTCCCATTGATACAAATACTAATCCAACGAATACAAGAGGGCCAAGTATAGGTACAAAAAGCACCCCGTGCATCGCAAGTGTTCCAAGTGCAAGCCATACAAGCGTTACTTCTTTACCACGAGTAAGCCACAGACGTAGGTATGAGCCAAAAACTGCACCACAAAGTCCAATACCAAGTGTATACATAACAATACTAAAACCGAAAAGCAAAACACCAACAAGTGATCCAAGAACCGTTGCAAGCAAGATAATTCCAACTACCGGTGCTAAAATGGCAACAGAGATTCCCACAACAGAACTCTTAAGTGGAGCTGTGTGTATAAGTAATACAATTTGCTGTAACCGACGTTTGAAAAAAAGATATATAACCAGTGTCGCAAAAAGTGTTATAAAAACAGGAATAAGACCCGATCTGAATTTTTCTTGAGCTGTCATTGTGGTACCGCCAAATTCACTTTTTGTCACTTCACCTCCAATACTCGCATTTTGAGCACGCACTATAGTTTCAGGACTTGCATAGCGTACAAAGCCTCCAACTTTTGCTTTGTCTCCAAGTGTAATTGCGGTAGAAGATTTCACATCAATATTTTTCCCGACTTCCGCATCAACACGAAGTGTTTTTGCTGTACCTAATATTGAACCTTTAACTGTACCCTCAATTTGTGCAGTACCTCCATAAAAAATTACATCACCATCAACGACCACATTTGAGAGAATGTTGAGCGTGCCTCCAATAACAAACACATCACCCGTCACATGCTCTGCGATAGTTACTTCCCCCGCCACAATCCGCACATCATCTGATACTTTTGCATGCACCTGGGCTGAACCTCCTAGAATTGATAAGTCTTTACCAATTGTTCCATTTACTGTTACTATGCCCCCAACAGCGTACATATCTTCAGTTACTGTCCCTGACATAGTTGTCTTACCTCCAAAACCTGAAGAAACATAGTAGTCACCATTAACGATCTGATCTGCATCAATTGAGATATCGTCGCCAATACGCACCACAGTCTCAGCTGACGCCAAAAACGGCATGCACAAAAGAATAGCCCCAACTGAAAAAATACCAATATGTTTCATAATAGGCTCAATTGTGCTCTTTTTTTGACCTCTTGTCCACCACTTAGTCAAATAATGATGAATTATATTTTCATAGAATTATTAGCAGAATCAACAGAACGAGTGCAATTCGAGGTTAAATAGTGACTTAATGTCACTATTTAAAAGGTTGTCGATATTTTGTTAAAAATATCATACAACCTTAACCGTTCATGTAATGAAGAAAAGAAACATGAAAAGAAGTGTGCCGTTATGTGGATTCTATTTTACAACGTATTCTACAGGTGCCTGCAAAATACTTGCCATCAAAACGCCGAGTAAAATGAGGAACAGTGCTGCACAAAAAAGTGCAATTTTGGGAAACGAAGGCTCCATCTTGCCCGAATGCCAATTTCGAGAGAAAAGAAATGAGAATACAAACTGAAATATTGACATAGTAACTTCTATTGTTTAAAAAGTTCTAAACCTCTATTCCACATCTCATCGTGACCCTTAAGATGTAGCCAATACCACCACTCGGCACCCCAGAGATACTGCTTTTGATACCGAGTATTTTTTGCATACTCTAAGATGTCATTGAATTTTTCAAGGTCCATACGTGAATACTGTGTTTCTATATCAACGTTTGTCACTGGCTCCAAAAGCCATGGTTCTGCTGAAAGTTCAATGAGCATTGTTTCCTTTTCACCATAGATGAGTGAAACGATACTTTCTTTCACTCGATAGAACCAAGGTGGGAGGATTGTTTTAAATTGACCTAGTTCAGGATTCCAGAAATACACATACACTGAAGTGCCAAACGCATCACCATGTCTATAGGGACCTGCCCATGTTCCTAAATTCCCACTATCGGTTATTAAAAAAGGTCGAGTACTATCAAGCGATCGAAAATGAGCTACCTCTCGTTCAAAAAAAGCTTCATCAAATTCCCCACAATGTTCTTTTGCAAATACTTCTAAGTAAGGCTCATTTTCAATCTGCCAATATTTTATAGCTTTATTTTCTTTGTATCGATTTATAACAACTGTTGCATACTCAAGTGTTTGTTGCTGTCGTTCTTCTTGCGAAAGTTTTTGAGCCCATTCAGGCACATGACACTCAGGCCATCGAGGAAGTCTTCTCCCTACTGCCAAAACTACATCGGCTCCAACCTCTTCTGCTTTTTTGACTTGATAATCAAGTTCTTTAAAATTATAGACATCGTCTATTGGTTCAGTCATCGGCCAATGTGCAGCTAGTCGTAAGTGCCGCACTCCTAATTCATCCAAAATCGCATCATAGGTTTCTTTCCAGTCTAAGCCAAGTTCTTCTGCATACATTGTATTAAACGACATTCCATATTGTATTTTTTCTGGAACTTCTTTTCGGGCAAGCAGAAAAACTACACAGACTAGCAAAAGAATTATTCCAAGAATCCAAAGTAGTGTTTTTTTGAGTTTATTCATTAAATTTATTTATTTCATGTATAGGACTTTTGTAAGTGAGTGAGAAGTGATATAAAATCACTTTGCAAGAGGTTACCTGCTCTTTTGGAAAAAGAGTGATAACCTGAACAGTTTCTGTAAGAAACTAGAGAGACGAAGAAGTGTGCCATTTACGAAAGTCCTAAGTAAATAGTATCACGAAGCCAACAGTAATAATGGCTATATACACCGACTTCCTCATAATTGTCTTAAAGTCGAATTCATTTTCTCCTGCAGCATGCGGGATAAACCGTCCAACAAGGAGACTCAAAAGAATGATAAACGCGAACTTAAGTCCATCAAGTGCCTGCACGACTGCAACATCACCTAAGTCAGTAGCTTTAAGCAACATGAACGCTGCTGCTCCCGCAAGCACTTTTGTAATAAGTACAATCCATCCTGTTTTCTTCGAAGTCTTAGCAGTAGCTGCAGTAATTTCGTCATAGTATGAAGGTACTAACAAAAGAGAAAGCGCAAAAAGTACAAACCCAATCCGTGACCAGAAGAAACCATCAGCAAAACTCGTTTGCTCGAAAAGTCCTTTCATCACGACGTAGTGTAATGCAAAAAAGAGACCACTGTGCACGATATGGAGAATCAGACTCCGATTACCTTTTAATCGCACGTGTGAAAGAAGGAGTGTTCCCAGACTTAATAGTCCAATACCCCACAAAAAATGAGGTGCTAGTGGAATGTTAAAGAACAGATACGCCAGCCCAAAAGAAGATATTGCAGAGATGGCACCAATTGCCGGCATCACGTCTGAAGCATCTTGGTGTTTAAGAGCATCAAACATAGACACGAGTGCCATGAAGAAGGTGTACGCAGCTAAAAACGACATAGCTACCACTTGGATAGATGGTTTTTGTACGTCAGCTAAACTTGGAATACCAATTGCATGAAGCCCTGGGATGAACGCAAGTATAAAAATCACCACCCAAAACCCCGTCATCAAACATGAATAAAAAGCATACACAAAAGGACGAGGAAGCGCTTTCTCGTCAGAGACAATATATTTATCCAAAATCGCAACAATAGCGTTCAGGAATTGCCCAGCTGTCGCAAGAATAATCCAGTTCATGAAAGTCTCTTAAGTATCTCATTATTTGATTGAAATAACCCCAAACCTATCCCCAAAGATTAGTATTAAAAAAATTAACCGGCAACTTGTTCAGTTGCCGGTCATACATTCCTCCAAAAAAAGTTTTGTGATTATGAATTCTTGAGCACGATCTCAGTTATTCCAAACCCAAGATCATGACCCTTAAATGCCATTCCATGATTTTTCATCATGAAGTCGCGCATGAGGTCCATAAGTGTTTCTTTTTCTTGAAGTTTGGGATCAAAATCATAAAATCCTTCAATAACTCCAACAAAGCAGATTCCCAATTCCCGCGCCGCAGTACCGCGAACCATGACGCTGGTAAACTTCAGTCGACTATTGAAAGTTTCGACCATCATCCGTGCGGTCACGACAAGCTCTGCCGCAGATGTGTGACAAGGTTTGTCAGTATCACTGGAAAACTTCCAAGCTCCAGCTACCTGATTCGACTGCTCAATGCTTTGTCCTGTCAAAGTGTACTTACCACTCATCGAAATTTCTCCACTTTAGGTTGAGGGTGAATGTAGCATGTTGAAGCAGCTACAGTAATATTCTACATATATTTATGCTTTTGTCAATATATTGAGGTAATGTGAAAGAACCTTTGGGGATGTCCTCAAATAATCTCAAGCAAACCAGGTTTTTCCAAATTGTACGATATATCGTACTATTTTGAAATTACAATAATTATTTTTAACTACACTCTTCTATAATCTCTTTGTATCGCAGTGCTGAAGGGCGGATAGTTCGTTCTAAGGTATCGTAATTGATTGCTATGAGGCCAAAACGTTTTTCAAAGCCTAGTGCCCATTCGTAGTTATCAAGAAGTGACCAGTACATGTGTCCACGTACGTCGATTCCTTCCTGCATTGCCTCATAGACAGACTCAACTTGCTTTTCAATGTATGCTGCACGATGTACATCTTTCTCATCTGCAATCCCCGCTTCAGCAACGAACAAAGGACGTTTGTATTTCCAAAGTAAATGAAGAGAACCTTTTATTCCTTCAGGGTATATGTCCCAGTCCATATCAGTTTTTTTATACACTTCGGTATCTCCAAACTTTTTATGAAAGTAGTAGTTAAGTCCAATTGAATCACATTTTCTGTAGGTACGCTTCATGAAGATATCAGTCCAACAGTAATTAGCAATTTTAGCTTTAAGCTGATTCAAAGGATTCCAGTTTGCATGAAAATAAATGACGTGTTTAACCACACTCACGTCCATTGTGGGGTCAGCTTTTTTGATTGCGTCGTACGCTTTGTTGTGAGCATCTGCAAGATTCTTCATTACACGCAAGTAGAGGAAGAGTGGTTTGATTCCCTTCTCTGCCTTAGATTCATATGATCGCCCTGAATTGGTGATGGAAACTATGTCCGTAAGCGCAAACCTTTTAAAAGGTGGCCAACTTCCCCGAAGCCATCCATTACTTCCAAATACATTTGGTTCGTTCATGGTTGAAATGCCTTCTAGATCACTCCCTAGTTTTTCTGCTACATACTGTGCATACCGTGCAAAAATCTGCGGTGAATCTTTTCGTTCAAATCCCCCACTTTCAGAAAACCACAACGGGAGCGTAAAGTGCCATAAAGTGGTGTAAGGTTTTAAACCTCGCGCTTTTAGTGCTTGAATTACTTTTCGGTAGTGCTCTATTTCACGCTCATCAAACTTCCCTTCTTCTGGCTCAATCCGTGCCCATTCAAGAGAAAAGCGATGTGCATTATGCCCAAGGCCTTGTGCTAAATCAAAATCAGCTTCATACCGATTATAGTGATCACACGCTCTTCCACAATGTGGCACACGTCCTTCACGCGCAGCTTTTGCCCAGTCAGTGTTTTCAATCCCTCCCTCAACTTGAAACGACGCTGCTGAAGCCCCCCATAAAAAACCTTCCGGAAACTGCATATCTTTTTTCATATCAAAAGTATAACAGACTACAAAAGTGGTACCTTTGCATACTTGCCTGCCTGCCCCATACTACCGTGTCCGACCGTATGTAATTCAACTTGAGTGCCATCTTTGAGGACGCCGAAAAACTGTACTGAACCAGGGTTTGTTAAGAGTCGCACTGGACCCTTAAGTTTAATTTGTGAGAGACCAATGACATCACTCGCAATCCATCCAACATGCCAATGCGAGGATACAGTTTGTACTGGTTCAAGTACTATAAAATTTTTCCATCCACCGAAAATTGGCATGTGAAAAACTGGAATTGGACCAAACCAGCGACGAATTGCACGAGGATTACCAGCAACGGTAACTAATAACTTTGGATTAATATCTTCTACCTCAGAGACAACTAATTTCTGATTATTCCAAAAATGAGTCTGTTGTGGAGCTTCACGTATGTTCCACTGCAAAAAGTACATAACCGGGATCATTAAGACATCTGCAATTTTACTTATTAAACTTTGATGTTTAATGTTAATCATAGTTTTAATAGAAATGAACAACATCGTAAGTCGTTCATGATTGTTCGTTTCTGATTCTCACAAAAAAGAATTCACTGGTGACATCACCTGATGCTTCGATTTTATGCTCTAAGTTTGCAGGATTATAAATAAAATCTCCGGCAACATAGTCAAACCGCTCACCAGTACTGTATTCAATAAACCCCTTACCTGTGGTAACAATCCAAAATTCATCAATTTCAATATGCTGATGCCAATTGAATACACTTCCTAGTTCTAGATACCCTTTCGTGACTGCTTCGATATTTGGAGAAATATCATCTGCACTACTGATAAGTAACTTTCGAGAGCCACTACCAGCATGAGCTTGCTCAGTTGCAATATTTTCAATAACCTTTTTAAACGGTTTTCGTTGCATATGTCTATACTACCACCAAAACTAGAAGTCTATCTCCCTTTCTTTAAACGATACTGGAGCTAGGTACATGAGCCATTTTTCGTATAACGCTGTAGTTGCGGTTACATCCCTTGCATTATAACGAGCAATGTCGTGGAACTTTTTTTCTTTGAACAATAAAGCGACATCGTCTCCTGAAATCCCTTCACTTTTAGGACTTAGAATCCCGTATGCTCTACAAAATAAGTGAAGCGAGGGTTTTTTAAACATTGCTCCGTAAAATGTTAGTTGGTCTTGCAAGTCAACGTGATGCACTCCTTTCTGTTGATACAAATACCTCCCTTCTATCAAATCACAGGTTGGCATCACGCCCTGTACAACACTGCGGTGTAATAAAAATGGTACATCAAATGATCTCCCATTAAACGTCACGAACGTATCGTAACTTTTTGCACCTTCCCAAAAATCCTCAAGCATCTCCTTTTCTGTTCGTTGTTTAAGCACATATCCACCAACTTCTTCATCAGACTCTCTACCTTCACCTGTGTAATATACCGCACCTTGTTTTCGCTCAAGGTCATACACACCAATAGCAACAATCTTTCCAGTAAGGGGTGAGAACCCTAACCCTTCTTTTAAGTCTGTAAGCTGTGATTCTTCTTCAGTTTTGGTTTTTGTTGTTTTATGTATCCATCGTGAAAGCACCTCTTGTGTATTGGTATCCATAGTTTCCCAAGACTCTCCGATTGTTTCAATATCAAAGATCAAAGTTGCCATATTTTATAAATTAAATGATTGTGGAATTCCTACAAAACAACCAAGTACATAGTTTCTATCTTTTCCAATTGTGTACCGATATCCTTCAGGATGTACGTAGCCACCACATGCGTCAACAGCGCCTTCGAACAAGCCATATACCGGAAAGCCATCACGTGCATATCCGATAAGTACATTAGAATTTGTATTTTTATAAAAGGAAGCATCACTGTTTGATAATAAAGCACCCAATGAGGTAACCCCTATGATGGTACTTGGTACACATGTGGGATTACTTTGTACACGAGGGTACATTTCTATTTGTAACAACGTAGTGACAACCTGTTCCTTCTTTACTTGTACTGAACTTGATACTGTTGATGTTGCGAAAAGTATGGGTGCTTCTTTTTCTTCAGTATGTACAATAAGTCGCATGCCAGCTTTTATTTCAATACGCACATCTGAACGAGGCCATTGTGACATCACTTCAAATGAATCATCAGAAGAACCACAAGAAACTATCCCCGCATTCCCTTCTACTGAAGTCGCAACATCTTGATCTCCATTGGTTTCTGTCGACGTTGCGACTACCGCTGTCTCTACGCTCGGGTTAACTTGTATTACTTCAGTGTTTTGTGCAAGAGCCTTTTTAAGACGCTCTATTGTTGAAGCCCGCTTATCTGTATCTGTTTTTAATTGCGCTATTGCAGTAAAAGAAGTACTCGCGTTTGTATCGACCAAAAATGCAACAGGAGTACCTGCAAACAATGGTGCATAGACTGCTTTGAGGTGTGTAAGCGTAATCCCAAAAACCAAAAACAATACTACCCCAACAAATATAACCAAATCTCTACTTCGAATCATTCACCCATAGTAGCAAAAAAGAAGCTTCAGAGCTTCTTTTTTTCTTGGTATAACTTAGTACTTACGCAAACGGCACATTTCGCCTCACTATCTCTTACAGAGACTGTCCACTCATTGGCTTTTATTCCACTTCGTTTCATAAAACCTCAATGAGTCTTGCGAAGTGATGTAAATCACTTCTCACTCGTTTGCGTAAGTACTATGACTATGCAATTTTAATCTTAACGAGTTGCTCCACGCGCCGTATATCAGCAAGTAATTTTGAACGATCTGCATTATATAAATAAAGCAAAAATACTGCTCTCCCCCCTTTCCGTGCAAAAGTTGCTCTGTCACCAATTTTTTTATTGACTTTTATTTCGTAAAAAGATTCTAACTGCTCAATTTTCTTAATTCCTTTCATCTCAGTAATAACTCCTTCTTTTGGCAGGAACCATTTCATGTACACACTATTTCCAGTACATTTCTTTGGAATAATTGGTTTTCTTGGGATTCGTATGAGAATATCGTTTAAATAATGTTCGATACCGCAACTGAGGTTATAGATAGTATCTCGCGCACCTCCCGTTCGTGGACCCACTTCAATTACTTTCCACTCAGTATCAATTTTCATAAGTTCCGTATGGGCAGTGGTACTTCGTAATGCCAGTGCATGAATTGCAGTTTCAGTGACAGACTGTGCTTTTTTAACCGTATCACCTTTCAAGATTGTTGGTGTCATCTGCGTATATCCATAAAAATCATGATGTCCAATATCTTTTCCAGTTTTTACTCGTACTAACGGCAAGTGATACACGGTGCCACGTGAATTTACATAACTATCAATTGAGTACATGTCTCCTTCCATATACTCTTCTGCAATCACTTTCGGCTCTTCCATTCGCTTATCCTTTTCATACGCTGTTTTAAGTTTTCTAAAACAAGTTGAGACAGCTTGCTTGAGATCATCTTCGTGGTAACAGATGCTTACAAATAAACTACCTGACATACTCGCAGGTTTTACAATCATTGGAAATCCAATTTTTGTGACTACTCTTAGACGCTCAGCAGCAGTTGCATCTTTCACTTTAGTGAATTTCGGAGTTATCTTCGGATCATACAACTTGAAACGTTTTCGCATCTCATACTTATCGGTCGCCCAACGTAACGACTCACTTGTTGGAGTTCGAAGATACGGCACACAGGGTACAATTCTTGCAAATCGAGCAATATGCTCTTCACTACGGCAAGATATCGCTAAAAGCTCATCCTCAAAAGGTAAGAGTGCTTCACTTATTTTTTCAGGTTTTGAAAAATCTACTTTGATTAAAATATCATGCTGAGGCACCTTATAGACAACAGGATATTTTATATCCTGAATGAGCATGATGCGAAATGGTGTCCCGTGTTTTTTACCATACGCGCGAATATCACCAACAGAATTGGGTTTTAAACCACCAACAAAAGCAATGATATTTTTATGTTTTTTGCTCATATCTAATTATAAAATAAGGTGCACTTCGGTCTGTATACCAGAAATACTGAGGAATGTAGAATTTGTGCACTGAAAGCATACTACATAACCTAAAATTTGCACTAGCTCAATATAGACCATTCAAGCAAAGATATCTAACGCTACTGAGTTTTTTATAGAAAAGTGTGTTATAAAGCTCCCATGTCTGATGCACACAAACTAAGTATTGAAGTCTTAAAAGAAATTGCAGAGTCGCTTTCATATACGACAAAATATCTTCAAAGCAAAGGAACTGCAGAGCGTCTTTTGATCTCTAACGGTAAAAAGATGTATATTGCAAACAGTACACATTTTGGATTTTACCCAGAAGTTCAAAGGTGGCAGCAACATCTTTTTGACAGCAAAATCTTAACCCAAGAGCTTTTAACCATGCTCGGGTATACAACTATAGTATCTTTCACTGCATACTTTAAAGAGTACAACTCCTTGCGTGAACTTAATAGTGCGGTTGTAAACCATATTGAAAAATATCCTGTTATTGTAAAACCTGAACAAGGTGCACGAGGAAACAACATTACCATTGCAGTAAACAAAACCGCTGTCTTAGAGCAAGTTAAAGCACTCTACGCAATGAAGAAAAGCCTCCTCATACAACCAATTCATGCATATGATGAGTATCGTATTTTAGTTATTAATGGAAACATCGAAGTCATCCACATGAAACAATTAAACCATGTGGTTGGCGATGGAGTACAAACCATTCAAAAGCTTCTTCATAAAAAACAAAAAGGTGAAAAGGATGACACCTTTATAAAACTTGAATTAAAAAAAAGAGGGCTAAGCCTCCAGTCAATTCTTTCTAAGGATGACACATTTTTAAGTCACCTCACTCGCTTCAGTTCTCCAAATGAATACTATCAGTCAAAAAAATTCCCTAAAGATGTGGTCACTTGGGCAAAAAAACTTTCGCTCGACATATCAGTCCCTACTATAGGAATCGACATCTTTGCCCCGTATGGACTAAGCGATACAAATTCATACATAATCATTGAACTTAATGCCAATCCCGCTTTTGAATATATCAACAAGCGGTATAATGACAGTCTTAAAGTAAAAGAAATTGCGACAAAATTCCTCACCCATTATTTTAAATAACTAGCTATGAAAAAAATTATTTTACTTAACGGTGGCAGTAGAACGCGTCGGGCATTCAACGAAGGAGTTGGTGATGCAAAGTTTATACCGCTTCGAACCAAAGGAATGATAGTGCACATTAACAAAGATCAGGGCGTTGCCTTTATATACAAAAATGACAAAGTAGATTTTACAGATTCATTTGTGTTTACTCGGCTTCGTGCAAATGATGCTCATTTTTGCGGAATTTTATATGAACACCTAAAGGCACTTGGCGTTCCCGCATTAGATCCTATCAATCTTTCATTTAAATTGTCAGAAGAAAAGATATCGCAGATGCCACGCCTTGCACGTGCGCACATACAAATTCCAGCAACAATAATTGCACAAGAGGAGTCATACGAATCTAACAAAGAGTACATACAAAAGCACATAACCTTTCCTTTGGTATACAAAACAGATGGTAGCCAAGGTAATGCGGTATTTAAAATTAACTCTGAGATAGAGCTTGAAGCAAAAATAAAAATTAAAAAGAAAAATGAGCTTTTTATACTTCAAGAACTAATACCAAACACATTTGATACACGCACTATTGTTGCATTTGGTACGGTACTTGGTTCTATAAAACGAAGTGCCCAAAACGGAAACTTTTTAAACAACGTCGCACAAGGTGGACTTGTTTCAGCTTACGAACTAACTGATACTGAGAAAGAAGTGGCACTTTTGGCATCAAAAATAAATGGTATTGATTTTGGAGGCGTTGATATCATCCATACAGAACGCGGCCCTATTGTACTTGAAGTAAATAAGGCACCTCAAATCACAGGCTTTGAAAAAATTCATGGAGAGAACTTTGTTTTTAGGACAATCGCTCAAATGCTAGAAAAGATGTAACGAAAAAACCGCCACAGGCAGTTTTTTCGTTATTATAAATTAACTTTATAGTCCAGGGATTCCAAACTCAACATTGCTTGCAGGTGCTTCTGTCCCCACCTCTACTTCACCAACTCCTAGTGCCGATTCAATTTTTTCAATAAACTCTGGTACAGTTTTGAACTCTAGACGTTCACCATTTAAAAAGAAAGTTGGTGTCCCAGTAAGTCCTTTTTCTCGGGCCTCATTAAATTGTGAACTCACATGATCGGAAATGAGAGATGCCCGCATATGCTGTTTAAAGAGATCAATATCAAGACCAATTTCTTCTGCATACTTCACAAAGAAAGCTTGTGGATTGGGAGATTTTGACCATGTTGCTTGATTTTCAAACAACTTGTCATGCATTTCCCAAAACTTATCTTGCTGTCCTGCTGCTTCAGTTGCTTTTGCTGCAGGGATTGCGAATTTGTGGATACTTGAGAGTGGGAATTGTTTAAACTCAAATGCCATTTGATCTTTATACTTTTCGTAGACTTCAGAAACAATTGGGTAAAACTCACCACATGCTGGACATTCAAAATCCGCATATTCAGTTAAGACAACCTTAGAATCTACATTACCTCGAATGTGATTCTCAATCACCACCCCTTCATTTGCTTTTTCGCCTGCGTAACTTGCATACCAATACGATACACCTATAAGCAACAAAGCTACTCCAATAATTATTTTCCACATGTGATTTTTCATATGACTATTCTACCTTCTTTTTTAACCGATTAACAACTTGACGTTGCACCTTAGTGATAGTGCGAGAATTTGAGACTTTCAGAAATGAGTACAATTCGAGGCGGGCTAAAGAAATTTTGCGAGCCCTACTTGCTGTAGGGTGAGAAAAAAATCTTGTAGCCCAACAAAGAAGTTGTGCCATTTATGGAAGTCGAAGCTATTGGACTATAAGTTTCCCAACCATCCCACTAGTACGATGACTACCGACTGAACAATAGTATTCATAGGTTCCTTTTTTATCTGCTACAAACGTTGCGGAAGTCTTCACTCCTGGCTGTACACGCTTTGTAGCAACGGCAAATTCATCGATAACAACGTCATGGAACCCATCAGTACTTTCAAAATTGATAGTTACTGTATCGCCTTCTTTGACTACAATTTCTTCAACATCATATCCAAAGTTGACCCCCTTTACCGTGAACACTTGTGCAGTAGGGTCAAGAGTGACTGATGGTTGTTTTACTGCATCTTTTGGTACCACAATAGATTGCTCAGTGTTTTGATCTTCATTTTGCATCGCTTCAACATCTGAATTTTGCATCACCGTACCATCTGGCATCAGATGAGAATCTGAAGGTACAACTATAGGAGTCTCTGTTTGAGTCTTCGAATAATATTGCGCAAATGCGAAGTATCCTCCCCCTCCTATCAAAAGCAACGCCAGAATGATATATAGGTATTTCATACTATGTAATCGATTAAATAATACCTACTATACCATAATCTAATAAACCTAAATTAATGTGATTTTGACCATAGTCCTTTCACAAACGAGTGAGAAGTGACTAGATGTCACTTCGCAAGAGGTTGCCTACTCTTTTGGAAAAAGAGTGACAACCTGTACAGTTCCAGTAGGGAACAAGAGAGTCTACAACGAAGAAGTTGTGCCGTTTGTGGAAGGGCTATACAATATCGCCAATCTCTTTAGCTATAACAGTCTCAGCCTCATCAATATTTTTACGAAGCCGTTTAAGAATCTTCGCCTCGGCTTGTGTAAGCTTTCTTTTTTTACTTGTTTTTTCAAGTGTTGCAATATCTTCCAATAAATCAGTACGTAAAAGTTCAAACGCTTTATGTGTCATAGCTTTCGCTTCAGCAACTTCTTTGGCAACATGTCGACGCAAGCCACCAAATGCTTTCCAAGTAGCGAAGAGTACCCCACAAAGAAGTACCACAAGCGCCAAAAATGGTATGACAATTGAAAGTATCATAATAACAAAGTCACCTTTTTGTTTAATACCCCCATTTAAAGTTTCATCATTTTCTTCAAGTATCACCGACTTATCTATAACAGTAAATGATATTTTTGATTCTGTTGTATTACCTGCACCATCAAAAGCTGTAACAGTAAGGACATGAACTCCTTCTTCAATCGCTGTAATTTTATATATATGACTTCCATCATCCACAAACGATACTGGTGTTTCTTCGTTTATTTGCACTGTATACGAAGCAATCTTTGAAAGTTCATCTTCAGCTTCAAAGAGAAACGAAAGTGGCGCAACTTCCGTTACTGTAAAAGGTTGTGGTGCTACTGTGTCAACTTGTATTTTATAATGTATTACTTCACTCCATCCTTGTTGACCTAAAGACTGCACATGAAGGTACGAAGTTCCTTCAGGTAGGTCTTGTATTACTTTAGTTTCTATCGGAGGTTCATACAGTACCGCGGGTTTTGAACTAGGGTTATCATCAAGGAGCAATCGTAATGCTTTAGTATCACGAACAAACGTAAAGGTAAACATTCCTGTTGTAGTAGAAGACCACCCATCTTGTGTATGCGTTGCTGATGTTATTGTCGGTGGAAGTGTTGCGGGACCAGAGGATAGAGATTCTTCTTGTTGCACGCTTTGTACAACAACTTCTGGAAGTAACGTAAATGAAGCAGTTCCTTTACTTGCAAGAATCTCTGTCCCTTCCCCATCATTTGCAAGTAACGAAGCTGAAGAAAATGAAAGTGAGGAAGCTCCTTGTGATTTTACCCTAAATGTCAGATTAAGAAC
This sequence comes from bacterium, assembly GCA_043719295.1. Lineage (GTDB taxonomy): Bacteria > Patescibacteriota > Minisyncoccia > Phycocordibacterales > UBA918 > OLB19. The sequence goes on from JAYSUD010000007.1 coordinate 57,123, forward strand.
CTTCCCTTGTGATCCCTTAAATCCTGGATTAAGAACAATGCCCTCAAAGTTCACTGTTCCTTTAGTATTTGAAAATGAAGGTTCTTGAACCCACAAAGACATAATCGACTGGTTCTTTGAAATACTTATAACCTCGAGTTTGTCTTGAGGGTAGGACACAACACCAGAAACAGCGTTAATAGAAGATTCACCACTTCCTGTATACACACCAACAGTAAATGTTGAACCTTGAGCATAAGAACCTGTTGTTGGAGAAAATGTTAACGTTGCCGCTAGAGTAACTCCCACTTGAACGAAAAAAAGAAAAATTACAAATGTGAACGTACAGAAAAAGTTCGCCGATATATAAAATATGTTACAAGAAGAACGCACAGTACAACTATAATACCAATTGTTTTTTCATTTTGATACCACAGTATATCTTTTTGTGGATAGAAAATGACCACACGTTCATTTTGATTCATGTCTATTGCCTTAATAAAGATTTTTTTATTTTGGTTTATATTTTTAATTTTGTATGGACTTTCAGCTTTATGGTACCTGCCAAACAAACCCTCTTTAATTTCAAAGTGTGAGAGCCCAGAGTTTTTATCTAATGTTGAAAAAACCAAAAACGCATCTCCATCGAACACATCAACGTCGTACTCAACTGACGGTACAAAGAGTTCTGGCACTTCGTCATCTAGATACACTTTCTTCAGGATTGTTGACTCTCCTTCTTCAACTACCACATGCAAGTTTTGAGAAACGACCACCGCCTCTGAGCCCAACCCATCGTGCACAAGTACTTGAGAATTTGAAATAGAAATAGTACCTTGTCCTTTTTTTAAGACAGAAAAAGTGAGGTTAACAATCGAGGCGTCTTCTTGTGTAAATCCCCCTGGAGTAATCCCTGCAAACGATACACTTCCATTGTTGACTCCTTTTGTGTCACGAAGCCAGACTGTCACTACCGAATCCCCTGCATCACTTGAAACAAACTCAAGAAGGTCAGGAGGGTATGCAACTTCCAGTTCTACTGCATTAAGTACCTGCTTTTGTGTATCAATACGCACAGAAACTGTCAAAACATCCCCAACATGAACACTACTAAAGTCACTCTCAATCTTAAGAAGTGCCCCATACACAGGCATTGTTGCCGCATACCATCCAAACACCACCATACTCCATACTAAAAATAATTTCATATTTATCCAGTCCAATGGAAGGCCATAATACTAAAATCTACAAGATTTATTTTTCCATCGCCGTTAAGATGATTTGTCTCACGAATTAAAAAGGATGGATTTAGGGGACGCTGATACCAAAATGCAACAATGGAAAAATCAACTAAGTTTACTCTACAATCTCCATTTAAGTCAGCCTTAGAAGAACACGTTGGTGGCGTGTTGTTGTATACGTTTTTTGTACCAACTTCAAAAGGATATACTGCACTTTGCGAAGAAATAACAGATTCCAAAGAAGCACGTGATTTAGCTGTATGTGACCCAAGTTCCAATACTGAAGAATCAAAGCTATGCAAATAGACACCATCTGTATCTGAAGTAGCCTTCACAAAATGCTGTAACTCTGAATTTACTTCAATGGTGATTGCTGAAAAAGGAGTACTCTGTCCAAAAAGTACAATGGGCTCACCCTTTTTTACTTCAGTTTTATCACCGGTTAACGTTGGAGACACAAAAATACTTTCAATTTTTGTCACTACGTTTTTACTTACTGATATTGGAAATGTCAAAAGAGTCGATCGTACTCCTTTACTATCTTCACTGTAGATGGAAAAAATATACGTACCGGCACTTAAACCTTTTATCAAAACTTGAAACGTTGCATTTTCATCAGCAATAGTTGTTGCTACTACTTGTGCATCTTTTAAGATTGTAACTTCACTTTTAGGGTATGCGCGACCCTTAAGAACAACTTGTGCCCCCTTAGGAGTACTCCCGCCACTTCCCCCACCCCCACCTGAAGGTGGTGGCGTAAAAATGCAGGACGTTGTATCTAACAGACATGATGATGTACATGACAAGGTTCCTGAAGTAAATCCCTCTAAAGTACAAGAAGACCCCCCTAAGTCGGGTCCATCACACTCTTCCGGGCTTTCAATGATGTAATCTCCACATCCTTCAACAATTGCTTCTATAGCAACTGTAGAACTTCCAACTCCCTGAGCATTTGAATATTGAACTACTATAAAACTTACACAAAGTGATACAAGTATAATGACAGAAGGAGCTTTCATTACACATTATTTGTTTGATTTACTTTTTGAAATAATCCAAGAATTGTATTTCCGGAGACCAAGATAGAGACCCGCAAGAATCACTGCAGAAATTACTAATAACTGCCAAGGAATCAGTACAAAGCGATATACGTCAGTAGCAACTTGATTTGTGGCACCATAGGTAACTTTTATGTGTGCACTATAGAGACCAAAGTGAAAATCTGAAAATTGTTCCTTTGCGGTTGCAAAAAAACTATCTGTTGAAGTAGCAACTACTGTTTGCCCCCACACTGATTCAAATTTGCGTGTGCTATTTGGCAACACACTCCCTTCGTTTACGTTTGCAGCAAATGTTGTAGCAACTCCTCCAAAAGTGTTTTTAATGGTTATGTCACCAAGTGGTACAACCCGGTCTCCTCCACTATTTGAAAAGCGATACGAAAAAGAAATAGGAAGTTCAGAAAATATGCGCCCACCATTATTTGCAGCGTACTCACTCAAGCCAGCACTTTCGACAATATCACCTGAGACTCGAAGGAGTATCAGGATTCCTAGCTTTCCACCAATTGAAACTTCCCCAGCTTCTTGAGATGCTGGATCTTGTTCTCCTAAGAAAACAGCCGCGAAGTAACCTCCTGGTTCAGCGTCTTTGGGGATAGTAATTGTATAGGGTACTATTGTTTTCTGTCCTGGTTCTAGTGTCACTTGGTTTTGTGCTCGTAGCCAAGTAGCAAGCCCGTCTGTAGCGCCTATAAAACGAGGTGAGCCGGTATCTCCCGCAGGCTCGAAATTTTCAAATGAAGTAAAAAGTAGCTTTGGTATGTTCTGCTCATTAATAAGCTCAATTTCACCTCGAAGTGTCTGCCCTGCGTCTCCTGTAACCTCAACTTTAACTGGTGAAGCAGTAAGTGCAAATGCTTGGCTTGCAGAGAAAAAAAGCGTTATTGCCAATCCCAACATCACTAACCGAGTTAATTTCATTTGTGGCTATAATACTCCATATTTTTGCCTGTGCAACTTTAAAAGTTTGCAGTAGCCACGTAGGTCAAGGTTGATGTGTATGCACCTGCTTCAGTGTTTGAAGTAATGTTTGCAATGTATCTTGCTGAATAGGTTGTGTTTGCTGACGCTCCTGCTGCAGAAGCGATTTGGTCAGGGAATGCTGCACTATCAAACGCAAATCCAGCAGCTGCATACGGCACAGCAACAGTTCCAGAACCTCCTGAAGCTGACATACGAACACCAAACTGTTCTGTTCCAATACTTGACGCTGTGTTAGCCGCACCTATTGCAGTAATAGTGTTAGCGCCTGAAGTAAGTGTGTTTCCTGCAAGACTCATAGAATACCCACTTGCAGCATTGGTCCCCACAATAACGTTATGGGCCTCAACTTCTGTAGCTTGTCCTGAAGCAGTTCCAGATGCAAATCGCGCAGCTCCTGAACCAAGTGAACCAAAAGAAATAGTGTTATCAGAAATACTAAACGTAATTGATTGAGGCACCGTAGCGGTGATGGCAACCTGGCTGTTTGTTAAGATATTGTTTGTGATGTCTCCTGTATCACCAAAGGTTCCTGAAACGGTCATTGTATATGAACCAGGTGTAGTTGGGTTAATTGAGTTTGTCCCGTTGTAGGTAATGATCATCTTATCATTTGCCGCAACAACAGCTGCACCTACGCCATCAGAAGGAGCAGTCAAGGTCAAAATCCGATTCTGTGTTCCTGAGAAAGCTGCTCCCCATGCAGAAGCACTTGGTGCTGCCGCTAGTGTTTCAGTGCTTTCAAGTCCCGTTGATGCACCATGGGTAAAAGTTACTGTACCAATAGTCTTACTTGTAAAGTTGTAGTCAGAAGGGAATGTAAGAATGATTGTATCTGTATTGTCTCCTGCACCGGTTGGTGTAACAAAACGAATAGCATGAGTTGATGTCGCGCTTATGGTCTGATTTGACATTGTATCTGAAACTGCAGTTATCGACGCTGCATACGCAAAATTAAACGAAAACAATGAGACAAGCATCGCAAACAGAAGTGCAAAACTCGTTGCTTTCAAGGCTTGAGTATTAAAAATTAAAGATGCGGTCATGGTAAATAGTGTAAATAGAATTAAATAATGGAACGTGTAACGCACCGTGCACAAGACACAGCTGTAACTCCCTTTAGTATACCCCTAATTCACAACACAAATACGTCAGCCTGTGAAGAACTTTCAACGTTAAGCGGACCTTATTTTAAAAAGCTATCAAAATTGTAGATATGTTGTAAACATAAACGGTACGTTGTTAACTTCATAATGCATATGTATCTGTGTTGGAACGTTTCCAAGAGTTGGAACCACCGTCATGTGCATTTCACTAAGTACGAACGCGTCTCCCGTAAGAACGACTTCATCACTTCCTGTCCTTTTAAAGTACACTTTTCCATCAAAGAAACGAATCGTAAGAGGACTTTCTGAGTTCAAATCGGGTCGCGAAATTACTAGTGTATAGGGAGTAGACAGCGTTACTGCTGTGGCACCCTGAAGTGCCCAATGTATTTTCCTCTGTATAAACATCCCTTCTTCTTGTATAGCGATATCAGTACGATTGTTTTCAAAACTCTGTAATAGCTCATAGACAGTAATGAGTGCACCTGTCATGAGTACACCAAAAAGAGCAATATAGATAAGTGTCTCAAGTAATGTGAATCCGTGTTTGCTCATGGTGAATAAATGACCGTTAACTTTTGTGGCTGGTTTGCAAACTGATTTATTGTGTACAAATAATCCGCACTATTGTCTATTCCTAATGGTGCTAGATGCGGAATATTCATAAATGATATTCTGCCTGCATTTATAAGACTCGTGCTCCAGGTGCTTTTGCTTGCATTCCAAATCTGGAATTCAAAACCGCTTTTACTTGTTCCGAGATACAAAAGCTGGCCCGAACCACCAAGTGAATGTACATCAGCACCCACTTCACTGGTGGCTTTAGGAGTCCCGACACCTTCAAGTAAAGACAAAATATCAAACATATAGAGCTCGTTACCTCCCCCACTCCTCCGACCAAGATACAGATCATTCCCTCTGAGATATAGACTTGATGCATCTTCACTCCCTGGCAAATTAAAACTTGCAACTTCAGTTGGAATATCATTGGTAACATCATAGATACTTAGTTCCTTAAGTGCAGCACTTGTAGCTAGGTATATATAGCGGCGCATTGTACCCTCGACCATCTGCTCACGAACTACCATGTCGTTTACGGTACGATTTAAATTAACTGAAGCTCCAACTATTTCACTGGTAATACTTGGAACGATGATATCAAATAGGTGAAATTCTGGACCTGCTGTTTCTCGCGTGGTGACGTAAAGTCTATTACCGTAAACTTGAATCCGCCATCCTTGCGGAAACGAGCTGCCGATAGTGATACCATGTAACGTTTTTTGGAGGACAGGAATCGGTTCTTCTCCATCAGTGACGTCAACTATCGCGAGTTGGGAGGTAGATGCGTGTTGCATCATGTATGCATACGTCCTTCCTGTTTTTAAATCTCGAGCAACATCAATTGCGTTGATTCGTTTTCCATACACCGATGAAGTACCTATTAATATAGGATTTGTACCTACAATTGTTGGTGCGCTGTATATTGAAAGCTGAGGTGAAGATGATGAGGTTATGTATAGGTAATCCCCAAAGACATCAACTCCAGTTGAGAAAAGAGGAGGTACTATCTCTGAACCTGAAGTTTGAAGTGACCCCAAAAGCCAATTACCTCCAAGTTCTTTTACTCTGCAGTCCCCTCCTTTTGCAATAATTTCAGTTTGATTTGTGAGATACGTTGGCAACATCATGGAAGTGGTCGGATATCGTTCTCCAATACGTCAGGAAACATTTGTCTCTGCATACTTAAAACAAGAAGAAATGTCTGTAACGGCGTGTTGTAAAAAATAACAAAGTCCCCCAAGAAGACAGAGCGTGTCAGCAACATCATCAAGAACAGCAAGTGTTTGAAGATCCGTACTTGAGGCACCTTGAAAGTCTTCTAAAGACGAGGCCACAAGAAGTTCACTTTGCATCTTTGTTTTGTACAATGCCTCTGTGCCGACTTGTGAAGTAATAACCCAGTACTGAGAAGAAATATTTGCCTCTACAGCTCCAACAATAATGGTAACCATCAATGCTAACGCGATTACAATTTCAAGAGTACTAAATCCTCGCATAAAGTATTAGCGATATATCGCGCCTTCATGATTAATAAAAACACCTGTGGTTGCCATACGATTAGTATCTTCAAGGATAATCTGGCCATCGTATGAAGCATTGCCTGACAATTGTTCAAACACAATTTCATTTGGTGACACACCATCTATTGTGACGTCATAAGAAGATGCTATGTACGTACGTGATGAGATATCAGAATTTGCCAATGTATGCCCTTCAAATACAACATACCCGCTATACCCATTTGGATACAACGCTACACCGTGTTCACTTTGGTTCACATTATTAAGTGCCTTTGTTCTTGCAGTTTGAAGTACTGATATAAGACTATCGCGTTCAGACAGAAATGCTGTTCTTTGATACGTATCCGCAGTAAAGAAAAGTGTCGAACCAAGAATCATACTCAAAAGTGTTAACACTACTAAAACTTCAATCAGCGTGAAGCCATCGTAACTTTTATTTTTGTCACTGGTGTAAGTTTTGCGTAATGCCATAAATGGGCGTAATAATCGAAACCGCGATAAACCCAACACATAAACCCATAGTGAGCATGAGTATCGGCTCAAGGACGGTTGTTAAATTCTTGGTAGCGTCACGCATATCTGCCTCATATATTTCTGAGATATACTCAAGAGTTGGACCAAGGTTCCCCGTTAGTTCAGATGCCTTTATCATTTGTATACAAAGCGGAGGAAAAAGTCTCGTGTGCTTTTGAAGACGTGCTGAAAGTAGCTGACCTTGTACAACCCCTTTTTGAGCATCTATAAGAACCTCTTTGTATACCAAGTTGTCAGAGCTTAAAGATGCTATGGTAAGTGCCTCAACAATCCACACTTCATGCTGTAGCAATAGTCCAAGTGTTCGCAACACGTTTGTAAGATTGTAGGACACGTGTAATCGACCAAAAATGGGAATCTTTAAAAGAGCAGAGTCCCGTGCATATTTAAATGTGTTGTTTTTACATAACTGGGGATACACAACCACACAAAGGGCAATACTACCTAATAAAATATGCCAATACGATTTCAATAATTCACTTACTTCAATTACTATGCGAGTTGAAAGTGGTAGATCAATATGTAAGCTACTAAATATGGGAAGGATTTTCGGAAAAATGTATAAAATAAGAAAAAATGTAATACCCAGAGTTGCGATAACAATTATTGCTGGGTACACCAATGCGCCAACAATTTGTTTGCGCAATTCTTGTTTTTTCTTGAGTTCTACTGTCACATATTCAAGATTTAAAGGAAGCGTGCCTGAAGATTCTCCTACCCGCACCATATTGATACAAAAGACTCCAAAGCTTTTGGGGAACTTTTGCATCGCAAACGACAGTGTTTGACCTTTGGCAACATCAGTTACTAAACTTTTTGTAATACGTTTTGAAACTAAGGTGTGTGATTGACTATCGAGCATCTCTAACACTGCCACTATCGGCATCCCTGAACGAAGCATCATTGCAAGTCGCTTTATAAAAATAACTTGTTCGGAAGTTGTGAAATGTGACAAAGTGACTGAGAAGTTTTTAAAATAATCTACAAGCTCTGACAGTAAAACAACCACAAACAGTAATGCCCTATTCCAATAAGCTAATGCTCTATTCATAACGAATTTTTAACACCTCTTCAACGGTTGTGAGACCTGCTGCAACTTTCAAAAAGCCATCAGCAAGTAGCGGAACCATACCTTCATTAATCGCGCAATCACGAAGCGCAAATAGAGATCCCTTCTGCAACACAATTTCACGCACTGCTTTAGTCATAGAAAGAACTTCATACACACCAACTCGGCCAACATATCCTGTTTGATTACAAACACGACAACCTACAGGGGTGAAAACATTAGTCTCTGTAGTAATTGGCATATTAAAGACAACACTCTGTAAACTTTGTATCTCAAATTGGGTTAGTTTTTTCTCTGTCTTGCAACACTCACAAAGACGTCGCAAGAGTCGCTGCCCGATGGCAATATTAACGGTTGATGCTATAAGATATGGTTCAACATCCATGTCTAAAAGACGCGGCAACGTAGTTGCCGCGTCGTTGGTATGTAAGGTAGAAAAAACCAAGTGCCCCGTTAATGAAACGTTGACGGCAAGTCCTGCAGTTTCGCTGTCGCGTATCTCACCAACCATAATAGTATTTGGATCTTGTCGTAAAATACTCCGCAATCCATTTGCAAAGGTTAAACCCGCACGTGCATTTACTTGTATCTGATTTACTCCCTTAAGCTCATACTCGATGGGGTCTTCAATGGTGATAATTGAAGTATCTTTTGCATTAAGCATTTGTATGAGCGTATAGAGCGTTGTCGTCTTACCGCAACCCGTCGGCCCTGTTGCAAGTATCATTCCATATGGTTTTTCTATTGCATCTCTAATTTTTCTACTATTTTCTTTTGTAAATCCCAGAGTTTCAAGTGTGTACATCTCACCTTCTTTTGAAAACAACCGTAACACTGCATTTTCTCCAGAATAAATCGGAATAATTGATACCCGTATGTCTACGGTGACGTCGTCTTGGAGTAATGCCTTAAAACGTCCGTCTTGTGCAGCATTGTGCTCATCAGTTCGAAGCCCGCAGAGCACTTTCAATCGTGAAATTATTTCAGAGTGTGCATGGAGTGGTAACACATGAGCATCTTGCAAGATACCATCAATACGGTAACGGACAGTCAACATTGAGGGCGACGGGTCAATATGAATATCTGATGCACGAACCGCAAGTGCGTGCTCTATCAAAGCATCAACCAAAACAATAATTGATATCCCTAACCCTTTCTTAATCTCTTCTGTCACAGTAAGTACACACATGTGTATATGTGATTGACTCGTATGATAATCCATACTACGTGCATCATCCATTCCCATAATCATTACACTAATTTGATGATGCGCAACAACAAGGAGTGCGAGAACGCACAAAATGGCACATTGCTATGGTTAAGGTGTGTCATACTTAAGGGGTTATCATTCAAGTACCATAATTACCATGACACAAACTAAAACTATACAAAGAAAAAATGTAACTTTATACGCTGTACTTTTCGTAGGTGCGCTATTAGCACTTGTACCAATGTTCACACAGAATGCAGAAGCAGCACGAGGCGACAGAACAGCCTCATCAACACCAAAAACAACTAAGGTAGTTAACCTCAGCTGTATACAAACTGCTGTGGGCATTCGCGAAGAGGCTATCATGGCAGCGCATGATGGATATGCAACAGATCACAAAGCAGGATTAACTGCTCGAAAAACAGCACTTAATACTGCATGGGGATTAACTGATCAAACAGCTCGAAAAGCGGCAATTAAAAGTGCGTGGGGAGCGTGGAAAGAAGCACTAAGTGACGCACGAAGTGATCTAAAAACTGATAAAAAGGCAGCGTGGACAAAGTTTAAGAAAACAGCAAAAGACACCTGTAAGGAAGTAGTACCTAAAGAAGAAGCTCCAAAGTCAGACACAGAAGCGTAATAATAAGAAATATAAAAAAACCTGCACTTTTAGCGCAGGTTTTTATATTTCTCATTAAACTTCATATACCTTTATCTCCTTGCCTAAAGAAGGAACTGAGTATATTATCTTCTGTCGCTAACAATTTTTAAATTTAATTTATGCCTAAGATGAACAGCTCAATTAGTGGCGGAGTAATAGAGGAGAACGTCGTCAATTTTATAACTCGAAGAAATGAAATTCAGAGTGCAGCATATACCGATCCTTCTGCACAAGCGGCAAGACAACTCTATAGAGCAGAACATCCTACTGAGATTTTAGTAATGAAATGTATGGATGGAAGACTAAATTTATCTTTATACACAGAAACTCCTCCTGGAATTATACAGCCATTCCGAAATATCGGCGGCAAATTCGATCTAGGTTGGCCATTTTTTCAGGAAGTAATCAGCGACTCTGTTAATCATGCTATTAAGGAACGAGCTCGACAATGTGTACTGATTTCTTCATATCATTTTTCTAAAGGTGACCATCATCGAGGTTGTGCGGGGTTTGGATATGACACTGAAGGTGCCAAGGCTGCCGCATTAAACCTTCAAAAACAATTTTCGCATGTCTTTGGTGGAGCTGACATGCGTCCAATTTATGCACTAACTATAGGAATTGAAACTGACGAAGAAGCACTCACGTTTCATGGAAAAGATGACCATGTACTTCAAGTTGCTGACCTTCATACATCAACAACATCTGAGGAGATTATGCGACATCTCATAGCACTTTACCCTGACATGAACAAAAAAATGATGTCTGATCTTCTGCCACTTATCGAAGGAAATATCAGTCACATTAGTAAGTTACGAGTCTCAGGACGTGAACCAATTGATCTTGAGCATCGAGAGCAAGTAATTGCGGTTGGACGAGGGTTCGACTGGTTGCACTTACCAAATACTGCACTTATTATTGGCCCATACTCACACGAATGGCCTAATGCTGTTAAAACAGCTGGTACTATCGTGCTTGGAAATATAAGTGCTGGACGAATACCAAAAGATACTGGCATCTTACTATTGATTGCCGCATTATACCGAGGAGAAGAAGGGAGTGCAGGTTGGAATCTAAAAGAAGAAAAGGTACGGTATCTTCTCCGAGAAGCTGAGAAAACTATTCGTGAAGGTGTCCCTGAACTTGTCCCTTATTTACATACACTTGCAGGAGTAGTACATGCGGATACACGAAAATTTCACACTCTTTAGTAATCGGTTATAATTGTATTAGTTACATAGGAAAAGGCGCGGTTCTTTTGAATCGCGCCTAGTCTGGTTTCATCAGTCTTCAGAGCACATCGAGCAATTCGGGGTATTTCCCCTCATTGTTCTTCAACCAGGTTGCAACATAACCTTTGGCGATACGGACCATCGCCATCTCTCCCCCTCCGAAGTCGAAGTGGAGTAGGCCGACAATGTTCTTGAGTTGCGGGATGTCCGCATCCCTCCATGTCTGTCTAATCTTGACCTTCGCCTCGGGGAATGAGGCAATGACCTCGCGACGTGTCTTGCCTGTCCGACAGGCAAATCCACAGGGGAAATGGAAGATCAACGCATAGCTGTTCAGTTTTGCGATCCTTTGACCGATGAGAAGCTGGGACATAGCGTCCGCTGCAGCATCTGGAGAAAGGGGAACATCCTCCGCTTTCTCCCCATTCACTAAGAAGAGGAGAGGTCCACCAAAGATCTTGATGGGGGCCACGCTATTCCTGTGTGCGTTGGGATGAAAGAACCGGTGCATTTCGTCGTGCATATGACCCTGTCGGTTGGGGTCAGCACACATGATGCACCCCATTTTGCCATTGATGTTGATCCTTCCAGGATCGATGGATTCACATACGCCATCACGTAACAGTAAGTTGTGTAGTTCACGAAGGCCTTCGGATGAACCGGAAGGCAACATGGTGTCCAGAACGCTGTCAAGTTGACGCATCCGCTCAACTGTTGTAACTGTCATTGGCATTGGTCTCACTCCTGTATCTCGTTGTTTCTTCTCTGGTTACTTAATGTCTACCAGACAGCCGCAAATCTTACTCCTCTTAATTTAAAAAGCAAGGTGAAATATATACTATAATTTCTTAAAATTTATGCTCAGGAAATAACTTAAAGAAAAATTATTCGCCTGCCGAGAGTTACCTCAACAACTTCCATACATTCTTAACCTCTTCTCTATTGAACTTAAAGAATGCCACTTTATTTAATTTGATATGGCAACCCAAGCTATGCACGTACTTCTTTTCTAATACGGACTATCCAAACTCTCGAAGAATTCTTTAAACAATGGCTTCAAAAAATGTACACCAGCAACATTAAGATGACGGTTATCGTAATAGATAAACAGATCATCAAGCAGAATGTTACATTTAGAGTCATCACACAATAGCGATGCAGGATCAATAGTTGTAACTCTCTGAAACTTAAGTAATTCCTCTACCATAGCGATTGCTGATGCTTGATTTTTTTTATAATCTTCAAAAGAGATACTTACATCAGAAATATTTTTTCCTTTAGCCACTGCATAGAATGCCTTTCGCATATCAAAATTGGTCTGCATCGGTGGCTCGTGAATAATAGTAAAATGCACCCCTTTAGATTCATAGAACGCGATGATATCAATAAGATTTTTCTCAGTACCGACCCAATGTGCAGTAATAAGAACATGTGTAATGGCATGCGTTTGAATGTATGAAACTGCTAATTTATTAACTTTGTCGCAAGCATTTCTTTCAATTGCATCTGACGTTTGCAATGCAGGCTGGCAACCCGGAGAGATAAACGAAACACCTTTGTATGCGTACTCCTTTGCCATTGTATCAATCAGAGGAAGTATTCCCCCAGCATGACTATCTCCCCATAAAACAAAAGAAACATTTTCTGAATCTTGTACTCCTAATGCACACGGTTCATCAGTAACACTAAAGGAGTTAACAAAACATTCATTTCTCCGTGATCCAAAATCTACCGCAGCGGTTGCGATATTTCGCGCTTCAACAGGAGCCCTGTTTACAAACCCTTCATTTTTCACAATCAAGATACTTAGGAGTGCGAGTATACCTATAGCTCCAAGCCCAACAACAAGCATCGAAGTCCTTCCAGCACATATCTGTTTTCTACGAAATGGAGTTTCAATAAAACAATACGAAAGGTAGGCGACACCAAAAGAAATAGCAATAAGGAGCGCAGTCAGTTGCGATGACAACTCTATATCTAGATACTGTCTGGTAAGGACTAGAATTGGCCAATGCCACAAATAGAGAGAATAAGAAATTAACCCAATCCCCACAAACAAGGGAAACGAGAGGAATTGTCCAATAAACGTTTTCTGTTTTGTATGAGCGATAATAAGGGCAACTGAACCTAATACGGGAAGTAACGCTGCAATACCAGGGAACACGGTCGATTTATCATAGAAAAGTATGGAATACATAATCGCCCCAAGTCCAAGTACCGAGAGAACCGTTGCGTGATACTTTTTATGTATCGCCACATGAGTTACTGCAATAAGCCCACCGATAACAAATTCCCACGCACGAGAAGGAAGTAAATAGAACGCAACTTTGGCATTTGTTGCGTTACCCCAAATATCGGGGAAAAACGGTAGTGAGAAACTTTCTTGGGGCGATACGTTAAGTAAATATATACTCAGTGCAAAAGAAGCACTCATGCAAACTACTAAAATTGGAAGAAGATATGTATTACAAAAACGCCAAATAAGAAACAAGAAAATTGGAAAGACAATATAAAATTGCTCTTCAACAGCAAGGGTCCATGTATGCAGCAAAGGAATATTCTCAGCCAGTGGCGAAAAATACCCACCTTCTCTCACGAAAAAAAAGTTCGCTAAAAAAATACTTTGCGCAAGAGCAGACTGTCCTAATTCACGGTAATCAATTGGAAATAGCAAAACGAAGTATCCTACAACTAACGTTGCAAGTACCATAAAAAAAAGAGCAGGGACAATTCTTCGTACACGCCGTTCAAAAAAGGTGAGCAACGAGAAAGTCCGACGCTCCATTTCACGTACGAGTATCGAGGTAATAAGAAAACCTGAAATGACAAAAAAAATGTCTACCCCGACAAAACCTCCTGAAAAACCAGGAATGTTTGCATGAAAAAGTACAACCGCAACTACTGCAAGTGCTCGGAGTCCATCAATGTCAGGACGGTAATACGATGAAGGAGTGTCTTGTGATTCGACCATAAAACCATTTAGATTCCTAGTGTCTCACAACACCCCCTTTTGTCAATTTCACATGTACGTCTGCCTGTACAGAAAAAAGTAGTTTTATGCTACTTTTTTTGATACTCAACACATTATTTTAGCAACTTCCACACATTCTTGTCTTCTTCTCCATCAAACTTAAAAAATGCAACTCCACGTAGGTTGTACTCTTTTGCAAGCTTGATTTTATCCCCCATTGCGCCTGCATCACTATACCAAGCCATATTGAACTTAATGTCTTGTCCTGTTTTATTTGCAAGTGCCAATGCCTTTGCTGCGACCGTTTCACCGATTGGAGTGTTTTGGGGGATTTTTAAACTTTTAGGGAATACAACTGAAGATGACTTCGGAATATATGTATAACTCATCTCCCCTGCCTTGTTGCGACTTCCTTTTACTTTATACTCTTTTGCAACATCAAGAATGTCAGGTACGTTAAGTGCACCAATTTTACGATAGTTTTTATACCAGTTAGGACCAACAGTCACCTCATAGTGATGTCCATAGGTTGGAATACCAAGCATTATTTTTTCTTCAGGTATCTCTTTAAGTGCAAGCTTTACTACTTTCTCTACCCAGTCTACATCCGCAACTGGCATGTACGGAGTTCCTGACTTTGACTCATTGAGTTTTAAATCAGCACGCTGTTGGTCATACGCCATAATCTCAACGGTGTCACATACGTCACCTATTACCTTAAAATCATTTGCATAGAGAAGTACCTTTGGCACATCTTTATAGAGTGATTCGGGAGGTGTTCGTGCCTCAACGGTACATGCAAGAATTCGATCATCTCCAAGTTCTTCTTTAAGTTCTGTTAAAAATGCTGAGAAGTGATCTTTTGTACTTGAAAGCTTTGACTCATAATCAATATTTACTCCGTCATAATTTCCGTCATCAACCATTTTCATAATTTCTTCAATGTGCTTCTTTCGGAGCTCAGGGTAACTTAAGTTTGCATGAATTTCCCCGCCTTCAAACCAAATGATGCTTGGTACCACTTTCACATCCTTTCCTTGTGCCATTTTCACAAACTTCTTCCATTCTTTGGCATCCATCCCAGCCTTATCTTTAAGTGTTCCGTCACTTTGTATTTCAAATGAAAATGGATATACCATATCAATTTTCTTGATATTCTTGGTTGCATCTTTTATCCCACGCGAATCATTCCAATACGGAATCCATCCCGCTACTTCCAAATCTGCATCACTAGAAGACGCAGCAAACGCAAAAATTGGGAATGAGTTAAAAATAATTAAAGCTCCGATAAACAACACGAGGATTTGTGAAAAAATACGTAAAATAACCATAGTACTCTTTATGACGTTTGTAACAGAACTTTCTTTCACTCTAATAGAACTTACAGAAACGGCACACTTCTTCGTTGTGCTACGCAAAATATTCCTCACCGTACTATGCGTACGACTCGTCTTATTTTACTTGCACGCCTCGAATTGCACTCGTTTTTGTAAGTTCTATAGCGTCCATATAAACGTTATGCAGATAGGCTATACTGTATCCTATGCTTTCAAGAGAAAAAATCCCCTACATCGCCGGAATCATAGGGGCTGTACTATTAGTAACAGCAGTTGCATTAATTATTTTTTACGACGACATACGTTCGTATGTGCAACAACTACAAAGTACTGAAGTCCATGTACATGCCGACTTTGCATTTTATGTACTCGGAAATAAAGTTGACCTAACTGGAGAGAAATATCAATCAAGTAAAGAGAGTATCAAACATCCAAAAATTCACCTTCATGATGGCTTTGATAACGTGATTCATCGTCACGCCAAGGAGGTTACATTTATCGAATTTCTATCTTCAATTGGCTTTACACTCACCGACACCTGCTTGACTATGGATACAGGAACGCAGTTATGCAATGATGCAACCAACACACTAAAGCTCTATGTTAATGGGCGACCAAAAACAGATGTTGCAACATATATTATTAGAGAAGAAGATCAGATTCTCCTTTATTACGGAGACCCAAAATCCCCTGATATAGTCGAGTACCAAGAGGAAATAACTGAGGACTCGTGTCTCTATTCAGGAAATTGTCCTGAACGTGGGGATCCTCCGGCGGAGTCTTGTGGTCTCACCTGCGAAATCTAAAACTTTCGAAAGCCACTCATCTACGTTGTTGCACTGCGGAAATTTTTCCTCACCCTACAGCAAAGTAGGGCTCGGAAAAATTTCCTTGTGCGCCTAGTATATGAACGACTTTCGAAAGTTTTAGTACATTACAACTTGTATTCAAGAAAGAAATGATTTATTTCAACATTTCTCTAAGCACTGGCTGTAGTTTCTTGTACCAAACGGCATACCCTTCTTCGCTTGGATGTAATCCATCAAAAGCAGTGTATTTTTTTGGATCTTGTACAAACACATCATCTTGTGGTTCTTCAAACAAATCGATGTACACGACCTCATGGAGTTTTGCAGTGTCCATATATAGAGTTCTAAATATACGCGAAAGTGCAGTATATGTTTCTGCTTCTTTACCTTTAAATGCGTATGATGCTCCAATATTTCCATTTGAAAGCATCACTACATTTTTCGAATGCTTTTTTGCTTCTTTGTATAAAGTAGATAGTTCTCTTTGAACTATTTCAACATCCCTTTTTTGCAAAATATCGTTTGCACCAATTTGTAACAAGATAAGTTCATAGTGGTCATCTTGTGCCAGTTTTTGAAGCACCTCAATTCCACCAGCAATAGTTCGTCCATTACTACTGTCATTACTAATAGAGTATGAAGTGAAGTTTTTTCCTATCAACCCTGCAACACTAAGGCGCGGATCACAGACTCCAGTTCCGTATCCAGTACTATCCCCTACAATCAGTATCCGTTTATCACCAGCAACCGTCTGCTCGTACGGAGTAGTTTGTATGATAAGGAGAATACTTTTGAACATTCGAAACATATTGGTAAAAAGTGAAAGTGCAATAAGCACCGTTATAAAGCCTAAAATAAGAGCAACTCTCATAGCTTTACCATACCACATACAAACACGGTATAACGTAGATTTGATATACTAGACACCTAATATGGAAGGAAGTTTTTCACAAAAAGTCTGGGAGTTAGCGCTTTGTATCCCCGAAGGCAGAGTGACTACCTATGGAACTATCGCAAAAGCGGCCGGAGCGGGTCCTATGGCATCGCGAAGTATTTCAGGGATTTTATCAAAAGCTCCAAACCCAAGGACAATACCGTGGCATCGTATTGTCTATGCAGGAGGCAAAGTTTGGATGAGTGATGAATACGAAGCTGTCCGAAAAAAACTCTACAAACGTGAAGGAATCAAGGTAAACAAACGAGGATACATTGAAGATTTCGAAGAAGTATTTTTCGATTTTAGTGAACTATAAATTCAAGTGAATCATATTTCATTCCGTTTATTAACAATGTAACTTTATGTACACCTCTGTATAAAGTAAAGGTTGTTGCATCAGCGCGTAGTTTATGATTTTTAACAACCGAAATTTTCTGATCTTTTATGAGTTGTATTTTTTTAATCGAGAATACTTTTGGTTTATGAGCTCCATTTGCTTTTAGAAAATCAATTGCATAATCAATACGAAGCAAGGCATCTTCTTGTGCAATAAGACCAAAAGAAAAGGTCACTGTGTCCCCTACTTCAATTCTGTTTGAGAATAACGCAAACTGCTCCACGGTAATAGGCGCCGACGCTTGATACCCAAGCAACGCCAAAGCTTCCATATTCCCCTTCTTTAACAGAGTCCGTAACGCGTGCTTCGTCATCCATTCTAATTCTTTGGCGTCTTGTTTCCCTTCTTTCTTCCATCGCTTCAGTGTCTCTAAAACCAACAAAGGGTCTTGCTTTGAAATATCGTTAAGGTGATTTGCTACCGATCGGGTTACGTAGCGAGTTGTGTCTCTATAGAGTAAGTCAAGAAATTGCATCGGCGTATTTCTATCAATACCAATCCGTTTTGACCACGGTAAAAATGGGCGCGTACTTTCTGATACCAACCGTCGTACATGATAATTCTTGTCCTTTACCCATTTTTTATAGATTGCCAATGTTTCTTTTGGAAATTCATTTAAGAAAGCTCGCATTGCATCTTCCATTGAAAATCGCTGTGTTAATTCATAGAGCAAAGGCAAAGAAACGGTGAGATTTTCTCTTGATAACCCATTACGAACTACATACTCCCCAAGTGGTGCGAAGATAAAACTTCCAAAATCATTGTCAATCTTTGATGGGTCAAGTGGCGGTGGTAGCGCTTTAGCAATAATCTGTGTCGCCTTCTTAAAATCCTTTGGAAGATGCTGTTCTAAAACTTCAGCAATCAACACAATCCTTTCTTTAAGTTCGCGTGATACACATCCTGCTATCACCTCTTTTACAAACTTTTTAGTATCAAAACTCAAATCAGTCTTATGAAATAAGTCACCAAGATACGTCACCGTATCCACATTAAACAAATGATCTTTCAAACTAAATCTTTTTTTCATCGTGTTCCGAGGCATATTTTCTACAATGTAGCTAGTGTACCAAAAAAATATCAAAACCCGACGCCAAAAGAAAGGCGTCGGGTAGGGTATGTCTAGTCATCTCATACCTTGTTTTTATTGTTGCACTGCGCTTATTTCTTCGCCAGCAAACCACTGGCTTTGACACCAAGTAATGTATCTGGTGCATGTCCGGTCTGTGTCACTATACCCAAACACAACACCTTTGCAGTAGACCCTCATTCCGATGTCTTTCCATGACTCAGGAATCATTGTCGCCTGATACAACAGCAGTGGTTCCATGAAGTTTGGATGCAATATTAGTCCATTTTTCGGATCAATCTGCACATTGTCGACATACAGAGCACCGTCACGGTGTTCAAGTGTGACCCATCCAATACCTAACATAAGGTTTGACTGAATTTTTGTCGCACCACCAGGGAACTTAGGAGGAATTCCCAAATTAACCTCGATGCACGTGTCTGACACCAGCTTGAATGCTGATACCGATGGTTCTCTTGAAAGAAATCCCATTTCTCTGCCTCATTTATTTGTGATCGGTTATCCGGAAAACGCCGGCCCGCAAGATCAAAAGCAAACCATATTAAACACTCAAAGTGCTGTAGTGTCAAGGTATTCCCTTGCAAGTCCTCAGAATAAAGTTTGACGCGACGTATCATGCGTGTTATGCTCCTACCACCTTAAGAAACTCGTGTAGGGCTCTTGAGACAAACCTGTAACAACTTTACAGAGTTTATATTTATCACCTGCACAGCCCGAAGCCTGAAATGGCTTCATAACAAAATTACATAATGAATTCAACACCCAACCGACCCAGTCGGAGCGGTGCTTCCAGTGGACACTCTACTTCTTCACGAGGTGGATATAGTTCAGCATCAAGAAGTACCAGTCATACACACCAACGATCAGGAGGACGAAGCCCTGCCTCATATACACCACGAGCTGCAGGAGGCAGTTCAAGTTATGCTCCCCGAAGTGGTGGAAGTAGTTACTCTGCATCACCACGAAGTGGTGGAGGCAATTACCGTGGAGGCTCAAACTTTACACATCGACCACCAACTTCGGGATACCGAGGTGGTTCTTCATCTGGAAGCAGAGGAGGAGGCCGAGGTGGACGAAAAATGCCGACCTTCGACCCATCACAATTCATCAACAAAAACCCCGTTGAAACAGTTGAGGAAGTCTATGTTGCAAAACATAAATTCACTGAATTTGGACTTGATAAGAAACTAGCGTTTGCTATCACTAATTCAGGAATGACTATTCCAACTCCAATTCAAGATCAAATCATCCCTGAAATTCTCAACGGAAATGATGTTATTGGCTTGGCTCAAACAGGAACAGGTAAAACAGCAGCATTCTTGATTCCCCTTATTGAAAAAACAATCAAGCAATATAGTCGACAAACACTTATCTTGGCACCTACACGAGAACTAGCGTTACAGATTGATGAAGAACTTAAAAAGCTTTCAGCTGGTTTTAAGTTATTTTCGACCGTGTGTGTAGGAGGAACAAACATCCGTCCACAAATTCAAGGACTTCGTCGAAACAATCACTTTATTATTGGTACACCAGGACGCGTGCTTGACCTTATTGATCGACGACACCTTAAGCCACAAAGCATCCGTACAGTAGTACTTGATGAAGCTGACCGAATGCTCGACATGGGATTCATCCATGACATGCGTGCGATTCTAAAAGATGTTCCAGACCCACACGAGACCCTATTCTTCTCAGCAACTATGTCTGACACAGTTAAGGGATTGATCCATGAATTTATGAATGACCCTATTACGGTTTCAGTTCGCAAGAAGGATATTACCGGCAGTATTACGCAAGACGTTGTGTACTACGAACCACACACTAAGTTTGATACGTTAACGGCACTTCTTAAAAAACCAGATTTTACTCGCGTGATTATCTTTGGGGCAATGAAGCACAGTGTAGAAAAACTCTCACAAGAACTTTCACGGGCCGGTATCAAATCTGACGCCATTCACGGGAACAAGAGTCACCCCCAACGACAACGTGCCCTCCAAAACTTTAAAGGTGGTCGCGTCCAAGTACTCGTAGCTACTGACGTAGCGGCACGTGGTATTCACGTAGACGACGTATCACACGTAATCAATTACGACCTTCCAAATGCGTATGAGGATTATGTGCACCGCATCGGCCGCACCGGCCGCGCAGATAAGAAAGGGATGGCTTTGACGTTCGTTACAAAATAGAGACGGTCTTCAGAATTTGCACATCGCGTTGTTGCGCTGCGGTAAATGAACAGCTCACCGTACAAGAAGTACGGTTCATATCCATTTCCTTGCGCGCCTAGCGCTGCACTAAATTCTGAAAACCTTTCTGTAATTGAGGATTAAAGCAAAAAAAACCTCTAGCTTCGCTGGAGGTTATTTTTGTGTACAAAATTAAAAAAGATGGTACTCTATTTGATATATGAGATTTCTAATTTTAGCACTCGCAGGGTTTGTACTCCTCATGATTGTTAATTCATTTTTGGGAGGAACACCGGTGTAATTTTCCTTTGTGATTTATCTAATATCACTGCTTCTAATCATCTGCTCAGCAATTTTCTCTGGGCTGACTCTAGCGTATTTTTCGCTTGATATTTTATCATTAAAACGAAAAGCAACTTTGGGCGACCCGCAAGCGTTAGCTATTTACCCGCTTCGTAT
>JAYSUD010000008.1:0-72913 GCA_043719295.1 bacterium
CGTAGACTTGTGCTGATATTGGTACCTCCACTTTTTGTGCGACAGGGGCAGCGGTCACACCGTCTAGTGCGGTTTGTACTCCCGCGTACGCAGTTTCCAGTACTACCATTGCTGATGCAAGCTCACCTGGTACGCCACCATTTGCTTTTTTCATTGCATCGAGCAGAGCGTTCATGTATGTACGCCCTACTTCATTGTGAGAATCGATAAGATTGACTGGGTTACCTACTTTTGCATTCACCGCATGTTTGATTTCAGAAATACGAGCTTGTGCTGCACTAAGGTCGATTACAGGTACAGGTACTTCTACAACAGGCGATACTACTGAGGTAGGGAGAACTACAACAACTGGTTCAGCAGGCTTTGGAAGTTCTGGAGCAACAGGAGTTGGTACATCAAAAGTTGGTACTACAATTTTTCGAAGTGGAACAGTGTTTACACCACTTACTTTTGTCTCTGGCACAGTAATTGGTTCAGATTTTACAACTACTGTACCAAACGAAGGTAGTGGTCTGCCACTATTAAAACGAGGATTAGGAGTTTTAGCTTTCGTGACTGCGTTCTCCGAAACGTCGCAACTGTGCACTTCTATAGCAACCAAACTACAAACTTTTTTAAGTGACTCTAGTGAAGTAGAGCTAAAGTCTTGACGGTAGAGAAATACTGCGTCACGAATACTATTTTTAACTTCAGGGTCAATAGGGTTTTGGTGGATGTGTTTTAGGAGCGCGATGACATCAGATTCTTTTTTCACGTCAAAAGGCATTTGTGCCTCTCGCACTAGTAAAGAACTACCCCCCAAAGAACCTGTTGTTCCACTTTGCATTACACGTAGTATACAACACTGTTAACGTTTCGTGCCTACACTAATCTGTGTACAAATTATTTTTTATTTTGTAGTTCTTCAAGAATCGCAACTGCATCAATTTTAAATTCGGTCACTACTTCAGCTAGAATTGTTTCTGCGTCTGCGAAGTGCTCAAAGACATGTGCCAGGAGTACCTGTGGCTCAGGTTGTGTTTCAAGGTACTGCGAGAGCGCGTCTACTTCACTCTCTGTCATGACACTGGTAAGACGCACAAGTACCGCATCGAGTATTGTTTCGCCAATCTCCTCCAAAAACAAAGCCTGTTCTTTAGGTTCTAGTGTTTCAATACCGAGAATCTGAACAATATTTTTCTCTAAGATGTTATTTTGCATACAAGTTTATTCTGGAAGATTGTTAAGATACTCAAACAGCGGAGCAAAGTTATACGTCTTCCCTGCTCCAACTTCATCAATACTTCCTGAAGTGATGCCCATTTGGTCGAGCAGGTCTTCGTATGCATCCGGGTTTTCAGTCTTTAAATGTTCAATCTCGTGATGAAAGTCACGCAAGGCTTCGGCTGTAGTTTGGTCACCATGAATTAATGCTGGATTCTGTTCAATTAGTGAACATAGCGCCTCACTAACAGTATTGATTTTGTCTCCTGGGGTGAAGGTATAGTGGATGTCTGGGGTTTGCTCTACGATTACTTCTTCACTCTGTGGAGGCTCTGTTTCAAGAACTTTCTCAATATCTTTGATCAAGTGGTCTCTATCAACTTTTGGAGGAAGATCTCCTTTCTCTGTTTGAACCATTCTATCAAGTATCTTTCCTTCAGTTTCAGTTTTGCGCATACTGAGCTCATGAGGATCTGTTGGTGACAAGTACTCATTCATTGAGCCTACAGTATTGTATTGAGTTTTTAGTATTGTTTCTGGTTTTGCAGTATTTGATTCATGAAAATCTTTTTGCCCAATATATTCATTTACTGAGCCAAGTCCTTCATAAGAATTTTTTTCAAGAGCTTCTGAAATGTCGAGATTTCCTCCGAGTGCAGAACCGGCAAGTCCACCGATGACTGCTCCACCTATTGCATACTTTCTTTCGTTCGAAGCTGCACGCTCAAAAGCTTTATAATTTTTAAAATAATCAGCTTCAAATTGTTCTATCCTAGAGACATCAAATCCTTTCTGAGCTTTCCTCATGCTCACGTTGCGCTTATTTTCTCTGTTTTGTGTAATAGCGCTACCGATGTATGCGCCTAAATAGCTTCCGGCTACAGCGCCACCTGCTGCGAGCTTCATCGAAATAGTCCGTCCGAGAAGCGCGTTTGCTCCTGCAAAGAAACCACCTGAAACTATGGCTATACCTGTAGTTGCAAAAATGCTGCCATATTTTATTGCACGACTATGCTTTCGCAAACCCTCCCTCATTCCCAGAAGCATTTGTGAACGTTTACCTTCGGGAACAAACATTTCTTCCTGTTTTGCTTTGTCATGTGCTGCTTTAAGTACAAATCGGTTTGCAAATGCTGTATCAATATTCTGCTCAGTTTCTACAATACCCTTCACGTCATACACACCGTGAGCTTTTATAGTTCTTTCTCTCATTGCTGTATGTAGTTGCTGCGCATACTCTTTCCGAGCAAGTTGATATGATTGTTCAGAGAGTAATAGTGAAGCTGGTTTATTCTCTTTCTTCCAGAATGCAAATTTTTCTTTAATTGATCCGATTTTCGTCTGACTTTCTCGGCGTTCTTTTTCAGACTGTAGATATGTAGCATTCTCAGTTTCAAACTGCTGTTTCTTTTGTTTCCAATCATTCCGTAAAAGAAGTCTTTCACTAAATTTTGTATCTTTCTCCAAAACCACTGACTCATCACTTTTTGCACTATTTGTTGCAATTTCATTTTTATGTAACCCGCCCTCAAATGAATTAATACTTGTGGTCATTTCGTCCCAAAGCTTTTTAATTTCTGAAACATCTTCATCACTTTCCCTTCCTTGTTTAATTTTTTTGATGCGACTTCGAATCTGTCGAATTTTTGTGCGTGTATCATAAAAATCCTGCATTTCTTTCATTGCATCTTTGTGTGATACTCCTGTTTCTTCTCGCAAGTTTCGTGTATATGCAATGAGTTGATCAAGTTGATGAACCATTTGCTTAGGTTGAAAAAGTGAGGAAGTCACTTCACTTGTCTGAGTTGTGTTTTCGATAGTTAAAACAAGTGGCGTTTCTTCTTGAATTCCAACGTCTTTATTTTCAAACCATGGTTCAATACGTATAGGTGCCTCAGTTGTTCCTCCACCGAACATAAAGCTTCGTCTCCCAGGATTTTTTAATTGTTCAGAGTTTGACATACTTTAATTACCCAAACGGATTTAATTTAATTGTATCATCCTTCTTGTAGCGTTCCATGATTTCTGCTTCGATTTCCTCTCGCGGGCGACCGTGGCGGGCGTAGCTGTGTTCGATGAGGGCGCGAACATTCTCTAGGTTGATTTCTCTTGGAGCAGCTGTGTTCATACTAAACGGTCGTGTCGGGGTTCCGTTAGCCAGAGCGCGCACGTAGGCCACACGGTTTGGGACGTTCATAAGGTCGTTACTGTCAAAAGTAGGTTTGAACTGATGCTCTAGAAACTGTGCGTCGTCTGGACCCACACGGAACACCGCCATAGACCCAACGTTTCCGAAGACTGCGTCTTTGATGTCTTCATCGAGCTGCGCGATAAACTGGTGCGCAACAGTCAGTCCGAGTTTGTACTTTCTCGCTTCAGAGAGAATGGCTGAAATTGAGTTCGTAGAAATGTTCTGGAACTCATCCATGTGCAGGTAAAACGGTGGAAATGACTTTGTTGCGTCATCTACTCTTGAGAGTGCCGCCATAAGTATCTTCCCCACCATAATCATACCGATGAGGTTTGCGTTAATTTCTCCAATCCGCCCCTTTGAAAGGTTTACAAGAAGAATTTTTCGGTTATCCATTACCTCTCTGAAGTTAAACGCTGAGCGTTGCTGACCGATTATCGGACGCATGTAGTCGTTTGCAGTGAAGACGTCAAACTTTGAGACAATGTAGGGCACGATGTTTTCAAGCGATGCCTCTCCTCCTGCTTTCGTCGCAATCTCCGTCCAGAATTGTTTGACGACAGGATTCTTTGCTTTAGAAAGTTTCAGTCTGCGGTATGCGCTGTCAACCATGACACGCGAAATGTCCATGAGTGTGTTTCCACTTTCTGGGTCTTCCATGACGAGAAGCGTTGCGTTGCGGAAGTATTGTTCAAACATTGGTCCCATTGACTCTGGGTTACCTCCATAGAGCTTCTGAAAAATCGAAAACAGTTCGTTTACCACAAACGTCTTTTGTTCAGGTTTGCTGTAGTCATACTCAAGCATGTTAAGTGCAACTACTTTGTCTTGCTTTGATGGGTCAAAGTAGATAACATCATCTCTGCGGTCTTCAGGAATTGAACCAAGGATGTCTTCAATGTCGGTTCCGTGAGGGTCAATAAAGCAGACTCCCGCGCCGTCGTGAATGTCCTGCACAATCATATTTTTCATGAGCGTTGTCTTTCCTGTTCCTGTTTGCCCTATGATGTAGAAATGACGAAGACGGTCTTCAGGAGTAATATAGATTTCTTTTTGCGTACCACGGTGACTATTTACACCGAGTAGAGTTCCGATAGTAGGCATTTCCGTTGGAGCTGCAGCAGTTTTAGAACGAGACTGCTTAAACTGAGGAGAGGCAATACCGTCATCTCCGGGGAAGTGAATCATCGTTGCGAGTTCACACATTGAAAGCGGGAGCACATACTTAGTACTAAAGTCACGGAAGGAGTACGCTTTTATCTCTTGACTTAAAGCACTTTTTTCAAGTCGCTTGAAAAGTATTGCCTGACTGCGTGCTTTTTCAAACTGATGGAACGTTGCTTCAATTTCAGAAATGATTTGTTCTGCCCGCTCGTGTGTCTTCGCTGAAACTGCAACTCGTATTACCACTTCAAGGAGTGGCGACTTCACTTTTTCAGTAAAAAGCTCAAGTGCATCTTGATCCACTTCGCTGTGTGGCAACGTACCGTCTTTCTTTGGCTTTGCGGGCATTATCATGTCTTTCATCGTCAGAAAGACTTCACCTCCAATTGAACTTCGCGTAATTGCGTCTTTCACTTTTTCACCATCACGTACACGATGGATAACTCCCTCATAAGAAGAAAGATGCGATTCGTGTGCTTTACGGATAAGTACTTGTAGCGACGCCCCACCACCTTCTTTCTCAATTTTAGAAAAAGCGTTAAGAAGTACCGCAAGTGGGTCTGACTCAAACGCGTCTTTAGTAGAAAGTGGGTAGAGTGGATACTTGTGGAGCGTAGCAACAGAAACGAGCCCTACTCCACCTTCAGTGAAGATATTGTAGTCGTGTTTTTGCTCGGTGATGACTGCGTGCGGGTAGAGCGAGAGAATCTGTTTTCCAAAAAGGTCGACGTATTGGTTTGGCACAGCAACGTAAAAAATGATGTCGTCACTCCCCTCTGCAACAGACACCTCAAGTGCGAAGTGCTCCCGCTTCTTACTTGTACCTACCGCTTGCATACCCGCGTAAAACTGCTCCATCTTCGCGATGAGTTCGGAAAGTGCTTGGCCTCCATCATCGCTGCTTGCCTCGGGAAGCGACACCTCAAAGAGTGTCATGTGAAGCACTTGCCACGGAGGCACTCCTTCTTTCATGTTTTGGAGTTTTACTCCCGACTTGATGAGCTCAATCAGACGACAGTGAACTTCGTCTGTGGTAAACGCGTTTGCTGTTTTTTCCAGCACTGAAAGTGCGTTATATATTCCGCGTTCTTGGGCAACTTTCAGAATGTCCTCAATAGGGTGGTCAGAGGAGTTGATGTGCTCAATAGACGCTGCAAGTTCGACGTCCTTGAGTTGATGGTCTTTAGAGAGAATCGAGTTTGGCGTAAATGTCCCATACTCAAACAACTGCTGTTTTGCTATCGACTCCATTTCTGACGCATCAATCTCCGGAGTCCTCGAAAAAACCTCACGCTCCTTTTGCGCAATTTGTTCACGTAGATACGCAATCTCCTCCTGCGGCGAAGAAAACTGCTTCAATAGAGATTCCCGCATCTCTATAGTATATGTGGTTGAGAGTAAAAATGATGTAGTGGCGTGTGGGAAACAGAAAGTCTACGAAACAACGAAGTAAGTTTTGAATGTAAACAATACTATATTCACTGCTCATTTTTAAGAAGATTCTGCGCCATCATAAATTTTTCCATCTCACAATAAACTTCATCAACAAGAATATATACATTAACTCTGTCCTGAGATGTCTGAATCCACCAAGTATGTACTGGACCACCTCCTCCCGATTGTGCATCTCTGCTAATCAAGAAAGTCTCTGTAGAAAGTCGCACGCACTTTGAGTTATCAAAATGTTTAACATTATTGACAAAATCTGCGACAATCATAAAATTTTGTACTCCTGTATCCTTGCTAAATAAATTTTCAATAGCTGTATTTTTAGCTGATTTTTTAATCCAGTCCTTAAGATTATATAATTGAAGAAAAAATATATACAAATAATCTTCTTGTTCTTCAATGCTGACTCCGTTGTTTTGGTATATGTTTTCTTCAACTTCTTTTACTTTTCGGTGCCATCGTCTTACGCGCTCCCATTGTTCGAGATAGTCATTTCCTCTAAACTTTGAATTAAAACTTTGCATCTGTTTACTATAGGAAATTTTCTTATAATTATTACTACTCAAGAAGTTACAACGATAAACGCTGATTTTTTCTGGATATGTGAGGCGGGCAAAGAAATTTTTGCGACACGTACGTTGTAGTACGTAGAGTGAAAATTTCTGTAGCCCAACAAAGCAGATACTAGAAAATCAGCGTTTGGTCATGATGGTGCGTTTATAGGTGTCCAAGTGTTCCAACGCAATCCCCGTCCCTTTCACCACACAAAACAATGCCTGATCGGCAAGAAGTGCCTTCACTCCCGTTCTTCGTTTAACCAACTCAGGGAAATTACGTAGCTGTGAGGTGCCTCCGGTCATAATGATTCCGTTGTCGATGATGTCAGCGGCTAACTCTGGTGGCGTTTCTTGAAACACATCTTTAATTGCTTTTACCATGTCACGTAATTCACGTGAGATTGCACGCACAATTTCGTTGGTACGTACTTCCGTTGTTCGTGGAAGTCCTGAAATAAGGTCGCGTCCTTTAATGTCCATAACGAGCTCTTCTTCAAGTGGTAAGGCTGATCCAATCTGGATTTTAATATCTTCAGCAGTTTTATCCCCAATAGCTAAATTGCGATTCTTTTTAATGTAGTCGATGATTGCAGCGTCAATTCTGTTCCCTGCACACTTAACTGAGTTCGCTGCAACAATACCTCCAAGTGAAATCACCGCAACGTCAATGGTTCCTCCTCCAATATCAACAATCATGTGCCCTTGCGGTTCATATATAGGTACACCAGCGCCAATTGCTGCCAAGATAGGTTCTTTAACCACATATGCGTTACGTGCACCTGCTTTTGCAGCTGCTTCAACCACAGCTCTTTTTTCAGTAGATGAAACTCCTGCAGGAACCGAGATCATGACGTCTGGTTTAAAAATCTGATACTTTCCACCTGCTTTGCGGATAAAGTACCGGAGCATCGCTTCAGTAACCCTATAGTCAGCAATTACTCCGTCTTTCATCGGTCGGTATGCTCGGATACTTTCAGGAGTACGTCCAATCATTCGTTTTGCTTCAATACCAACAGCAAGGACTTTATTATCGTCAGACACCGCAACAACTGACGGTTCATTAAGTACAATGCCGTGGCCTGGGACAAACACCAAGATATTTGTTGTTCCCAAATCAATACCTATTTTTGGAGACAAAAACTTAAACATGAGGGTTAATAGTAGCTTGTTTAGGGAAAAAGAAAAGGGCGGACCAGTTGGCCGCCCATCCCTCACTTTAAAGAACACACTGTATGAGGTCGAAAAACCTCACGTCATCAGTTTTAGTTGGAGCACATGATGCCTGCAATCAACTCATGTTCAACACTGAAGCGAAATCCATCAATTCTCGCCTGCGCCAGCATAGCTGTATGTGCTTTTTGATAACTCATAAGAGAGGAGGAAATCAAAATGTGCACAAAATGGTCATCTGTATTTTGGTGACCAACTACCATATATGCTTCTATGTCAGCCATAGCTGACCCTTTCTGTTTCTCCCGATCTAGTTGTGCCATTCCTCTTCTCCCTTCTGGCTGAATCTTTATTATTCCACCTTAACGTAAAGTCACAAGACCCCTCCTGTTCATAGCAATCTTTACACATATAGCATCTATGCTATATAGTTACCGGTATATGGAACATATTGGTTCACGGATAACCTTAGTGCGCGAGAGTGCTGGGTTAACACAAAGTGATTTAGCAAAAAAGATTAAAACAACTCAAAGCGCCATAGCACGCATTGAAAGTGGTAAACAAAACATAAGCACCGATATGATTAAAAAAATTAGTAAAGCACTCAATAAAAACCTTCTTACTCCAACTCCTGGTTCAATGAATCTTGAAATTCACGGTGGTAAAAAACTCGGCGGGATCATAGAGACAAACACCTCTAAAAATGGCGCAGTAGGACTTCTGTGTGCATCACTCCTTAACAAAGGAAAGACAACACTCTTGCACATGCCGAGGATTGAAGAAGTCTACCGACTCATTGAGGTACTTGAGAGTATTGGTGTCAAAATTGAATGGAATGAGAACAATATCACCATCACTCCTCCGAAAGTCTATAACCTTAAGAATATTGACGTTGAAGCTGCTCGAAAAACACGAAGTATTGTGATGTTTATTGGTCCGCTTATGCACCAGCTAAAAAAGTTTTCACTTCCGCAGTCAGGTGGATGCAAACTTGGAAGTCGAACAGTGCGTCCACATTTCTATGCATTGGAACATTTTGGAGTACACATAGAAACAACAAACGATGCCTTTAAAGTAACCTCAGAACCTGTATGTCCATCTGAAATCATATTGTACGAGTCAGGTGACACGGTCACTGAAAATGCACTCCTTGCTGCTTCGTTAACTAACGCTACAACAACCATCAAATACGCTTCTGCAAACTATATGGTTCAAGAGATGTGTGCATTCTTAATAGCTTGCGGAGTACAAATAGAAGGAGTTGGGACAACCACCCTTACCGTGATAGGAGTTTCAAGTATCAATACCGACATTACCTACACACTAGCTGAAGATCCTACCGACAGTATGTTCTTTATCGCAGCTGCCATTGTCACGCACAGTCCAATTACTATTACTCGTTGCCCAATTGAGTTTCTTGAACTTGAACTTCTCGTACTTGAAAAAATGGGGCTCCAATACTCAAAATCAAAAGTATATTTGTCACACAATGGCGTTACAAAACTTGTAGATCTTAAACTAAAACCAAGTAAGCTCACTGCGTCAGCTGAAAAAATCCACTCACGGCCCTACCCTGGTTTAAATGCTGACAACCTCCCTTTCTTTGCAGTTATCGCAACGCAAGCCACAGGTCAAACACTCATTCACGACTGGATGTATGAAAAGCGAGCAATTTACTTTACCGAGCTAGACAAACTAGGTGCAGACACCGTCCTTGCAGATCCCCATCGAATTTATATCAACGGCCCAAGCAAACTGCGAGCAAATGAACTTGTCTGCCCTCCTGCGTTGCGCCCTGCTACGATACTTCTTATTGCAATGCTCGGAGCGTCAGGTCGCTCTGTCTTACGCAACATTTACAGCATCAACCGAGGCTACGAAAACCTAGTTGAACGCCTGACTTCATTAGGTGCTGAGGTACGATACTTAGAGGAGTTTTGAAGTGAGTAAACGAGCGTAGCGACTATTACGAACTTCCGTCCAAGTTTCTGCTGCTGACCTAGAACATAACTGTCTGCCTCAGCGTTAGCTGTGCAGACAGTTATGTTCAGCAGAAACTTCTGGACGTCTCCAACGCTTAATTAACTCTACACTCTCGAAGTATGAGTCAATAAGAAGCTATCTTTTCTCGTTACGTAGCTATTTTGCTATACTGAACATCCATGTTTGTTATTGAGGTTATTCCCCTAAAACGAGGTATCGGTATTGAATCACTTTCCTACTATTCTGCGTTGTCATACAACGCGGGTACTATCATCTCTATTCCACTTCGAAATCAAGAGACAATGGCTGTAGTAATTGGATTTAAGCCAGTATCTGCTGCGAAAACTGCCCTTAAAACAGCAACGTTTTCACTCCGTAAACTGCAAGCACAACCTGATGCACGAACACTTCCCCTTTCAATTATCAAAACAGCACAAAAACTTTGTCTTCAAAATCCTGCAAGTTTAGGTGCAATTTTATTTTCATTACTCCCGCCACAGATCCGCAATGGTGAACGAATGTATCCTAAGGCAGAATCGAAGATAAATTCAGAAGATACTATTCCTAAAATATTAACGGCAATTGCATCGCATCGTTACACTGAATACAAAAGCTGTATCCGACAAACCTTTGCCCATCGGGGGTCAGTTGTTTTTATTGTCCCTACTTCAATTGATGTGGAACACGCAAAGAAAAAATTAGAAAGTGGGATTGAGAGTCGTGTCGTTACGTTTTCAAGTACCCATACAAAAAAGCAACTTGATGCATCATATGAGGCGTTTGAAGATTATCGACAAGCGAAGCTTTTTATTGTCACTCCAGCGTATTCGTTTTTAGACAGACACGACATTACCTCAATAATTATAGAAGGCGCTGGAAGTCAAAACTACATTATGCGAAGTCGTCCGTACTTAGACACTAAAGATGCATTAAAAATATTTGCAAAAGAAACAGGGCGTTCAATCCTACTTGCTGATGCGGTTGTTAAAACAGAAGACGAAATCAAGCGAAGAGACGACATCTATACCACCTATAATGAACACACAATCCGTCTTGAACTCGGAGGTTTAGTCACCTTAGCTCACCATAAGAAACTTGAAGAGGGTGAGACGTTTTCACTCTGTACAGCTGAACTTAAAGAGACAATATCCCGAGTACTCTCAAACCGTGGACATGCTTTTTTGTATGCAGCGCGCAGGGGCTTGGCACCTGCAATTACGTGTTATGACTGCGGTCACGTGTTTCGCTGTCCTGATTCTGGTGCACCATACTCACTTCTTCGAACGTTTAAAGAAGACGTAGAAGAGCGATGGTTTGTATCACACACCTCAGGCAAACGAGTACGGGCCGCTGACGTGTGCCCTAACTGTGGTGGATGGCGATTGCGGGAGCAAGGAATTGGAATCCAGCAGGTATACGATGAGATTCGAAAAATCTTCCCAAAAATACAAATCTTCCTATTTGATCACCAAACAGCAACTACTAGTACGAAAGCAAAAAAAATCATAGCTGATTTCTATGATTCAAAAAAAGGAATCCTTATCGGTACGAATATGGTACTTCCGTATCTTCAGAAACAAGTTGATATTTCTGCAGTGATCTCATACGAAGCAACCCGCACAGTTCCAACCTGGCGCGCTGATGAGACAATTTTTTCACTCCTTATTACACTCCGCGAACTGACGCTCAAGGATCTTGTGGTACAACTTCGAACTGAGGAAGACGAGTTACTCCAATTTGCATCAAAAGGACTTATTGATCAATTTTATTCAAACGAAATTGACGTGCGTAAAGCACTTTTGTATCCCCCGTATTCAGCATTTATTTTACTTTCCTTCAAAGGAACAAAAGATCAAACTGAAGAAATGGAAGACATGCTTGCGCATGTGCTTCAAGGCTATGAGGTTCAATTTTACAGTGCTCCCCTTTCAAATAAAAATGAAACATTACGATATGGACTCCTTCGCATTGAAGCCTCAAAATGGCCAAAAGCAGATCTTGTTGAGCGACTTCGGTCGTTACCGCCCTACATCAAAATTGAAGTCAATCCCGATCGCATAGTTTAATGAGCAAACGAGTGAGAAAGTCTAGTAGACTTTTGCAAGAGGTTGACTACTATTTTGAAGTATGAAAAATACTGACAACCTGAACAGCTTCTGTAAGAAGTAAGCGACTTTTGCATTTAGCAGAAGCAGGACGCTAAGCGTATAAGCTTCCTTGGAGGTCGCTTATACGAAGCGTCTACATAAGATACATATAGTCTCACTGTCGTGATACTTATGTATCTAAACTGCTGGACGTCTCTTATATTAGGAGATTATGACTCATACGCATAAATATAAAAAGTAGTTTTTCCATAAAATTAGGTTATAGTACAACTATATCTATAGGACAAAGCTTGCACGAAAAAATCATAATGTCCTCAGGCTATTGCAGAAGAAGTGAGCTAAAATTAAAAAAACACATAAAACTGCCTTAAGAGGCGGTTTTAGTGCGACAGAGCATCATCTGACATATACACAAGCAAAACGTTTAAAGCTGTAGGGTTGAAAATCATATTCCAACTGAGGTAATACGCTACGTTTTCTGGTGCAGTTACGCAGGCTTCTTGTCTGACATCTTCTTTTTTTCTTCTTCACTCATACTTTTATTCTTATCATCGTGAGAGGCATTTTTTTGATTTGAATCCTTGTTTGAGTTTGAGTTTTTATTTTGTTCCATAATTTTCATATATTAATGTATGTGGTTAATGAACTATCGACCGTCTTATAGTGTTGCCGAGGCAGTGAGATTATTATTGCAATTATAGCTTTCTACTAGGTGTTTTTATTCTTTATTGAACAACAACTTTAATTTCTCCAGACCCCGATGCGTTTTAACGGTAACCATATTTTTACTCTGCCCAGTTAGCAGTGCAACTTCAGCTACCGAAAGTTCCTGTACATAGCGCATGTGGACGATTGATTTGTATGATGGGGGTAATAACTCAATCATTTTAACTGCAGACGCTCCATCGAGTTGATTTATCATTTTTGTAGATGAATCGACTCCAAGTTCAAGTCCTTTTTCAATAAGCTCTTCAAGCGAAACAGTTTTGCGCTTTCTATATTCATCAATAATCAAGCAATTTAAAATATGATACAGGAATGGTTTCATCAGATGAATTTTGCCCGTGTTGATCATATACTTCCAAGTTTTCATATACGCCTCTTGTACCAAATCATCACACAAAATATTGTCACCCACTTTAAAAAGCGCATATTTTTTGAGTTCCATCTCAAACTCGTTGTGAGCACTGATCATGGTTAATTGTAGATCAGCTTTTTTTTGCGTATCCATTTACAATAGCCGTTTTATATAAGTTGATATTACAAAATTTTTTATAAGAATATGGATTAAAAATGGTATATGAAATATTTTTAATTCTTGTTCGGCACCTATATTGAACCCTCTCATATACAAACAAACACATCAGAAAAGATGTTGGAATGTTTTAACGAGGTAGCTATGTGGTGAACAAAAAATGTCCCAACTTTTT
Source organism: bacterium (assembly GCA_043719295.1). Taxonomy (GTDB): domain Bacteria; phylum Patescibacteriota; class Minisyncoccia; order Phycocordibacterales; family UBA918; genus OLB19. The sequence continues at coordinate 13,256 of JAYSUD010000008.1, forward strand.
ATTTTGACTATTGTTGTCTACACATAGGTGCCCAAGTGATAGGAGTTGTACTAGGCTTATTAACATAAAAAAACAACATATGACGTCAAAAATTGTAACGAAATCAACAAGTGCTATCGCCATCTTGGGTATGTTGGCGCTTGCTACTCCAACTGCTTTTGCGGGCACTATAACTGTAGAGACTAATAACACTGCTGAGGTGACAAATGACATCACGGTGATGGCTCATAGTGGTGGAAATACTTCACGTGGAAGTCGTGCTGCGCGAGGAGGTGATGGAGGAACTGTATCTACTGGAGCTAACGGTAGTTCTAATACCGCAGGCATGGGGGGTATAGGAGGCAATGGTGGTAACGGTGGCTCTATAACAACAGGTGATGCAATTGCTACAGCTGATATCAGCAACGATATCAATACTACCGAAACCAATGTTACTGAAGCACACATGACTGATACATTTAATGAAACACATCGTGTTCGGTCTTCTATTGGTATGGAATACGACGAATCAGCTACTATGAATTCAGATTATGGAGATAATTCATCTCATGAGTCTTCACAAAGTGCATCAGAGGCATCAAGTGATTCAATGAGCGAATCTGGAGACAAAGATTCAAGTGCGAGTCAATCAGATTCAAGCACTGATGCTGCAACATCAAGCAATGATTCATCTGAAGAAAGTGCTTCAGAGAACAGTGCAAGTGAAAGTTATGCACTTGAATCAGACAGTGCACAGTCAAGCAGTAGTGAATCAGCTGAATCACACACTAACGATATTTCTGATGTTCGAAGCACTTCATACGACAACACTGGAAGTGAATATGAAAACTATGAAATGGATTACACACGTACCTATGTTAATACACAAGGTGACATTATGGTGACAAACACTAATGATGGCGCTGTTGGAAACACCGGTGCAGTTGATGCGCGAACAGGTGAAAACACATCAACAGGTGACGAAGGTGCAATGGGATCAGATGGTGGTGATGTTACCCAAAGTGGAGCAGGTAGTACTACAACTACAGGTAGTAACACTGCAGGTAATGGTGCCAACGGTGGTGCTGGAGGTATGGGAGGAACCATACTCACTGGTATTTCTGACTCACTCCTTAAATTAGTGACGACTTCAGGTCGAACTATGACACGTATCGTTCGTAATTAAACAATACTCTAAAAACAGGCATCTCCTGTTTTTAGATATCACTTTATACAGTTGAAGTGATGTCTAAAAACAGGAGCCCACACATCAATATGAATTACAAAAATATAAAAAAGAGAGCATCACGCACAGCAAGTTTTATGCTTCTAGTAGTATCACTCATTGCACCACTAACTTCAATGAACGTAGTAATAGTATCCGCAGAGGAGATAGAAGTGAGTGAAAATACTGCCATAGACGAATCTGCATCTGAAACGAATTTAAATACAGTGAATGTTGAGAGTTCTGAAATAGGAAGTGAGAAAACTACTACTACAACAACGGACGAAATCACTCCACACATACCAAATGCCACAAGTACAGAAATCGAGAGTTCTGAAACTACATTACAAAATGATACTGTAACTGCAAGTTCAACAGTTGCGATAACAACTGGAGACACCATTGCGTTAGCAAATATTCTCACAATTGCAAATACTAACTTAGTTAATTCAACCGGTACTATTATTTTTTCAAATCTAATTGAAGATCAAGTATCTCCAATTGATTTTCGAACAAACAATACAGCATCGACTTCTTGTGCGCTCGTGTACTGTGAAAAAAATTCAGGAGTTGAAGTTGCTGTTGTTAATGATGCCTACATACATAATATATTGATGATTGAAGCACAAAGTGGCGACAATAGTGTAGAGGGCACTCTGACAGAAACCTCAGGAGCAATTGTAACGGGCAATGCGTACGCAGGTCTAAACTTGGTTAATGTAGCTAATTCAAATTTTATCGATTCTCATTACCTACTCATTACACTAAACGCGTTTGAAGATGTACATGGTGACATTATATTTCCAAGCTTAAGCAATCTTTTAAGCAATCAAGCGATGGCACTATCTCAAACAACAGTGCAGACTAATGTAGCAACTGTTGAGAATTCAACAAACGTTACTGCAGAAACTGGTGCCAATACCTCAAACAGTTTGGTGACGGAGATTATTACAGGACAAAGTATTGCAACAACCAATGTACTTAATTTGATTAACAGCACACTCTCAGGTGGCGAGAGTATCTCTATTTTGTTACGGGTTCATGGTACGTGGCTTGGAACAATTTTTGGAGGTGATCCGCGTCTAAACATAACCGACGCGGGTGATGGGTACTACTATATAACTTCAAATAACGTTGACACCTCAGGTCAAAATAATTCGCTTGTAACCGGCACTAGTACTGCCTTAATACACAACGATATCAAAGTACTTGCGGGCACTGGAAATAACACACTATCCGACGTTGAGTCAGGGTTAATTGAGACAGGAAATGCATTTTCTGGGGCAAATATTGTCAATATTGCTAACACCAATATCATCGGTAGAAATTGGACCTTAGCAATTATTAACATCTTTGGAGATTTTATTGGGAACCTTTCTTTTGGACAGCCTGATGTATGGATTGGAGAAAAAATTGCAGTACCAAAGGTTGTTCAAAAAGGTAGTGAAATCACCTACACGTTCACGGTAACAAACAATGGTGACGCACCATCAACGCGTACACGAGTTAGTGACGCCTATGCAGCTTCAAATTTAAGCATACTTGAAAGTTCAAATCCGTACTTACTCGACGCTGATAACAAATTGGTTTGGGAAATAGGAACTCTGCCTGCGGGAGCAACATCTTTAATTACGTACAAAGCCGTTGTAACTTCAGATATTCCCGCAACTAACATCACAAATGTCGTTACCGTTACTTCATACGAAACGGACTTCAATGATAGCAATAACACAGATACAGGCACAGTTAAAACATCAGTGGTAGGAAATACAACTCAAGGGAGTACTGCAAAACGTGCACAGGTATCTTCTCTAACCGCGCCAGATGTTTTAGAGACAAGGGATTTCGTTCCTCCGATGGTCACTCGACTAAACGCTATTTCACGTGTAGCCGAAAGTACTAGTGTCTCTACGCAGACACTTGTTATCAAAAATCAAAGTGAAAAAAGTATTCCAAATATTGTCCTTCATGATTATGTAATAAGTCAAAGCGGTGCACAGATAGCAGACGAAGTCTGGTCTATTGGCACACTCCTTCCTTATGAGGAAATTACACTTAGTTATGATATTTCATTTACACCAGATGCACCCAATGGTCACTATACGCTTTCTACGGCACTTATTATGGAGGATGCCGATATATCGTTTTATGGTAATGGTTCTATAGATGTACTCCGCAATTCCCTACCGCTTGCGGATGAAGATTCAGTTGTTTTCTTATCAACTGCAATGATAGAGAGTGTGACACCAAATGAGGACACTATCACAGACGATGTTTTCGAGCCAACCTTTGCTTCAGCAATTGGACTTACACCAAATATTGCAGAAGCTGCAGATACAACACAATTGGCATCAGTTGCTGCATCAAAAACGAATATCCCTTTATCACTTATAATAATCTTTGGAGTAATTGGGTTTCTCGTTCTTATAAGTGCCTACCGTGAGCTTCGTGACTAATCAAACAACTGTTTGTAATCTGTATATGTATGTAATACAAAACAACCTATTACGGCATACAGTCATGATTAAATCAAAAGTGAAAGTCCAAAAACATGGTGCAGATTATTTTGAACAATTATGGGAAGAAAGTTGGACCTACATCAAAACCGTAGTTGATGTTGTGCGAGAGCCTGTAGTTATCTTAGATAAAAATCTCTGTGTTTTGGCAGCAAATGATCCGTTCTATAGCACTTTCCAAGTAGACCAAAAAGAAACAGAAAACACGCTTGTGTACAAACTAGGTAATGGACAGTGGGACATTCCCGATTTGCGTCGACTCCTTGAAGATATCCTCCCAAAAAATACTTTTTTCAAAGGTTTTAAAGTGATGCACGAGTTTCCAGCTATCGGACGAAAAATCATGATTCTTAATGCACGGCAAATTCATTATCGAGGTGATAGTAGCTCTGAAAAAGTCCCCCCAATTATCCTCCTTGCCATGGAAGACGTAACCGAGATGATGGATGTAGCAGAATCGTTTGCAGGACACATAGAACAAGTAGAGAAAAAATTCTTTGAACGAGTTGATGGTTTTGAAACACAGTTGAAAACGCTTCAAGCTGAACTTGCACAGCTTAAGAGGAAGTCATAATAAATACTAGTACTACTGTATATTGGCAAAATTAAATTGAAAAAGTTATTGCTGTAACTAAAAAACAGAGTTCCGTATGGTTCATTTTTGGGCAGTTTTGTTGTATAGTTATTCTTAACTAGAGATTATGGCAAAACTTGTACCAGAAAACCATCCTGTCTTACACGCAATTGCAGAGGAAGTCACCCAAGATGAAATACAAAATGGCTTTGTTACAAAGCTGATTAAAGACATGAAAGGTGCCTTAAAAACCTATAGTGTTGATGGTTTTACTGCGGTTGCTATTGCAGCACCGCAAATTGGAGTTTCAAAGCGCCTTTTTATTATTGAGGATCAAAGTAAAGACCGCGATTCCCTTCCCTCACTTATTGCCATTAATCCCAAAATTATTAAGTCCTCTAAGAAAACGCACATCGTTGGAGAAGGTTGTTTATCACTTCCAGACTATTATGGTGAAGTAAAACGTCATACCAATGTCACTATGCGCGCTTTAGACGAACAAGGGAAACAGTACGAACGTGGCGCTGGAGGCTTATTAGCCCAAATCATCCAACATGAATACGACCACCTTGATGGAATTTTATTTACCGACCGTGCAGAAAAAGTTTGGACAAAGAAGGAGTTAGACGCACTAAAAAAGAAAGAAGAAGCTGTGGCAAAAGAAGCACACCATGAGTGAGAAAAAACTAAGAATTGCCTTTTTTGGAACGCCATACGTTGCGCGTGATACGTTCATGAAACTCGTTGCATCAGGTTTTGCACCCGAAGTTGTTATAACAAACAACGACACCAAACAAGGTCGAGGGCAGACACTCCAAATGTGTGTCACCAAAGTCTGGGCAACAGATGCGAAGATTCCTACCTTCTCGCCGTCTACAATTGACGATGTTGCAATTGAGGAAATCAAAAAATACAACTGTGATTATGCAGTTGTAGTAGCGTATGGAAAAATACTCCCGCAAGCACTTATTGATACCTTCCCTAAGGGAATACTCAACATCCACTATTCCCTCTTACCAAAATACCGCGGTGCATCGCCTGTTGAAAGTGCTTTACTTAATGGAGAAACGGTAACAGGAGTTACCATACAAAAACTTGTACTTGCTATGGATGCAGGTGACATTATTGCTCAAAAAGAACTCACCATTGGTAAAGATGAAACAGCACTACTTCTTAAAGAGCGTCTTATCACACTTGGTACAGAAATGCTTGTTGAAACACTTCCCCTCTTTGAAACAAACGAAGTAACATTCATCTCACAAAATCATGAGAAAGCGACGTTTGCAAAGAAAATCAAAAAAGAAGAGCGGGAATTGAAAATTAGTGAAAACTCCCAAGAAAACTGGAATAAATACAGAGCATATGCTGAATCGCCAGGTACACACTTTTTTGTTCAAAAAAACGGTAAACCTACACGAGTAAAAATTGTTAGCGCTGAACTTACAGACGGAATCTTTACCCCTCTTCGAGTGATACCCGAAGGAAAGAAAGAAATGGACTTTACAGCATTCTTAAAGAGTTCTACTTAGGTTATCTCCCAAAGCGCAACATTTCTTTGATTTTTCTACTTCCTTTACGCATGAGGCTTTCACTTTTCTTATGCCGACGGAGTATCTCACTATCAAGCTCCCCTCGTACACGAGCTATTGCTTTTTCAAAAGAATCTTCCGTTGCTTCGGCCCTGTATAGTTTGCCCTTTAACCACACATTTGCTTCAAAGCGGAATACATTACCATGTTGATGTGGCGCTTCTTTCTCAAATTCAACCTCAATTTTAACGTCAGTTGCATCGCCAAAATATTTCTGAAGTGTTCTAAACTTCTCTTCAACTTGATCTTTAAGATGATTTTTTAATTCAGTATTTGTAGCCTTGTATTTAATAGTTGGAAATGTCATAGAAATTTTCAATTAAACGATTAAATCCTATATACCGTCTAGAAATAAATTGAGTTTTGAGTGTTCTAAGAATGACGTAATTTCAAGATGGTATTTCTATTGGCAGGTATCACAGACTTCAGGACTTTGGTGGATCCTCAGTCCTCCAAATGAATTGCTAACTTGGGGAATGTTACAGTGTTCATTGAGGTACGCAATAATGTCTTGGGATTCATACATTTTTTCCCCACGTTCTGTATCTACTAGATACGGCACCTGCTTCTTTCCACCCAGTTTTACAAGCTCGTCTATAAGGGCTGGATCAGCAGAAATATCTTTAAGAGTAACTTTAATAGATAACGCCTCAATTTCACCAAGCACCGCTTGGCAATAGGGGCAACTGGGACGGTAATAGAGTGTAAGCATGATAGATTTACTTATATCTTGTATGTATACAGTATACAACGTTTATTCAAACCTGTCAGACAGTGCTAAACCATAAACACCATAAGGTTGAAAACCCCACAGTTTTCTGTACAATAGCCCTACTTGAAGTAATTCAAGTATAGATTCTAAAGCTCCGGTGTAGCTCAGCGGTAGAGCAATCGACTGTAACATTGAACAATGTTCAAAATAGCAGCCTTATCGAGAAATTGATATTGCAAACAAGGTGAATTGCTGGAACCCCCACGACACAAGTCAGGGCAATCAGCAGCCAAGCTTTTGGAGAAATCCAATTGAAGGTCCAGAGACTATCCCTTCGGGGAGTAGAATGCTCACAAATGCATTCGAAGCGCCTTGCACCGTCAGTGTAGTAATACAACCGGTGATGATATAGTCCACGCCATACAGTAACGTATGAATAAGTGTAATCGATTGGTCGCAGGTTCGAATCCTGCCGCCGGAGCTTTAGAATTTAGAGACCACCCGCAAGGGTGGTTTTTAAAATTCTTAGCTCCGGCGGCAGGATTCGAAGACCTTGCCTGATATCTTTTTGAGGTACGAAATAAAATAGTGACAAGGTGTACTGGTCGTGTAACGACCGAAATTCCTGCCGCCTAAACATCCATATTCGTGGTATACTAAACAAAACATACCACATGACCCGTAAAGAAACACGCACCTACGCCGATCGAGCTGAGTATATGAAACTCGCTGTCATTAAACGTCGCAAAAAAGTGCGTGACATGGCACTTGAATACAAAGGTGGAGTCTGCCAAATCTGTAGATATAGTAAAAGTAAACGGGCACTCTCCTTTCATCACATCAATCCCAAAACAAAAGAATTTGGTATTTCATACAGAGGCTTTACTCGATCATGGGACAAGACAAAAGCAGAACTCGATAAATGCATTCTGCTTTGCATGAACTGTCATATGGAGATACACGATGGAATTACAAAGTTACCAGAACTTTGCATTACCTGAACACACCCCTTAACAATACATAAAAATACTATATACTACTCACTATATGACACGACAAATTGCATTAAGCCCAAACAAGAACACTAAAACACGTCCTTATAAATCACCGAAGCGTTTAGAAGCAAAAAGAGTATTGCTTGCAAAGAAAACTAACAAGACAGGGGCAAAGAAAGCAAAGTAGTAAGAATGAATAAAAAGTAAAAACCACCCACAAGGGTGGTTTTTACTTTTTATTGATTTTCTAGTCTCTACAGTTTTGCTAAGGCAAGTTTATACGTATTACACCCACTGTCATAAAAGTAACGTACTCACGGCATTAGTATGTGGATAGAGAGCATCAAACATACTCACACACTACCTGCAATATGCAGTGTGTATAAACAGGGAAACAAGCAGTTTACAAGCAATACTCCATTATAAAATAAACTATCGATTTAACCCTAAAACAATATGAAAAAGACAATTTTTGCTTTATTCGACAATATTGATGTAGCTAATAATGCCATTAATAAATTACACAACCAATTCAACATTTTAAGTGATGATATTTCATATGTTTACAAAAATAAAGATGGACAGAAAGTTTCAGGTACAAACGACGATACAGAAGAAAGTACTGCCGCTGAAGGAGCGGTTACAGGTGCGACAACAGGAGGTATTATCGGTGCAACGGTAGGATTAATAGCTGTTGCTGGGCTACTTGGCCCACTTGGTCCTATTGTGGTTGCAGGACCACTTGCTACTTTTCTCGGTATTACAGGTGCTACTGGCGCCGTAATTGGAACAGGTATAGCTGGAGCAACCATTGGTGGACTTGTTGGAGCACTTATGTCAATGGGGGTAAGTGAACCGCAGGCACGTAATTATGAAACACGCGTGGACGGAGGAGACGTGCTTGTGAGCATCACCGCTGAAAACACTGACGATGTAACTGCAATTTTGCGTGAATTTGATGCAAAAGAAATAACGGTAGTTGAGAAAAATTAATTGCAACACAATGAAGAAATACCATGACAAAGCCACTACTCTATAGTGGCTTTGTTAATTTATTTTTTAGGAAAGTTAATACTGAAAGGAATTGAAGTGCGGTAGAGAAGCAAATTCAGCAGTTGCATAGTTCATTCATGAAGAATAAAAACTTTCTGATATTCAATATGAGTCATAACAAACCAACTATAAAACTTTACTTCGAAACTTTTTTTATTGGGTAGTCTTTATTTTCATGTGCAGCTTCCATATGCTCAATAGCAGCATCAATGTGCACCTCAGCGGCTTCCTTGTGCACTTCAGCTGCTTCAATATGTATATCAGAAACAGTTTTGTGAGCTCCTTCCACTTTTCTCTCTACTTTCTCAGCTTTTATCTCAGAGACTTCAACGTCTTTATTATCAATTACTGGGCAAGACTGTTTTTTTGTATCGTTTGTCATAGTATTTGTTTAAAACTTTCATTAAAAATGTCCCTCCTGGGCTTGTTAGCACAAAAAACTATTTCCTATATGAGGGATAGTATCAAGCCGAACAGAACGAGGATCTATTACATACAAGAAAAACTACTATAAAAATCTATGTTTACATCTCAGATTCGCATAAATATAAAATCTTTAATGTTTTTACACTCAAGCCCGATGTGAACAACCTGCCCAACAACAGGGTCTTCGCTTCCCTTTTACAAGGTTCTCAGACATTATTCTTATTCGACGCTCTCTGGTTTCTTGTTGCTTTGCTGAAGTAATCCAACAAAGCCATTCATTGCGCGCAAGTGGAGTTATGTCTTCCCATACAGCCAATACAGCCTTTTTTGAAATAAGAAGTTTTCGCACATCAACCGGAACGTTGTGCACTACACCATTGGATATTCCTGCTTTACTCATAGCTACAGTATATCAAAACAATTGACCTGAGTATTTTTACCTTGTTTGCTGCTTAAGTTCTAGCAACTGTTGCAAAAGTCCCACTAACTCAGTGAGTAACTTTATCCGTAACTGTAGTTGCTGAATATTGGAACTTGCGACTTGTGGCAATACCGCAGGAATACACTCTTTCCATGGTGCTGTGCCTTGTTGTGTATATACATGCCGTGCATATCCCAAATTCCCTTCAACTGTCTTTAAGTCAAATCCGAGCTTTGCTGCTCCGTTACTATGGATACTTTCAAAGAATTGAAAAATCCCAACCATACCACCACCTGCTCCACCCCTTAAAACAGCACCACTGTCAGTAAACTGTCGAAACTTGGATTCACATTTTGCAATTTCTATCATCACGGGAATATCGGCAAAGTACTCTCGGACCTGCTTTTCAATTGACTGTGCTGTTTGGGTTGTTGTAGCCAAACTCGAAGTAGCAACTACCTTTTTTTCAGCTGCAAAAGTAGCTTGTACCTGCACACAAAAAATACCAATAAAAAGCAACACTCCCCCTCCAATAAATTTATACATAGTCCTCAGTATACCATTGTACGAATCATGACTTGATACAGTAATATGTTTTTTACTATAGAAAATGGAGGCATGTGTAAGTGCCTCCATCATACCGTTTACACTCTCCGTCACTCCTTATCTAAAGGTAGAGAGTTATTTCAAATTTGGATCAGGCCGCTTCAAGAAGACTGCCTTCGGCGGACGAGCCCAGCAAGGTCGCCATTGTCGCTTTGAGACCCTTAGATATAAAGATGCGATACGGAACCTTTGCTTCGATAGGAACCCGGTTGAGCACGCCGATGAAAAATTCGGCCAATTCCTTTGACTTATCGATATAGGCCGAGTAGTCCTGATAACGTGCTTTGTACACCTGCGCCAGTTCGTCGTCAAAGACTGACCACGTCTGTGCCGGTGTCATACTTCTGATTTCAGCAGATGTAAGCCCAGCCGACCGCAAAACAGCATTCACTTGACGTTGCCCAGATCCAACTGGCAGCACGGACTTAGCGTAATTGACACCACCTTTCATGACTGCGACAATCCAAGCAACTTGGCCCCAGCCACAACCACGAAAGCTGTAACCCTTACCAGTTTTGTCGATGCTTTCAACCCATTGGAATGGGACGAACTCACCAGCTTCAGCGGCTTGCCGCAAACCTTGGCTTGTGGCGTTCAAATGATTACGATTCCAGCTCATCATCTAGCTCCAATCTGTTAATCTAAGAATCAGCGGATGCTGACCCTACATCCAAGTTTACACATTAAAATGTCTCTGTAAAGAAAATTTAGCTTTTAATCTTTTTTTAGAATTATCTACAATTACCCTGTTATACTTACCACATACAATACGCATATGGATTTTATTACTTCTCTTTCACTCTCACCATATGCCGTACTCACCCAAGTAATCGGTTTTCTTGCTTTTTTTTGTAGGAATATATGCGTTCACAAACAAAGACGACAAAAAACTACGTATTTGGCAAGCGGCTCAGTGTTTTTTACTTTCACTCCACTTTTTTCTTCTTGGCGCTCAGTCAGGAGCAGCAATAACCTTGCTAGCAGGTATACGTAATCTGATTTCGCTTCATAAACACACTACTCATGTAGGTGTTATATTTCTTGTACTTTACGTAGTTATTGGAATAATTCGCTACGAAGTTCCACTTGATATTCTCCCTGTTTGCTCAGCACTCTTAGGCACTACTGCAATCTTTTACCTCTCTGGTATCAAAATGCGCATATTCCTGATGGCAGGAACCTCGCTCTGGATAATTCATAACGCGCTCGTTTTTTCTATCGGCCCGTTTTTTATGGAATTCCTTATTCTCGGAGTTACACTCCACACGACATACCAATTATGGAAAACCTCCCGTCTTAATCGTCATACTTGATTTTTTCATTGTATACGCGCACTATGGGCTCTGAAGACCTTGATCCTTCTATAACACACAAGCGGGAGAACAGACCATGTGTGCACATATTACCCCAACGAAGCCATGCGTTGCCAAAACGGTTATGAGTGTTGCAAGCATGACTCATCCTCATGCAAAAACAATCACGAATCGTGCAATCCCTCTTTCGGTGGATTTTGTACAAAAAATACTTTCCCTAACTCACTTTAGCTTTAGTGGTCGCAAACCAAGAAAGCAAAAAAACAAACGTGGAGAGAAGCGACCTACTGATATGGATCTCGCGTCCTTCTTGATCGGACTTTTGCAAAAGCCAACGATATTGGAATTGCCAGAGTACACGACTGCACTTCCGCGAACTGTCATTGCAGGCGAACGTCACCTAGACACCCGCCGGTATGGGCAACTCCTTAACCTTGTCTCACACAAAAGTCGACTTTCTTTTGGTGTCCGCATTCATGACGCAACTATAAAGCGACGTTCGTCTCTTGAAGAAGACAGGCTTGGAGCGCCACGAACCTTTATGATCATCAATTACGAAGGCAAGTGGCACAGCGGATGGAAAGGTACATCATGGGACTTCAGAAAGGCCGAGCGGGGTTTCCGTGAACGGTATGACTTAAGTGCTGACATACACCATCTTGGATATAAGTATTTTGTACACCTTAACCGTCGACACAGCATTTTTAGCTACTCCCACTTGCTCTTGAAGCTTGTGTGGCAACGCATCGAAGATGAATTGGCATTCTACCGAGAGGAGCTGAAGCGTCTTGGCAATTACAACACCAATCCAAATAGCGATTACTTTAATGTGCTTGAAGTTGGTGCAAGCACAAGTGTCATGGTTCCAAGCTTTGTCATGGCGCTTGAAGGCTATTCTTATACTGGTGAATATTCGCCAGTTGAAGCAAGTGAAGAAGGCTACAAAAAAGCCCAAGCACATGTTGATTTTCTTCAGTACCAACTTCGTCCACGCGTGCAATTTGTCGTTCGTGCAAACGAAGCCGCGTTTTATCATTACGGCAAACCTCAAGGGTATGTCGCAGGATGGATACGTGGTGTCTATTGGGAAAAAACTGGTGTGAATGATCAGTATCAGCAAGAGGCAACGTTTGCTTTCTCTGATTCGTTCATCATGCGCTACAAATGCGATACCGTCTCGCAAGTGGTAGCACCTTCATACACAGGGGTCTAGATTGACCCCAAAAGCCGGCGTCACAACGCCGGCTTTTTTCTGTAACAGAGTACAAATCAACTTTTTACTACGTTGCCTCTACCGCGTCAAACAATACGCGACACTTCCTGCAATGGGAGCTTCGGCATGTTTTGGTGCACAGACGGTAAACCGTCCGAGCGTATCTTTTAATACGGTATAGAGTGTGTCGCCTGCTGTACCTCCATCGGGATCAAACGGTATTGCACTTGGGATGTATGTTGGTACTAAACAAGAGAAATCGATGTTAGAACCCGCGATACCAATGTTGGTTGCAGTTCCAGAAACTGTTGTTCCGACACAGGTAAAAGTGCCTTTATTATCTGCAATATTTTGTCCAATAGCATTAAGGAGTGTAGAGACGTTAGACTCGCGTTGTGTGTTTCGTGCTTGCGCAAATTGTCGCGAAGGGTTAATTGCAACAACGACAATGGAGGCCAGAATTGCAATTACGCCAATAACGATCAGTAGCTCTATGAGTGTAAAACCTTGGTCACGACGAACTTTTTTAATTGATGAGGTGGTCATACAAATTATGTGATGAACGTTACAACATTTAATAAGGACAGTGCGTTTATGGATAGCAGTATAAGTATATGCCTGTATAGAAAAAAAGAATTTTTTCTTGTGCACATCTAAGGTAGTGACGGGAGTTCTTTCCAAGAAATAAGTTCACTCTCAAAAGAAGGTAATGGTGATAAAGGTGTATTAAGGGGAGGCGTTGCGATTTCATCAATTCGTATATCATGCATATCAAACTGCAGTTCAAGATTAGTAACAGAGTCACGAACCTTCCCTTGTACACGAAGTGTTACAAAACCTGCTGTTGGAGTGTGCAGAGCTACTGGAAATACATAACACGTTCCCACGGCACTCGAGGTTGTGGCACCACCTTGGAATTCTGGATTTGCTATAAGCTCACCAAGTGCCCTCTGTCCACACCCTTTCGCAAGTGTCTCTGACTGTTCTTTTGCTTCAACACCCAAGAGAGTGAATCGTGCTCGTGATCCAAACGTAGTAATACTCACCGTCAGCACAAGCAAGACAGCGCCAATAACAATAGTTGCCATCAGTGCAATGTACCCATCAGAAACTTCCGGTGATTGTATATGTAAGTGTCGCATTATAATTTCCAGCTTCAGTTAAGCTTTCTACATTTGCAATATAACGAAGGTCATACACAGAGACAGTCTCATCTCCTACTCCCGTTGCAACTAAATCAGGAAACGACGCGCTGTCAAAGGCCCACAATAGTGAATTATAGGGTGACTGAGGAATACCATTACCTGAGGAGGTTGCAATTCGCATACCAAATTGCTCAGTACCGAGCAATGTTGCTGAAGGAGTGGCACCAATAGGAAGAAGCGTTGTATCAACGCACGCAGTACACGTGAGTGTATTTCCTGAAAGAGTGATGGTATATCCGCCTGGCGCATTGGTAATTGCTGAAATAGTGTGAGCAACAGTTGTTGATGTTGTATTTCCAAGAGTATCTCCTGTTGCATATTTAGTAGTCACTGAAGATAATCCACCAAAACCAACAGTTGTATCTGAAATAGCCATAGTTATGTATTGTTCAGGTCTTTTTTTAAGATACCGCACACTCATCATTGCAAAATCCCACGCACGCGTGTCCCCTGCGGCTAATCGAGTTGAGGCTGAGCTACGAAGACGCAAGTTCATCAAATTATTAACCGTATCTACAAAATCATCAGGACCATTTTGTTGTTCTACTATTCTAAAGGTATCGAAATACCCATACGTTGTTGCAGCGTTTACGTCAGTTCCGGGGGTACTTTGCCACCCTGCTCCTGTTGCCTCTCCACCTAAACCTGAAGTCCCTGCATAGTTTTTAAGCTGTACGTCACTTGTGATTGTGGTCACATTCGAACGAAACTTTGCTGCATAGTGGATACCCGTAATTGCTGTTGAAGATGGAACGGTAATAGGAAATGAAATGTTTGCCGAATGTGCGTACTCTGCATTTACCGCATCGTCGTCGTTATCAAGCGCATAGTATGTGGAAGGATATTCAATGGCACTTGTTTGTTGCCAAGTTGCCGTTGATGAAGTTGCCGTAACTGCTTCACTCATTGTGCGCGTATTGGCACAATTAGCTGCTGTTCCCGTACCCCACGAAATTTCACATAAAGCACTGTTACTGTTTACTGATCCGAGCATTAAGTACATACGATCAAACTGAAGATTGTACACAACTCCTGGAGCATTAGTTAAAAAGCGAACGCGTACCTCCCCTGTTGAGGAAATGTGGTTAGCCATATTAAATCCACCTATAGAAGTATCGTTGAAGGTAAAGGCCATATCTGCATCAGTTGCACAAGTAGCCCCGCCTATAGTCGTTGAGGCGTGTTGCGTCCAGGTTGTATTTTGAAAGTCATAGAGATATATGCCGAACGTCAAAGCAACGTTTGAGCGACAGATTTCAGCTGAGAATAAAATGGTATTCATGCCAGTGTATGTTTGCACATTTTTAAATGAGTAGTAGAAATCGGCTGCAGTTGAAATTGCAGTCATAGGGACCGTCATTTTGGTTGCATCACTTCCCGTGACGGTAGTATAGATACCTCCAAGTGTGTCAGAGATGAAGTTTGTCGTCACGCCGGCTGACGTTGTTGCAAAACCTGCGGGTTCGTAAATTGGATCGATAGCGACCTCTACTTGCGCGAAGTCAATACGGTGTTCAACGGTGTTGTTAACTGTTGAGTATGAACGGAGAATAATACGTCCACTTGTTGACGAAGCGAAGTTTGAAAGTGGTGTTGCAATGATTGTTCCAGGAGACGTCACACGCGTAGAGAAGTATCCGTCATATATTTCATAGACGCGTGTTATGTCAGTGGTATCAGTAAGGTTTGCGTCTTGTGGCTCGAGGTTGCGCCAACCACCTCCGGTACAACCTGCAGTTGCTGCGTTATCAACACCAGTATTGTCTACCCAATCACAAATTTGGTGTTGGTAGTTACTTCCAGTAGTAATATTGCCTGACTCTATTGTCAGCAAAAGCTTATTTGCACTATAGAGTTCAACATTGTCAAAATACAGCTGTGCGTCAAAACCAGTTGTTGTCCGTCTAAACGACCAATAGTTAGAATCGTTACCGAGTGTGCCTTTATAGTCTCCGGCGTTTACAAAAGAAGAAGACGAAGCGGTTCCAACTACAAGTGAACCACCTGTTGCAATATACTGACTCCGCAACGTTACCCTACTTTGTTCATTGATAAAACGAACACTCATCATCGCAAAATCAATATCGCGAGTATCGCCTGACGCAACTCGAGTAGAGGCTGAGGTACGGATTCGCATGTTCATCACGTTGTTCTTAGTATCAACAAAATCATCAGAACCGTTTTGTTGTTCTACTATTCTAAATGAATCGAAATATCCATAGGTTGTAGATAAGTTAATATCGGCCCCTGGAGTACTTTGCCAGAATGACCCTGCTGCTTCGCCCGATACTCCTGAAGTCCCCGCGAAGTTCTTAATTTGAATGTCGTTGGTGATAGTTGTCACGTTCGACCGGTGTTTTACTGCATAGTGAATACCCGTAATAGAGGTAGTTGAAGCAAGCGTAATTGGAAATGACAAGTTTGAAGAGTATGCATACTCAGCGTTGACCGCATCATCGTCATTATCAAGTGGATAGTATGTTGACGGATACTCAATGGCACTTGTTTGTTGCCACGTTGCGGTTGTCGGTGTGTCAGTAATTCCCTCTGCCATAGTGCGCGTATTTGAGCAATTGGCTGCCGTTCCCGTACCCCACGAAATTTCACACAAAGAACTATCAGTATTAACTGATCCGAGCATCAAGTACAGTTGATCGAACTGCAAGTTATAGACGACTCCAGGGCCATTGGTTAAAAAACGCACACGTATTTCACCTGTAGAGGAAATATGGTCTTCCATATTAA
The DNA here is from genome assembly GCA_043719295.1 of bacterium. Lineage (GTDB taxonomy): Bacteria > Patescibacteriota > Minisyncoccia > Phycocordibacterales > UBA918 > OLB19. Next base: position 29,828 of record JAYSUD010000008.1, read on the forward strand.
AACCACTAACTGATGTATCGTTAAAGGTAAATACCATGTCTCTGTCAGTTGCACAGGTACTTGCACCAATAGTTGTTGATGCATGCTGCGTCCATGAAGTATTTTGAAAATCATACACATATATTCCAAACGTCAGCGCAGTGTTTGAGCGACAAATTTCTCCTGAGAACAAAATCGTATTCATCCCCGTATACGTTTTCACATTTTTAAATGAAAAGTAGAAGTCTGCTGGGGTTGAAACTGCAGTCATGGGCACAGTTAGTTTGTTAGCATCACTTGCCGTTAACAGGGTGTAGGTAGGAGGCCCAACCAAGTCAGAGATAAAGTTTGTCGTTACACCCGCTGACGTTGTTGCAAAGCCTGCGGGTTGATAGACCGGGTCAACAGCAACTTCTACCTGTGCGAAGTCAATACGATGCTCAACGGTGTTGTTAACTGTTGAGTACGAACGAAGAATAAATCGACTATTGTTTGAAGCATTGATAAAATTTGACAACGGAGTACTTACGACAATTCCAGGCGACGTCACTCGTGTTGAAAAATAACCATCGTAAATTTCATAGACCCGAGTGTTGTCGGTTGTATCAACAAAGTTTGTCCGTCTTGGTTGGAGTGTTCGCCATCCGCCTCCAGTACATTGTGCATCAACCGCGTTATCAACCCCTGTAGTTGAGACAAAGTCACAGATTTGATGTACGTAGTTACTTCCTGTTGTGATGTTCGTTGATTCAATAGTGATAAGTATTTTATTGGCACTGTAGAGTTCTACATTGTCAAAATACAGTTGTGCATCAAAGCCAGTTGTAGTACGTCTAAACGACCAATAGTTAGAATCGTTACCAAGTGTTCCTTTATAATCGCCCGCGTTAACAAAAGATGAGGACGATGCGGTTCCGACAACAAGTAAACTTCCCGTTGCCCGATACTGTCCTGTTGCAAGTGCTGTTTCTGGAAGTAATGAATCGGCCGTTTGAGTACCTGACCCCAAATCAAAAAAACTAAGTCCTCCAAAACCAACAAAAAGTGCCATAAGAAAAAAGAAAGTTCCTATAGACCACTGTACTTTTTTTTCAGAGGATATACTCATATACGCATTCTTTCAGGTACAAAATCAATTTTGATTGTACTTGTATCGACACTAACCTCATATTCCCCTGTTTGGAGTTCTATAATATTCTCTTGTCTACTATTAGTGTTAAGTGTCTGCGAAAATAACGATTTACTCACAATATCAAAGCCCATCACTGTATCACTTTGTGCTGTTGTCCAAAACAAAACTCCTGCTTTAAATTCAAGAATTGGATTTTTCATCATGACTGTTTCATCGGTAATTTTCTCAAAACTGCGGACGGTACCTGAGGCCATTTCTTGTAACCAGAGCGTCTGAAAACCTGAAGCGTCAGCAACTACTGTAGCAAAACTTGTTTGTGTCAGTGGTTTGAGACTGATAACCGTGCCGTCAATGGTAAAGATGTGGTACGAAACATACTCTTGACCCTTAAAGATGATACGGAGTTCAAGTGCATGTTCTCCTACGTCAAATACACCTTGGGTAAAGGTAACTTGTAGCATACCAACTCCATCGTCAACAAATTCTATCGGAGCTTTAGTTCCATCAACCAATGCAAAAGATGTAAGCACCACAGGGTTCGTTATTGCAATAATTTCTACTCCATCTTCTTCTGTTACTACTGGAGAAAGCGCGATACTGACAGCTTCTATTTGATCATCCACAACAACATCACTACTTCCTTCTGAAGGATCGGTAGAAACTTGAGGGAGAGCATCAACTGGTATATCTACATCAATAGTTTCTTGGGTTCCCGAAGCTACTTCTTGAGGTTGCTCTACTACTTCAGATAGTTCTGTACTTGTTGCTTCTACATCTGAATTTTCTGGAGATACAACTTGCTCTGGTTCAGGTTCTGGTTTCGATTCAGATTCAGATTCAGAAACAACTGCAGGTGGAAGCTCCTGTCCTTCTGCTGTGGGAATGAGAAAATCAACTACATTTGAGAACGTTTCAGTCACGACATCAACCACAGCTTCAACAACACTCCCTTGATACGCATCAACAATAGCCTCCCCAATAGTATCAACAACCGTCTCTATAAACGTCGACAAAACTGTCCCCGTGGCCTGCTCTGCAGCTGTATACGAAAAAGTAAACGAGGGTATTTCATTAATTGCAAAGTTCATCTTTTCTGATCCAAGAATAAACGGAAGATCAACATTTGAAGTAGAAGAGGCCCTAGTGCGTTCAATAAGTGAATCCACAACAATAACTGGTTCAATTATTGGAGACCCAAGTGACTCATCCTCTTTGCTTGCGCTCTCACTTGTAGTTGAATTCTGAATATCTTCTTCGAACACAGGTGCCAAGATTTCACCCTCAATAGGTGAAGAAGGCTCTATGGGCCCAATTAGCGGTAGAGTATCTCCTTCAGCATGATCACCTCCCTTACTGTCTGTTACTTCTATTTCTTGTTGTAAAGGCAGAGCAACTTCGGGTTCTGTAACCAGCACTTCACCTTGTTGTGCAAATGCAAAGGTATGCGGAATAACCGTTTCAACTACCAGTAGAAAAGCCAACAATACCTGCCCAATTTTGTACCTATATCCCATTGTTGTATCAGTATACAAGAGAGGAGAAGCTAAAAACGTAACTTACTCACTAACTATTCTAAGCCTAAAACCCTTTTCCGCTCTACAAGTGCTTTTACAATCTCTGCATCTGTCTCTTCATAGGCACCCTCACCAATATGGTCGTACACAATATTTCCATGTATATCAATCAAATATTTTCTAGGCCAAAATCGGTTGCCATATGCATTCCATGTCGCATATTCATTATCCATAATAACGGGATACGTAATGCCGAACTTAAGCATTGCTTCTTCGACATTATCCTTATCTTTTTCAAACGCAAACTCAGGAGTATGAAGCCCAATAACAATCAATCCATCATCTTTATATGCTTCATACCATGTATTCACATACGGAAATGTCGCCTGACAGTTACTACACGAATAGGTCATCACGTTAAGTACGATTACTTTTTTACCCACATATTCACCAATTGTAATAGGTTGATTATTACTGTTCACAAATCCTGATGGACGGACAATCTCAATATACTTTTTAAAATTGTTTGTACCTGTTTTTGGTAGTGCATTTTCTGTGACAACAGAATCGGTTTGAGGAAGACCAGTACGTTCATTTGAATCTTTTTGAATACACACGGAACTTGTAGATGAGGTACTGCAACTTACGGAAGACTCTTCTTTCAAGTCCTTGGTATTTGGACTCATATCAGATAGAGAGACAATGTCTTGTTCGTTGTTTTTGATAGTAAATGCACCTGTAGCAACAAGACCTATAGAGGCGAGCCCAATTAGAAAGAGTGTAATACCAAGAACATACCGCATACTAAATTTTTTCTAATAGCTTGTGTTCAATTTTAGTAACGTCAAAGTAACCACGTTCAATTAAGTTCGTTTCAAACTTTTTTTCAAGTCCTAACATAATTGAAAGACCAAGAAGAATAAAGAGCACCCCAAGTGAACGCTTAAACCAACCTCGTCCATCTGAGACGTTTGTCAGTTTTGCGGTAAATTTTTCACCTAACAATGCAATGAGTAAAAGGACTAACGATAAGCCCAATGTGTAAGCGAGCAAATACGTTGTACCGAGCAAGAAACTTGCAGGCAGTACAGACGCTAAGATGACAAAGTACGTTGGTGAACAAGTAGAGAAAATTGGACCTAACGATGCTCCAACAATTACGTCACCCCAAACAGTTTTTTTAAGATGCCCTTTGCCAAGTAATTTATTTGAGCCAATAGAAAGTTTTGAAATGTACGGTATACGCTCCCACAAAGAAGGAAACGAAAGTACCAGCCCAAACACGAAGATGATGCCTCCTGAAAGATACGTCCAGAATTCTTGTGGCACCGTAATAAACACTGTGGAGACTTTTAGGATAAACGTAAACGCAATAATTGAAAGCGCTAACGATCCGACAACAATGTATGGTGTGTATGGACTTCTCCCTTGTGAAGACGTACCAATAACAACAGGTAATAACGGCAAAATACACGGTGCCAAGACCGTGAGAATGCCTGCTAAAAACGATACTATGAGTAACGTCATACTACTATTATTTTACACTTGTCATCAAAGAAGCCAATGTTGGTGAACCACTCCATTTAGCAATCTGTGTCCCGTTACTATCAACTTGCACAAACGTGTGTTGGTAGGTTACGCCATACTTTGTTTTAAGTGCCTGTGAGTTGTCGTAGTCAACTTCTAAAATAGTGAGACCGTCTTTGATTGAAGTTCTATTTGCCTTGATGTCTGCGTCAACTGCTTTACATGAAGGACACCATGACGCTTTAAAAAATAGCACAACGTCACCTTTCTCTGCACGCGCAAGCTTACTTGCATCATAGGTCTCATAACTTCCCTTCTCCATCATTGTAGCTTCTGCTGGCTTAGCCATTGCATCTGTCTTCATCATAGAGTCATCTTTTTTCATCATTGCATCATCTTTCATCATAGAGTCTGCGTCTTTTGACATTGAGGTGTCATCTTTTTTCATTGCCTCTGCTTCCATAATTGACTTTTCCTCCATAGCTTTTTTCTCCATCATCGCTTTTTCTTCCATCTCTAGCTTTTCTTGCATCACCTTTTGTTCTTGTGCCTTTGTATCAGTAGCGTTGTTTTGTAGTAAAAAATACCCAACTCCCCCGAGTACCACAACTCCCCCAATAAGTAACAAATTTTTCATGTGTTTTGTATATATAATTGACAATACAAAAAGCATATACCATCGTATACAAAATGTAAAGTTAACTTTACATTTTATCTGTGGAAAAACTTAGGGGTGATAAAATCAGAGGATTTATGAAAACGAGTGAGAAGTGATACAAAATCCACCACAAGAGTATTTCCATTTTTATAGTCGTCTTACGACTCCATAAAAATTAGGTCACTTCGCAAGAGGTTTCCTACTCTTTTGGAAAAAGAGTGAGAACCTGTACAGTTCCTGTAAGGAACAAGAGAGATTAAGAAGTGTGCCGTTTCCATAAAACCTGCTAATTGTAGGTGTCGGCAAACAACCTCGCACACAACTTTGAAATAACCATCACACCTAAGGTTACTGCAATCCATGGGTCAATTGCGTGAGAAAGTCCTTGAATAATAAGAGCGAGGGTCAATGTACCAATACCAGACAAGTACGCTACCCTTCCCGCATTCATACGATGCTGTAGTTCGCGTTCATCTCCACTTTTTTCATACATGACAAAACCAGCCCAAATCAACAGTAATGAACACGCACCAAGCAATGCGAGCATTTGCGCCATGTCAGGCATCCAAAATGGAATCAGATCTGCAAGTGCAAGAAGTAATACTACTAAAACTAAAGCTACGACAATTTCAATTGTGTTATTTTTCATAAGCAATTTTAAAAACTTCTTCAACAGTAACACCAAAAACCCGCGCAATCTTTATTGCGAGCAATACTGACGGCGTGTAATTCCCTTTCTCGATAGCAATTACCGTCTGCCGGCTAACGCCAATTTTTTGTGCAAACTCTTCTTGAGTAAAGCTTTTTTTACTACGGAGTGCGTGCACGTTATTTTTAATATATTCTGTCATATAAGACTTCCTCAGTATACTATGTGTTCAAACAAAGATGTCAAGTCAACTTCACACTGCTTGTTTTTTCTTCTTTGGCTTCGGTTTTGGTAATGAAGCAGAGAGTAACTGTAGAATTTCTGACAAATTTTTAATCGAACGTATCTGTTCCTCTTCAACAACGTAATGTAATTTTGCACCAGTATAGGGAGAATCTTTTTCGCACATACTTTCAAGTTCAGAACTTGAAGGTACAATTTTTACATACAACAAATCATCACAGATAAGCGCCACAACTTTCCCGTCACAATACAAAGCATACTCCCCAAACATCGCTCTTGCTGTAAAAATGTGTGGTTTACGAGACCCCACATCGAAGACACCACCTTGTTGCCCTTCAAGAGTTTCAAGAATATGCGCAACAGTTTCTTTGTGGGTACTCATTATAAGTATCTATAAATAACTATCAAAATAGATTGCATGGCAAGTATAGCCACCCACATTCTTCTGCAAATAGTCCTGATGGTAACTTTCAGCAGGCCAAAAACGTGTATACGGTTCAAGTGATGTAACAACAGGATTGTCCCAACGTTCACTCTCATTCACTACCTCAATCATCTCCTCTCCAATTTCTTTTTCTTTCTCATCTTTGTAGAAAATTGCAGAACGATACGAAGTGCCTTTGTCATTTCCCTGTTGATTTAAGGTTGTCGGGTTATGAACCTGGAAAAAGAAATCAAGAATTTGTTTGTATGAAATTACATTCTCATCATAGGTAACAAGAAGTGCTTCGGCGTGACCTTCATGTGATTCATACGTTGGATTTTCACCTTTGCCACCACTGTATCCAGCTTCAGTATCAAGAACACCTTTAAGATCACGAAAGAGTTCTTCCAATCCCCAGAAACACCCGCCAGCTATGATTGCTTCTTTTTGCATAGTTATTATTATATTAAGAATTAACTTCTATTCTTTACTATCACCAGATAGCGACTCAGAATCTGTTCAGGTTGTCGCTCTTTTTCCAAAAGAGCAGGCAACCTCTTGCGAAGTGACATTTAGTCACTTCTCACCCCAGAAACATCCCCCTGCAAGTAAGGCTTCTTTTTGCATATAGTCTGATATATAAATTATGTACTTCTATTCTTACAGAATCTGTCCACTCATTGGATTTTTTATTTCACTTCGTTCATAAAAACTCACAATGAGTCTTGCGACAGTCCCCCGGACTGTCTCACCCCAGAAACACCCGCCAGCTATGATTGCTTCTTTTTGCATAGTTATTATTATATTAAGAATTAACTTCTATTCTTTACTATCAGTAGATAATGACTCAGGACCTGTCAATTTGTCACTATTTTTAAAATAAAGTCACCTGACTTTATTTAATTTCTACTTGTACTTCATTACGATTCATCCAAGGTGGTGTCCATGGTGCATTGTATCCTGCGTACGAAGGTGTACCCACAATCACAACGCCATCTTTTGAAAGTGCATCTTGCAATAGTCTTTGTTTTTCAATTACACGTGATTCAGAACGAAACCAAGAAAAACGAAGTACCGCTATTTTTTGTGCTGGCACTTCTTTTAGGCTCACTCGTGCATCATTTGGAACAGGGAGTGTTGCCAATGTATATGAAGCTGGCATCACAAATGAAATAACACGAGACGATCCTTCTAAACTCGCAACAACAGGGGCTGTCATTGCAATTTTTTCAGATGTCTTTTGAGTAACAGGAGCCGTCATTGCAATTTTTTCTTGAGCAGTATTGTCTCCAAAAATATATCCTGCAATAATACTAAATCCTTTGTTTAACGATTCGTCGTACGAACCTTCAACAGTGGTCTCTGCCACAATTCGAGCTTTATATTCCCGCACTTCATACATGCCTTCTTTTTTAAGAACCCCGTACTGTGCCTGTTCAACATTTGACCCAAAGTAACCCCACACAGACCAAAGTACTAAAACAAGTACAACAATAATTAAAAATTTCATTGTTTTACTATAGCATTTTTTGCTTAACAGGTGGTGCGATTTTGTAACTGTAATAATAAGGCAACCTATACGTCTATACTAAAGAGACTCCAACTTTTACTGTGTCTGTATAAATACAGCTCCACATCTCTATCATCTAATATATTTTAACTACATTATGGAAGACCCACAAAACCACAAAGAAGATACAACACATGATGGTCTTATATCGCCTGTAACATCACTCCAAACTGTCCCCAAGACTGCTACACAGAGCTCTTTATATCGTTATATTTTCTACGCAATTGTTGGATTAGTGCTTATTGGCACCGCATTTGTTGCATTTGCAATGCAAAGTATCCCTGGTGACACGCTCTATAGTGCAAAAACTTCAGTAGTTGAAAATGTTGCAGAGAAACTGTACCTTAGTAACAAAAGTAAAGCATCATACCAATTAACACTACTGCAACATCGACTCGCTGAAATCAAAGAACTATCAAAAAAAGAAACGGTACCTGAAGCTGATACACTCATTTTATCATCTCATATTGATACCCACACGGCGTCGCTTGAGTCGTTAATTGGAGCATCAATTGATAGTGCGTTCCCGAAAACAGAGGTTCTTAATTTACTGAACGAATTTGCAAGTGTTGCAGGCGCAATTGAGACCATTGGTGAAGGGACGCCAAAGCTTCAATCTGTTGGTGATACTGCAGAAAATGCACGAAGTGCATCTGTTTCACTCTACAAAAAACGAGCACTGAGTTTTGTGCAAACTGAAGCACCAACTGATGTGTATGCGTATATTGCTCTACAACTTAAAACCGTTAAAGACGATTTAAGCGAAAATGCAGTAAGTGAGGATGCTGCCGAAAAAGTTGATACCTATTTAGACAGAGTTGATCCTGCAATTGCCAAAAGTGACCTAACTAAAGTAATTGTATCAATTGCCGAAGCATACCGATTTATTGCTATGGAAGTCTACAGTGGTGTCGTTCCTACAGAGGAACAAACTGTTCAGGACAGCACACAAGCAACATCAACAGAAACGGATACGAACGCTTCAACATCAGACTCTAAAGTTAATGATGTTGTTGTTCCATAAAATATGTTCGCAGAAAAATGACTCATAATTGAGTCATTTTTCTACACATTTTAATCACTTGTACAAAATCCTATATAACCTAGACAAATGAGTGCAATTCGAGACGCACAAACAAAAAAGGACGAGTCGTACGCATAGTACGGTGAGGAGTATTTTCGTGCAGTGCAACGAAGAAGTGTGCCATTTGTGTAGGTTATGTTTACTTCCCTTCAACCAAATACCTATACACCTGGAATCCAAGTATTGCGCCGATAATCGGCGCAAACAAATACACAAAAGTAAGTGAATTGAGCGCAAATGCTACTGCGGGGTTTAATATTCCCGAAGCGCCTAAAAATGAAGCAATTAAAATTCCGAACAGAAGTGATCCTCCTACCACCATTCCTGACATTTGTTCTTTGGCTTTCCCGTATACAACCGATGCAATCCCAAAGTTAAAGAAAAATGCTCCAAGCATCTCAGCTAAAAAAACCGTCACTTCAAACGGTGCAACTATAGCCGGAGTGACCGTGAAAAAAACTTTTGCAACAACTATTGCGCCAACTGCTCCAATGATTTGTGCAACAATGTACCGAATTCCCTCAATACGTGAAATTTTTCGAACTGACATAAGTCCAAGTGTCACTGACGGATTAATGTGACAACCTGATACTGCTCCAATTGTGTAAACAAAAAGACCAAGGGTAAAACCTGCGATAAGTGGTACCGCCATTGGAAGTGTTCCTGTAAATGAAACTGCTCCTAACACAACGGTTGCAAGTGCAAATGTTCCAACTGCTTCAGCAATATATTTTTGATACATGAATTTAACTGTTTGTTATTAATACCTATAATGGTAGCACTCTTTATTTTGCAATTTAGAGCTTATTTGATTTTTGAAGCGGTACGCATGCGATGCAGATAGAGCTTTTCAACTTTTTCCCGTGCCCAGGGGGTTTTACGTAAAAAAGTAAGACTTGAAGCTATGCTTGGGGTATCAGTAAAACACTTTATACGTATCTTTCTTCCAAGCTCTTCAAACCCAAGGTCATTAACAAGATACTCAAGTATCGCCTTGAGCATAATTCCATGTAATGGGTTTTTAGGTTGTATTACCATAGGTATATCAAAGTATTTATTTAGAAGATGCGCTACGGTATGTAAGTGGAGCCTGCATCGACGGAGCTACTCGAGCCCAAGTTATTTTACCATCAGAGATGTACGCATCAGAGACAACTTCATCAACCTCAATAGTTCGCTCTTCAACAATTGCGTTACATCGTCGCAATGCTTCAAGAATAAAATCTCGCTCATCATCAACATCTACATCAATTCTATGTGAGGCTCTATACGTAAGCGGTGTAAAACCAAAACCAATATCTCGTGAAGCAGCTCCAACCCACGTAATTGGTTTCGTTAAATCAACTGAGTGTCGCGTAATCCAGTATCTGAAATCGCGTAAACCTATTCGAGGGTCTACGTTTGCTGCCCAAAAGCGTACATGGTGACGTTTACGAGGACTGTTGCCAATAGCGCGCTCAAACCCGTAATCCTGTTTACGACCAAAAAGAAATAATGGACTAAACGGAGCTTGGGGATAGGGTTTATTAAGCGCAAAGCAAACTACCAATTTAAAACCTGTTTTAATTGTTAACGGATCAGTTTCATACCATCCTGCATTTCTAAATGCATGAATAAGCTCAGGTGCAGTTGCTTCAAACAATAAGTTAACCGGGTCTGCAACAAGTCCGTCACCGGCTCTGGTCATTCGAGGAATACGTCCGCGACGTAGAAGTGTCACACCGATATTGATAAAAAGTGGAAGAACTACATAGAGCGGTACCATGTACGCAAGCAAAAGTGCAACAAACATTGGCAACTGTTCATCTAACGTTGCAAAAACACGCGTGACAAAAAACCAGACAATGCCGATCCCAAGCACAAACCAAATTGAACGTTGAAATACTCGACTGAGAAAATGCATAGTATGCCAAGTATACCATTACTACAATATGCTAGAACAAATGTTTACCAATTCAAATACGTAATAGTCAGTTGCAATATAGTCGCAAAGGAAACCCAGAGTGTATAGGGAATGTTTATGTAAGAAACCCATTTTATGTATGGATAAATTGCGATAAGCCCCCACACCAACGTTACCAAGACCAATAGAATATCAATTGATGCAAGCAAGTTATTTTGTAAGCCAAACTGAAGTGGAGTAAAAAGCGCATTGAAAATCAAGTTTAATGCAAATGGAACCGCAACCTTTTGTGGTATCTCTTTTTTATATACTTTGTAAAAAACGGCAAAAAAAGAAACGGCGATGATTGCGTACAACACTGCCCACACAGGACCAAATAACCATGCTGGAGGTGCCCATTCTGGCTTAACCAATTCTGTGTACCAGTTATATGTTGTATTCATAATCATAGTATATCACTTTAAAGTACAAGAAATTGAAAAAGGGTGCGTCCGCAGATAGCGATCGCACCCCTTCGTACTGGCATAATCCCAGCACTAGTCATAGCGACACCTGCCCGAACTCAGCGAGCAACAATGCCTCGGCTTCAGTATGAGAAAGTCCAGGTGTATGAACCCACAACAACATGAGGTGCATCACAACCTGTTTAGTCACCCCCTCAAAGCGCTCACGGAGCACTGATTCAGCATGGTGTGGGCGAAGACGGTAGCACCGCTTTGCCAACACCAATGCATTTTCTCTGAAGGTGGGGTGCTCCTTCGCGTATTCATGCAGACATTTTTCCCTAACTTTCATTCTTACACCCTTTCATGCAAGCCGGCGTATCCCAACAACTTGGAAAACTTCTCCCGGAATTGGTATTTGTACAATACTGTACCAATAGCAATTCCGAGGGGCGATGTTTTTAGCATCGCCCAGGGAAATAGTTTTGCTCTACCAGTGCCTTGTTCCTGTGGAGAGGTCGAGACGTCCTTTCCCACGCGGGTTTTTTGGATTATCCACGAACGTCACTCTCTCCATTACTTTTGATGCAACAGGAAGATCCCCGTCTTCTCCGCATTGCATCAACCCAAACGTCCGAAGCGCTGGGTCAGATGAACAATCATCTGACGGCACTCCGTCAGATCCAAAATCATGTTCTCTTGGCATTTTTCATCTTTCTTGAATTATGTACGTATCCCATACACGCACACCCGAGCCTCCCTGTAGCGACTCGGTGTACAGAGCTTTACTTGAAAGCTTCATACACCGAGTCGCTACAACTATTTCCTATTCTTTTAAATGAACACGTACGTCATCTCTAAACAAAAAACAAGTTCTACGCTTAGGTAGAACTTGTTTTTGTTTAGAGCACTTGTGCAAACTCATCGTAAAACAGTTCTATCTAGGTAGGTAAGACAGACATGAGAAGCACGATTGAACGTGAACCCTGTGTCAAACTGTTTTTATTACGACGTTGCATACCTTCAGAATATACCCTTTCATAAAAAATCTGTCAAATAGAAAGACAAGTACGGCAAAACACTCACTACATTAATCTTTCTAGCTTCCCTTTTCGTTTCACAATGTTTTTATAGTCCCACTGGATTTCTTTTGATTTTTAAGCCACCGTCGTACGTCTTTAGAGTGGACCTCATCAAGCTTCGTATACCGTGCATCAGCAGCCTTAAAACTCCCTTCGTTTTGTAACCCCTCTTCTTCAAACGATTGCCCGCTCCAAAACAGTAATCGGACAGAATCTTTTAACTTGCCATACCCAACAATTGGATTCCCTTTCAAAAACCAAACTGGGTGTCCATGCCACACTTTACTTTCAGCGTTCTTAAGCACTCCTTCGATAAGTGACAATAATAAATCGCATATTGCTCTGTCCTCTTTTTTGAGTGCTTTGTTATACATACTAATATCTTTTGTCATGTATATTTTTTGCTTCGTTAAAGTTTTTAGAGTTTTTCAATTTCTTTAAGATCGTGATCAGGGATATATAAAAGAAGAACTCCGATTATAATTCCAGCAAGTCCTGTCCAAAATAAATCCCCACCAAAGTAGAGTGCCTCAACAACATCAAGCACATGCCAAATACCCCGCCAAATCATCACAAGTCCAACTACAATAGAAAGTGTACGGACAAAGTATCTAAAGTCTTTATGTTTTTCCTTTCGCATATTTAGTATTGTATCACGCAGATACATACACAAGATGAAGAATATCTATGTACGGGCAAGAAGTTCCACTTTTTGTTCTTGCGTTAAATTGGTATCAAGCATCTTGGATGCGCCGTATGTTTTAAGTGTGTATACAAATGCGTTATCTCCGTAATTTTTATCAGTTGCCGCTTGAAACGCTGTGTGTGCAAGCATGTAGTACACATCAAACCCTGTTAAGAGCTCCGATTGAGAGAGTGATTCAATGGTGTCACTTTTTGTCCTAAATTCCCCATCAAACCACTCCAATACATTAGCCATAGTCCCCATCCCCGCAAAATAGGCATTGATAAAAAATGGTACATAAAACTCTTTCTCAAAACGAACTGTATCACCATCAAAGAAGTTTAGTCTAATCCGTTCTAGAGCCTCACCACAGCGTGATTGAAAATAACTATTAATTTGCGACAGGTATTTGTTAATCACAAACATTTGATCAGTAAGCGACTGTGGGTTCATTCCTGCATCTTTATGTTCGTTCCACACAAAAGACATAATCTGCATTAAGCTACGAGCACCATCTTCACTCACCTCCCCTGCATCATAGCCAGACTCAACAATCGGAAGTGCCTGAAATAACTTCTTAAGTTCTGTTTGTACCACAAACGACACACCGTTAACTACAAGTGTCTCGCCTATATACTGCATTCGAGATCTATTATGTACATCATTTTTTGTGATCTCTGATGCAAAGGGTAAAACATGTGGTAACTCTCTTTTATATACAATTGCATACGCATCAACGTCAGTATTAAACCAAATCGATTTTGATTCTTCATGAACAACTTCATGAGTATCTTCAAGATGACCTGAAAGTGACTCATCTTCTTCCTCAGCTACATCAAGTTTTGGTTCTGGTACGTCCACATCTTCATTTATATTTTCAATAGGCTGATTTAAAAGTGCAAATCCCCCAACCGCACCAACCGCCGCATTAGCTCCTAGTGCTCCCATAAACCATCTTCTTGTGACGTTTGGTGTCTCCTTTTTTGTACCACTCACACGTTGTGGTTTTTCTGACATACCTCTATTCTACCTAAAAAGTTTATTAACTGTAAATGTCATCACCAATATGGAAAATTTGATAGCTACAACTGGAATCAGTGTAGCTATCAAAACCAAAAAAATCAAGACTGGAGGGGAGATTTTTTTGCCTATTTACTATGATTGATGCTTATAAAGCATTATTTTCACCAGTTGCTGCTGCTGTCAAAAATTATTGGTACTGTATAAAAATTGGCTTCGGATTCAGTTGTAGAGCTTCAGAAGGTGTAAAAATACCAGTACTTGGTGCTTTAAGGTCATTTTTATAGAAAATCTTGAGCCCTGCAAACTGTACTGGTTCAGGTTGAATTACTTGTGCATAGGTCCCTCGTTTAAGATCCTTTGGGCCCCAACCATCCATTACGATAATCACCTGCACTTCGGGTGTCGGCGTAATCAAAGCAGAGTCTTTCACCATATTTTGGGTAAACCGGTGGACCAAGAGTACCTTTGGCGATAATTTATTGGTGCGAACAATTTCTGACATGTAGTTGATCACGTAGTTGATATCAGCAGCATTATGCGAGCCAATGACTGTACCAGGCTTATCCCCTGTTTTCATCGAAAACTCTGGGTCGAGTGCTAAATGAACTTCCGGACGTTCTAAATAGGTTTTAAATTTGGGCAACTCTCGCTCAATAGGACTAAGGCCAATTTGCATATCCAAAATGAGTATTGCATCTGCCTTCAGAGCCAAGGCATATGCTTTTTCGATTTCAGTTGCAGGCATCATTGCCCGATACATCCCATCCCTTCCGCCATCGGCCTGCGCTACCATCGCAATATATTCAATTGCCAATTGTACGGGAGTATTTGGATCAGCCGCTTCCCATAAGGCTTTAGTAGCATTGAGACGACGCAAAACTTCATCCGGTTCATACTCACCTAAAATCCCCATGTGCCGTGAGTAGAAATTTCCATAGTAAGAAAGGATTCTTTTAAATGGCAAAATCGCCCCACCATGGGGATACAAAGCCGAAGCTGGCCAACGCTTCCCTTCAATAGTGACATTACTGCTACTACTGTACGTTGGAAGAATGGCTTTAAATACCGGTACTGTAGTAGAACTTGATGTCCCTGAAGTAGTAAGAGGCTTTGGGGCAACGTAGTTTGCAAGTACAAGTAATCGCTTATCGTAATCTTCCGTATCAAGGGGTAATGGCCACGAAGGAGCCGCCACTTCTGTAACTACTTCAGAATCAGTTCTTGAGAGCGCTGAACTTGTGCCACTTTGTACAGCACTTTTATCATAACTGACTTTACTCACACTCAAAGCTTGCACCCCAAACGCCCCCGCAAACAAAACCGGAATGGCAAGCGCAAACAACAACTTATATTTTTTAGCATCTTCAATCATATATGTGATGATATCACAGTACCAAAGCATATGTACAAAATACAGGTACTGCTTTAGATGTGTATAGATGAATCAGTAACACTAAAGGTAATTTTTGAATTCTTCTTAAGAATATGAGATGAGAGAATCCGATAGGTATCAAAGTCAAACGGCTGATTGATCTCCTCTTCTACGTACCCTTCTGCAGTATATTCATATTTTTTAATAATCTTCCATTGATTAATTACATACGCAGTACCCTCTGTAGCCTCCTGGTCTTCTGGTACAACTATTGAGCCCTTAAATGGCCACGAACGAAGACGCATCTTATTAAACGCTTCTTCAAAACGTTTATTATACAAACTGACATCTTCTTTCCCAATACAGGCACCTTTACACTTTCCTAACTGATATTGAAAGCAAGCACCGCTACCTGTTTCAAGTCCAGATAGCTTAGGACAAAGTTGGTGTGTAGCTAGTAACTGATGAATTACCGCCTTTCCACTTGAGAGTGTGCGGAATATCCCTTCGATGTTGGTAAGCTCAACGATATCCGATTTGTTTTGATACAAGAGAGTACTTGTTTTATAACCGAGTGTATTGAAACTACTTTTATGAACCGCGAGCTTTGAAGCTGACCTTAATCGCCGATTAAAGACCGGCTGTAATTCTTTAATAAGAGCTGACTCTTTAAGTAACGCTGAAAGTTCCCCTGAGGTAGTCTCACAATCAATATGCGTAACCTGGTTAGTAAGCATACGTTCTTTAGCACTCATGTAGTCTTGACCAAAGTGTGAACGAACTCTGTTTTTTATATCAACACTTTTGCCGATGTACAAAAGAGTATCGTCTTTGTCATAAAAGAAATACACTCCAGGAGCATGGGGTAATTGCTCAATGATTTTAGGATCCATAGTCGACGGTAATGTGTACGTCAAAAGACATTTTGTTACACACTCCTTAACTACTTCAGGTGTTAGTTTGCGCTCCGCTACACGTAAAAAATCGACCATTGCTTCTGCATCTGCCAACGCTCGATGTCGATTTTTAACCTTGATACCGTGGGATTCTATAATTGATTGAAGGCTGTGACTTTTTTGCTCACTAAAAAGTTGACGTGACATTTTTACTGTGCAGAGTGTTTTTGCATTCCATACGATACCTAAACGCATAAACTCATTTTTGATAAAGCCATAATCAAAGCGGACATTGTGTGCAACAAACACAGCTCCCGCTAAAAGCTCTTGTATGTGTAACGCGACTTCATCAAACCGAGGCTTCCCCTCCAGATCACTATCTTTAATGCCCGTTATATCAGTTATAAATGAAGGTAAGATTCTATCTGGCTGGATTAAGGTCTCAAATGTTTCAACAATTTCCCCATCTTCAACACGAATAATACCAACCTCAATTATTTGTCCGTATCGTGAATTAGCTCCTGTTGTTTCAACATCAACAAAAGCATATGAAGCGCCTTTTAAAGATTGAAGTATTACTGAAACCATACAAATGAACTAGTAATTGTAATTGAATTTACCAATTGAGTACAGTTTGGCCACGTACCTCGTGGAAGTGTCCTGTTCTAGCAGAAACAAAAGTTATTTTTGAATAAAGATATTAATTTTTAATTGCTTAATAAGTTCGTGAAGATACGCATCAAAGCACCACAAGCAACCAAAACTCTCACTACAAAGTTATAAAGAGTATGAAATGGAATCCACTTGTACATGCACTCGCTGCATCTTTATACATTGGCCTTGTAGCCCTATTTATGCGTTTTATTGAATCTATTCGTCACGATACTCCTGATACCTTTGTTGATGGACTCGGCTTTTTATCACTTTTTGTTTGTTCTGTTGCAATAATGGCATTTCTTTTTTTCTACCAACCCGTAGCATTACTCATTGAGGGAAAAAAGAAAGAAGCACTAGTGTATTTTATAAAAACCATTGGTAGCTTTGCACTTATTACGGTTTGCATCTTAATACTTACAAGCCTTCAGTGAGTAGTTGTTACGGCTACCTGTGATAATGCCAGAAAAGTAAAAATCCCCTCTTCGGGGATTTTGTGCTAAGAGCTGGCTGTATGGGAGGATGTTAGAACCTATTTACATAAAATTCATCAAGATTTCTGATATCTCAAAAAAATAAGAAACTACTCACTAAAAACAATTGGAACTTTTTGTTGTACTTTATTTAAGTAATCAATCAAAGATACACTGCTATTCTTGTATTCATTTAGCCAGCTATATTCTTCTGGTAAAGGTTTAGAAAAATCTGTAGAAAAGATATCGAGGCCTACATCACTGTAATAGTCAAACCTTAGTGCGCCTGAGTCGCTAACTCGTATAATTCTTTCATCGCTTCCAGAAGAAAAGACTAAGAATTGGTAATTAATACCAGCACTTTGCAAAAGTTGTTGTAACTGTAGTCCATCAACATGTACTAGAGCAGTTAATTTAGGAGCACTTGCGACAATGGTTGCTCTATCTCTAATACCACTAGGTAAACTTGAGGGCAGTGTGGCAAATATAGTGTTTAAGCCATCAATATTTTTTTGCAAACATGAATCTAGATATTCAAATTCTGCTTGCGAAAACTTATACTTAATATCATTGTGTGATGCTAGTTTTTCATTTGGCATAAAAAGCACCAAATCATTATTTGTGTTTGAAGATGTATAGGTTGATATATTTATATCTGTATTTATAGGTAGAATATAATTCCACTCACTCGAATTAATCAAAGGTCCTCCGCCCAGAGTGATATTTTTTATTGCACTTGTACTGTACTGAATTTTATATGAGGCACCATCTCCTTCTAGCGCATTTGGTCTCAAATCCAAACGGACATCAATTTTTGAAAGATTACAATCAATCGTACCAATCAATTTTGTGTTTTGCTGCTTTTCAAAATAATTGAAACCGACCCAAATTAAAATAACAAATCCTATTAAAGTAAATACTACAATCCTATTTTTTGACATACCTATACTATATCACCCTTGACTTTGTTGTAGCTTCGATGTCTGGGATGAGGTTAAAACTTTTTTATTAGAAAAACACTCTACCTAAACCAGTTGATTATTACTGGAATTGCAAAGACCTAAAATAGCAAGACGAGTGTTCGCGGGGACTTTTAGAGTGTAACTGAAACCTCACTCGAACTTTCTGTACGCAAAATACGCTTTGGAAGGAGCCGATTAAAGAAAGCTAAACGAATGCCCAAAAATTCAAGTCCGAGCACAGCGAACAAGGCTCCGGGCAAAATGGGAAGAATGAGGCCAATTATGCCCAAAATAATAAGGAGTATCCCTATTGTTTTGCGTAACCAGTTTCTTGAATAGATATATGTTTTCATACCTGCCTCTATACTCCTTCTGACGTGTATAATCTTTATTTCTTACAGAGAATGCAGATTTTTCCCGTGATTCGGCAAGCAACGGCAAACGCCGTAAACAAATACTTGTTTACGGCGTGCCGATTGCTGACTGTCTGGGATGAGGTTAGAACTTTTTGTAGAGATACAAACCTCCAGAAACCAACAATAATGCAATTCCCGCTTTAAAAAATAAACTCGCGTAAGCTGGTGAAGTGAGGAGTATAAATCTACCAAAATCAGTTGCTGATGAAACTACGGATAAAATTCCAAAGGGCTTTAAGTTTGTCCATAGAAAACTTAATAGAAAAAGAAATAAACCTACACTGAAAGTGATTTTAACTAATTTAAATTTTTCAATCATAGAAATTCATTGTAACACCTTTAGCTCAACCGTTTGCTGCCAGACTTGGACTCGAACCAAGATAACATCCTCCAGAGGGATGTGTCCTACAGTCAAATGAGTGAGCGAAACGAGGAAATGGATATTTCTTATTATTTACGTGCTTTGCTGCCAGACTTGGACTCGAACCAAGATGATATCCTCCAGAGGGATACATCCTACCATTAGATGATCTGGCAGCACAGCACACAAATTATGAAATATTCATTTACTCATTTCCGAACGAAAGCAGATTGTATGGTTTCCATACCATTAGACGATCTAGCAATGTGTGTGTCTGTTTGTTTGTTTCTTATTTGTCTTTAACCTACCAATACAGCTTCATGTGAAGCGCTACTTTTCATGAAGCCTGTTTGGTACATTTCTTGCGTTTTTGACGTAAGCAACACTATAGTGCCAAAATTCCTCGATAAATCAAGCTTTGTATGTCCTTAAGTCCTCAACTCTTCATACACTCATTCCGCAAAGTGCGCGTGGTCGTTCCACATTTCTAGATGCCATGAGCTCTTATCGAAGGTAAAAGTGCTGATACTTGTATTACTCATAGAAGAAATTGCATTTTTAAAATCAATATTTTCTGAAGGTGTTTGTGCTCCATGATGCAGTATGAAAATTAGAATTGATTTAATCAACGATTCATGACTTACTACTAAAATGTGTTCTTCAGGATGACTTGCTAATTTGGCAAGCCCTAACTCTATTCTCTTATGTAGATCAGTGTAATTTTCTGCATCCTCATACCTGGCACCTGTAACTTCATAGCACTGCTTTAGGTTTTCAAAGTATTCTTTTGCTTCAGGTCCGTTTTTTGGCTTGCCATGCATTGATGAAGCAAATTTAATGCCACTAAAACAGTCTTCTATCTCAATCGGCAAACCAGTTACATTACTAATATATTCTGCAGTCTGGATTGTTCGTTTTAGTGATCCTGCTAGGAGTGTGGTTATGGGTAGCGATTGAATACGTTCTGCAATAAACTTTGATTGCTGATGTCCAAGTTCAGTCAATACAGCTGTCGGAAGTTTGAAAATCTTTTCTAAGTTTCCTTCAGCTTGACCATGCCGGATAAAGTAAATTGTTTTCATACACTCATTCCGCAAAGTGCGCGTGGTCGTTCCAGAGGACCAATCGCCATCCCCTATCTTCACTGTACTCAAATAAGGTAATGCCTGTGTTACTAATTTTAAAAGTAGAAGCAAGGTTGTGCCATACGTGAGTAGTTGATTCTGCTTTAAGTAGTACAGCTGACGCAAAACACATCATAAAGAAACTATGGGAAACAACTAAAATTGTTTCTGCGTCATCTGTTTCAAGAAGTGATTTTGCTTGTTGTACACGAGCAAAAATGTCTTCGAAGTTCTCTCCGTCTTCTTGTCGCCACGTTGGGTTTTCTACATTTGCATTTCTGTTTTTACGGTGCGACAGAACTCGCTCATCTTCTTCAGATATATTGAACAATGAAGATGGTTCAATTACCTCTCCAAAGACTGGAGCGGTATTTGGAACAATGTTTTTCAATAGAGCAATTGGCTCTGTTGTCTGCTCAGCTCGGAGAAAATCACTTACGTATATTTTCTTAATTTCTAAATCTTTCACACGCGATGCAACAAGTTCTGCTTGTGCGAATCCATTAAGATTTAGCGGTTCAGCTTTACTCGGCACGTACCGCTCTACATTCGAATCAGTCTCTCCATGTCGTACAAAATATATTCGTTTGGTTGTCATATGTATTTAAATTATTTGGTACAACTCTCGATAATTGCTAACTCGAGCGGTAACTGGGGTAATACTGTTTTTCCTATTTGTTCGGACGCACCAAGAAGTGCCACAAGGAGATGTGAATTTAAGTTTGATGGAGTAGCTTTTGCAAGTGTTTTTAAAAGTTCAGCATCTGCAACGCTAAATGCTGAAAGCAACTTTGCTTCGCTTTGTGGTGCATTTCGTAACAACATCACCGCACGTACACGCTCAAGCAACAAACACATGAAAAGTTTCATGTCAGCGTTTGCTTCAATCGCCTCCCCAACTTCGTTCAAAGCGGATTCAACGTCTTTTTCATGAAGTGCCTGTAACAAGTTCTGCAGCGTCTTTGCTTTTGGTGCACCAATAATTCCTGCTACTTCGTCAGCATTTCCAATAGTGTCCCCCGACGCCATAATCACCTTTTGCGTTACACCAATTGCGTCACGAAACGAACCATCAGCAGCAATTGCAATTAAGTCTGCAGCATCGGGTGAAAGTTCAAAACCTTCTTTTTTTGCAATGTCAGTTACAGTTTTTGCAAGTACTTCCCGTGAAGGCGAATGCATACGGAATACCTGACAACGTGACAAAATTGTATCGAGCAACTTTTCTTCTTCAGTTGTTGCTAAGATAAACACCACGTGCGACGGAGGTTCTTCAAGCGTTTTTAAAAGCGCATTAAAAGCTTCTTTAGTGAGCATGTGAACCTCGTCAATGATGTACACCTTTCGTTCACTTTCATACGGTAGTGTATAAACTGCTTCGCGAAGTTCACGAATGTCATCAATACCGCGGTTACTAGCAGCATCAATTTCATAGAGATCAACATCACTTACACCAATTGCTTTTGCAAAAATGCGCGCAAGGGTTGTCTTCCCTGTTCCTCTGGTACCTGAAAACAAAATCGCATGAGGAATAGTCTTTTTTGCAATTGCACCTTTAAGAACTGACACAATGTGATCTTGATCACGAACATCGTCAAAAGAAAGTGGCCGGTATTTTCGATAGAGCGCAAGATTTTCTGACATATTTTTTTAAATTTTCATTAGTATAGAACTTTCACAAATGGATGCAATTCGAGACGTACAAATAAAATATGACGAAACGTACTTGATGTACGTTGAGGATTATTTTTTGCAGTACAACGAAGAAGTGCGCCGTTTGTGTAGGTTCTATATAGTATAACAGATTACTCTAATCTGACCTTTTGCTGTACTTCCGCTCGCAAAAGCTGTATATCGCTTTTTATGTGTTCGCTTTTAAGAATCACGTAACACACAAGTATCTTCTGTCCTGTAGCTAGTGTTTCTTCAAAAATTGCTACATCGGTACGTCCTGCTTCTTTTGTAAACCCATGTTTACCCCCTTTGTACCCATCCTCTTGAACTAGAGGGTTATTGTTACGCCAACCGGTGTTGCTCCCAATAAACTGCGTCAGACGGGTGATGTCAAAAATGTGTGGATACGTGTCATACAAATGCATACTCAATAATCCAAGCTCTTGTGCAGATGAGGTGTCTAGAGCAGATAAGCCTGAAGTGTCGGAAAAAGTCGTATCTGTAAGACCTTTTTCTTGTACATACGCATTCATTTTTATGACAATATCTGGTGACACTCGATCAACCACAAACGCTGCATCGTTTGACGATTCAAGAAGTAATGGGTACATGAGTTCTCGATATGTATAGACATCACCATACCCAAGTCTGCCTGCCTCTCCTTCGTTTGCAATGTCAGCCCACGTAATGGACGTTGTTGCTTTAAGGTTTACATCACGATAAAAAAGTGCCGCTGACAGTAGTTTTGTTATCGAGGCTATTGGCAAGACTACGTTTTCATTCTTTGTGGCGATAACTTCCCCTGTCTCAACTCTGATCACATACAATGAAGTAGCGGAAACTAAAGAGGTATCAAATTGATGCGAAGTCAATGTTGGCGTGTATGTTACCGCATCTTCAACACTCCATACTGCAATGGAAAAAAGTCCGATACCAAGTGTCGCAAACAATACGGTAAAGACAGTAATTCTGCCAAGAGTTTTTCGCATTAGTTAATAATACAGCGTTGATCTCTAAACGAGACCAACGCTGTATTATCTTCTGTGTATAGAGAAAATTAGTTCTTTGCTACAACTTTCTTAGCTGGAGCTTTTGCTACAGCCTTCTTAACAGCTGGTGCAACTTTCTTTGCAACCGTTGTTGCCTTTTTAACTACTTTCTTTGCAGGTGTAGCTGCTTTCTTTGCCTTGTTTACCTTAGCCATTCCCATCTTAGCTAATCCTCTCCAGTTTTCACTCATTTCATTTTTGAAGTCACTGAGTTCATTTCGAGAAATCTTTTGTGCATTGCTGTATGTAGCTACAACAGTACTTACTAAGTTGTTAAACTCTTCTTCAGTAATTTTTTCTGCCTTTTCAATTGCTTCAAGTACTTCACCTTTAGCTTTAATAGCCCAACTTTTTACCACTTTTCGATTTTTTGCAGCCCCCTTACTTCCGTATAAAAAGTATGCTCCTGCAGCAGCAACTGCGGCGGTAGTAAGTCCTACACCAATACCGAGTTTTTGTGCGTTTGAAATTGCTGGTTGTTTCTTTACCATATTGTAGTCTTAGTTACGTATAATTAAATTACTCTTTTTTCTTGCGTGTCGCCTTTCGTGCTTTTGTCCCCATGACAAAACTCAACACTTGTGAGACGAGACTTCCTTCGGTTACATACGCACGTAATTGTGATACATCTTCGGCAATCACCTCACTTCCTTCATCTATCCGAGCGACAATGCGTCGAATCGACTTGAGAATTTTGATTACCTGATATATCGCAACGCATAGTAACACTGTAAACAGTACTACAGACGCACTTGTTATTGCGAAGAAAATATTTGTTTGTAATATCTCACTCATAAGTACAGTATACCTTACAGGTACTGTCTACTCACTTGTTTTTTATCCACTCCGTTCCCAAAAGACTCAGTGAGTCTTGCGAAATGCTTCAAGCATTTCTCACCATGCACCAGTAGCGAACATGTTGCTATGTGTGGATGAATACTCTGAAAGTGATACAGAATAATCACTTCATTGAAGCCGTATGAAGTTCCAATATATTTCCAACTTCACTCGCATTTTCTGCAACCATTAATAAAGCACGTAGTTCCACCGCACCCTCAAATCCATTGATATACGCTTTGTAGTGTTTTTTCATCAGTGCAAAGCTTTTGTGTGGCAAGAGTTCCTCAAAAAGCTGTGTGTGTTCTATTACTGCTTCAAATCGTTCTGTAAGAGTAACTAACTCAATTTCAGATTGCAATATACTCAAAGCGTTTTCCTGAGGTGAAGAGCGAGGAAGAGCAAAGTTGTGAAGTGAGTCGTACGTTGTAGTACGGCGATCGAGCAACAAAGACTCTGACGAAGTTATTCGCTCAGGTAAACGCTTTGAGGGATGGAACAACCACGGGTTGCCAAATATGGCTCTCCCAAGCATCACTCCATCAGCTCCTGTTGCTGTTATTTTCTCTTTTGCATCCTCAAGTGATAGCACATCGCCATTACCAATAATTAATGTCTCACTTTTAAGTTCATCTCGAATCTCTACCGCACGCTTCACGCGTTCCCATCGCGCAGGAACTTTACTCATTTCTTTTCGGGTGCGTGCGTGGACCGTAATTGCCGCTGGATTTGCCTTAAGTAAAAACGGAAGCCACGTTTCAAGTTCGTCAGTGTTATATCCTAACCGTGTTTTAACTGATACCGGTAATCCATTACTACCTTTCTTAGCTGCCTCAATAACCGCTTCTGCAATCTGTGGAGTTTTAATCATCGCCGACCCACACCCTTGCTTTTCAATCCCTTTATCAGGGCACCCCATGTTGATATCAATTCCATCAAAACCAAGTTCGCGACACAGTCGTGCAGCTTTCTCCATGTATTCTGGATGACTTGAAAACAGTTGTGCAACAATTGGTCGTTCTTCTTCGGCATAGAGCAAGTCAGCCATAAGCTTTTTCTTCCCTTCTTCGGTTGCACGAATGAGTCCATCAGCAGACACGAACTCTGTCCACATAACGTCAGGCCCTCCAACAGTTCCGTCCTTTCGCTCATGAGCCGAGCACTTTGCAATCATGCGTCGAAACGACACATCAGTAACATCCGCCATAGGCGCAAGTACAAAAAACGGTTTTGGGAGATCTTGCCAGAAGTTCATAAGAATAGTACTGTACTCGCCGGGTTCAAAAAAGCAAGAGGGGCTATATCAATGACAGAAAATTCCAAAGGACCGATTGTATTCGTTATGATTGCATTGTTTCTTCTATCGTTAATACTGCCAGTGGTATTAACCCCAATAGCAGTTTACACGAATCAAATCCTGATTTGGCAAACAGCAAATGTTGCGTCGCTCATATTAGAAATTTTGGCTCTATTGGGAGCAATCGCTTTAGCAGGCGGAATCACAAAAGAACAATACTTCAGAGTTGTAAGGCTACTGCCCTTACTCTGACAAACCGCCATCTGGCGCTCGGGGAGTCCGCGCGTTTGTGGCGGTCTTTTCATTTAATTTTAGTACGATATATCGTACTAAATAAAAACCGTTTTTAAGTCCTAAAAACAGAATAGTCTATTCTGTCACAGAGTTTTCTTCACTTATTTCTACTGAACTTGTTGCTGTTACTTCTTTTGCTTCATTTACAAAAACCTTATCACCAAACCGTAAGTCAATGTATTGAAACGATCCTGGTTCTGTATCAACAAATTCCTTTGAGTTTAGAATTGTTTCTAAGTTTTCAAATGTTTTCTCCATGGGAATAGTCTGTGAAACTTTAATAATCGCCCCACCAGAGATAGTATATTCAACATCATAATTCCCCACTTTTGTGACGTGTGTTACATACAGAGACAACTTCTCTTTGAGGTTTTCTATAAAAGTATTGGTTTGTTTAATATATTCTCCATCAAAAGAAGCATTCTTAATTTGAGGAGTAACTCCATTTTCTACATATCTAACAAAAGCACTTCCTTCTAGGGAAGGTGCGGGGGAAAATGCATAGCCAACGCTATCAATAAACAAACAAGATTCAGTGTCTTTATGTTCGCACCACAGAGCATAAGGAGTGTACTCTTCAAAGACTACTGCAAGTGTTTGATTATCACTTCTTTCAATTGCAACATTCTTTACACGATTAAATGCGAACACACTTTCAACCAACGCATCGTGCGGATAAAATGGAATAAACCGCTTAGGTACTAATTTAAAATACGAACCTTCAATCCCGCCTTCTACCACCTTCACAATTGCATCATGTGGAATTGTTTGACCACCAACAACCTCAACCGTGCGTAATTGAAATGACTCAACGCGCGTAATGAAATACACAAGTGTAAAAAGGATTGTAACAACTACTACAATCGAGCATCCAGTGAGGATTTGCAGTTGCAGTTGTGTGAGTCTTCGCTTTGCAACTTTTTTACGCAATACAACCGGTTGTGTATTCCGTTTAAATTTTTGAAAAAAGGCGCGCATCGAAGTATGGTAGCACACGGAAAATACCTTTTTTGAAACTATCACTAAACTACAACACAATAAAAGTCCTCAGATACGCGAAGCACAAAGAAATTTTTGCGAGCCCTACTTGATGTAGGGTAAGAAAAAATTTCTGCAGTGCGACAAAGTAGCTGATACTTTTAGTGAGTTATCTATGCTATTTCTGTACGGCCGGCCATGTACTTCTGCAATGGCTCTGGAATTCTAATGCTACCATCTTCTTGCTGGAAGTTTTCAATCATTGATACGAGAATCCGTGGGGTCGGAATTGCAGTACAGTTAAGTGAGTGTGCATAGCGCATTTTTCCCTCTGCATCTTTATACCGAATGTTGAATCGTCGTGTTTGGAAATCGTGGAAGTAAGACGCACTACTAATTTCACGATACTTTCCTTCAAGTGGCACCCACAATTCAACGTCATACTTCTTTACCTGACCTTGTCCAATGTCGCCTCCACAGTTTAAAACAGTATGGTATGGAATCCCGAGTGACTCAATAAACTCTTCAGTGTTTCGATTGATTTCTTCGTGCAATCGTACAGACTCAACGTGTGACGCTTCACAAATAACTACCTGCTCTACTTTATAAAATTCATGTACCCGAATGAGTCCTTTAGTATCCTTTCCATGACTTCCTGCTTCACGTCTAAAACATGGGGAGAATGCTAAGTGCTTAATTGGAAACAAGCTTTGTTCAAGTACCTCGTCGGCATAGTACCCCATAGTTGATACTTCACTCGTGCCAATTAAGTAATCTTCGTCTTGAGTGTTGTATACATCCTCCGCATCGTTTGGTAAGTGTCCTGTTCCATACAAGTTACTCTTTCGGACAATTGCGGGGACCAACATTGGATCAAATCCTTTTGCTCCAAAAAAATCATTTGCGTAATTCCATATTGCCCATGACAGTCGCGCTCCGTCGCCAAGTAGATAGTAGCCTCGAAATCCATGCACCTTTGTTCCTCGTTCAAAATCAACCATTTTGAGTTTGGTCATTATTTCCACATGGTCTTTTGGAGTAAACCCAAACTTCGGTTTTTCTCCCCACGCTTTAACTTCAACGTTATCAGCGTCACTGTCTCCATCGGGAACTGACATGTCGGGGACATTAGGTACCTGCAACATCAATGCCTGCCACTCTTGCATCACTGGTTTTAACTTTTCTTCATCTACCCCAATCTCTGCCTTAAGTGCTTGCATCTCTCCAATAAGTTGCTGTTTAATCACTGGTTCTTGCGCGCCTACAATGTCAACAGAAACACGATTCTGTTCTGCCTTTTTTGTTTCGATAGTTTGCATCAATTCTTTACGGGAATCGTCAACAGCAATCAATCTGTCTAAGTCAATTTTGATATGCTTCTTTGTTGCCGCCATCTTAACGATGTCGAGATTCTCCCTGATGAATTTAATGTCTAGCATAAATATGTAATGAAATTACACTCTACTATATCTAGAGACAAACGAAAAGGCCACACAAGTGATGCAGCCTTCGCGCAACACTGCATGGCCTGTAGATCTAGAACACCAACTTGAGACCTCCTTTAAGGATCCACTCATCAGCGTTTACTTCGCCGACAAGTGTCTTACCCCAAATATCAACACTCTCTTTCATGCCGAATTCTGGAAAAGAAATCCCCACGTCGTAACTTAGGCTCAAACGCCCTCGCCCTCGATTTGGACCTCTGTGCTCAAAACTAAGTCCAGGCACAAACATGTCCATACCCCAGCCGTCGTGACAACCCATAACTTGGAAACTTGGGGAATTTCCAAATACACATAGTGACATCTCTTTTCCGACAAGTCCTGCAGTGGCAAAAAGTGCATCGTTTGGAGTAAGGAGTACTCCACCACGAATACTCAATTCTGCAGCGGCCGTCTGACTGTATCTGACACCAATAGTGTATTCATCGTAGGTCCAGGAAGTTGAACCTCGGACACTTCCCTTTCGATACGTTCCTTCAGCACCCAAAATAAATGGTGAGTTTGGAATCTGCCAAAGCAAAACAGCTGTGCCTCCTGACATAGAGCCACTGTACGAGAGCTTATAGAGCTCCGCACCAAGGCCGTATTCAGGAAGAGCAAGTGACGTCGTCTGCTCTCCTTGAGTATAATCAGCAGACACCCCAATGCTAAGACCATTCCAGTTTGGCGCATCTTGAGGAAACACTCGCGTCGCGAAGACGCAAGAACCCAAAACTGCCGCAATCAGGAACCCAATCGCCGAAGCAATGAATCCACCTAAATTAGACGGAACTTCCTTCACACTGTTTCTACCATCACGCATCATCCTGCCCCTTTTCAAATTGCTGCGTTGCACTATTGCGAACGCTTGTGTATACTATACTACATTTTTAGCTAAAAGTCAATCTACACCTCTCCGTGCTACCATTTTATATATGTCCTTTCCTATATATGAAGTGAAAGAAAATGAGTTTCCACCACTGTTACGTGAGATTCCTCAGGTACCGAAATCACTTAATTACCGAGGGATACTTCCCTCTTCCTCTATGAAACTCCTCGCTGTTGTAGGGTCACGAAAACATACCACCTATGGCAAACAAGTTGTTGAGCACCTCCTTGCAGGATTAGAAGGATACGATGTCGGCATTGTTTCGGGTCTGGCACTCGGCATTGATTCGCTCGCACACGAGAGTGCACTTACTCACCATCTCTATACGCTTGCTGTTCCTGGTTCAGGAATAGACGACAGTGTCATCTACCCAGCTTCACACAAACCGCTTGCACGAAAAATTCTTGAGGGTGGTGGTGGACTTCTTTCAGAATTTGATCCTACCTTTACCGCGACGAAGTGGTCGTTCACGCAACGTAACCGCATCATGGCAGGAATCGCACATGCAACCTTGCTTATTGAAGCAGGCGAGAAATCGGGGACGTTAATCACCGCACGCATGGCAACCGACTACAACCGCGAACTTTTAGTAGTACCAGGAAACATTTTTTCTCAAAACAGTATCGGGACGCATCAATTTTTAAAATTAGGAGCAACGCCGGTTACAGACGCTTCTGATATTTTATACGCACTCGGTTTTAGTCAAGAAGAAGTGGAACAAAAACAAAAAACTTTTACACCACATACAGACCTAACTTCAGATGAACAGAGAGTACTTACTCTTCTTCGTGAACCAACTGATAAAGACTCACTCATACGCGGACTCATGCTTCCCTCCCACACTGCAAATGCACTTTTAATGCAGATGGAAATGAAAGGTTTGATTCATGAAGACAACAACCAGTATAAAGCTGTGAGTTGACATACATTGACATATATTAGTAAGGGTAGTATTTGTTATCCAATATATATGGCAAAAACAGCGACAAAGACAACATTGGTGATTGTTGAATCCCCTGCAAAGGCAAAAACTATCGAGAAATATCTAGGACCTGGATTTAAGGTGCGTTCTTCTATTGGTCACGTACGTGATTTACCTAAAAGCAACAAAGACGCCGTTGACATTGAAGCAGGGTTTGTTCCTCGCTATATCATTTCTCCAGGAAAAGAAAAGGTTATTGCTGAACTTCAAAGAGAGGCTAAAAATGCTGACTTGGTACTGTTGGCATCTGACCCCGACCGTGAAGGAGAAGCTATTGCGTGGCATGTAGCTGAACTCATAAAAAAAGAAAACAAAAATCAGAAGCGAATTGTATTTCATGAAATCACCGAAGACGCGGTTAAAGAAGCCCTCCTCCATCCCCGTGCAATTGATGTAAACCTTAAAGAGGCACAAGAGGCACGTCGGGTGCTTGATAGACTCGTGGGGTATGACCTTTCGGGACTCATATGGAAAAAAGTTCGGTATGGACTTTCTGCCGGAAGAGTACAGTCCCCCGCGTTACGAATCTTGATGGAACGTGAACGAGAAATACGTGCATTTAACCCTGAAGCTTTTTTCGTACTCACCGCACATACAGAGAAAGCAAAAATGCAGATTCCTTTTACCTGTGCTGAAGAACCAAAGGTACAGAAGGAGGCTGACCGCATTAAAACTGTCGGAGAAAAAAATAATTGGGAGGTTACTTCTATTAAAGAGACCGAAGCAAAGCGATCTCCAAAACCTCCTTTTACTACTTCAACCTTACAGCAAGCTGCATCAACTCGACTTGGTTTTTCTCCATCACGCACCATGGGTGCTGCTCAAAAGCTCTATGAAGCGGGACACATTACCTACATGCGAACAGACAGTACAACCATGAGCAAAGTTGCGCTTACACAAATTCTTGCACTTATAAGCAAGGACTATGGGAAAGAATATCTCCAACCACGAACCTTTAAAACTAAAAGTAAGTCGGCCCAAGAAGCGCACGAAGCGGTACGTCCAACAAACTTCAAACATCGATCTTCAGGATTAACCGGTGATCAAAAAGCACTCTATGAACTTATTTGGAAACGTTCTGTCTCTTCTCAGATGGCAGATGCTCGGCTATTGCGCACGAAAATATTAACCAACATCACAAATGACAAGGAGCCAATTCCTGATTTTAGTGTGAACGGATCACGAGTAATCTTTGACGGATGGCTCAAGGCTGACGTTGGTGCACGTGGCGAAGATACAGAAGTCCCAAAGCTAACCATAGGCGACACGCTTACGCTCAAAGAAATTGAGATTGAAGCAAAACACACACAACCTCCAAGTCGCTATTCCGAAGCAGGACTTATTAAAGAACTTGAAAAGCGAGGTATTGGTCGTCCTTCAACCTATGCTTCAATCATGAAGACTATTATTGATCGGGGATATACTATCAAAGAGGGACGCACACTTATTCCAACCGACACCGGAGACGTTGTCTCATCATTCCTTGAAGAGCACTTTAGTGAATACATTGGGGACGACTTTACAAGTGGAATGGAAGACAAACTCGACTTAATTGCAGAAGGCAAAGCACAGTATAAAAAAGTGTTAACCGATTTTTATAAACCTTTCTCGAAAGCAGTTGAAGCAAAAGAAGATATTCCAAAACTCACCAATCTAGGTGATGGACCAAAAGAATTTCCTTGTCCAAAGTGTGGCAAACCTATGGTCATAAAGTTAGGGCGTGGTGGAAAGTTTCTCTCATGTGGCACCTTCCCCGATTGTGATGGAGCGCGCACCCTTGAAGGTGGAGAAGTTGGAGAAAGTGAATCACTTGGAAATCACCCAGAAACAGGTGAAGCAATATTTGTACTTGATGGTCGTTTTGGACCCTATGTACAACTAGGATCAACTCCTGATAAAAAAGACAAGAAAGCTCCGAAGCCAAAACGCGCATCGTTGCCTGACGGGAAACTCCCCGCTTTAGTCACACTTGAAGAAGCAGTTCATTATTTAATTCTGCCGCGTGAACTCGGGATACATCAAGCAACGGGAGAACCAATCCAAGCGAACACCGGAAAGTTTGGTCCCTATGTAGTACATGCAGGTGACTACCGTTCACTTAAGGGTGCAGATAACCCATACGACATTACGCTCGAACGGGCACTCAAAATCTTCGCAGAACCAAAACAAGGACGTAAAGGTGAAAAGCTTGTAAAAGAACTCGGACTAAACCCTAAAACAAAAAAGATGGTAAATGTGTACGAATCAAAATCAGGAAGGTATTTACGCAAAGGTTTCAAACGATTGTCACTACCTGATGATGTAGATCTAGAAAAGTTTACTATTGAAGATGCGTTACTTATTTTAAAATGAACTGAGCTACAGAGCGTAGCGACAATAGCGAAGTTCGTTCCTAATTTTCTGCTGCTGACCTAGAACATACTGTAGAACCTCGGCGCTAGCCGTGTTCTACAGTATGTTCAGCAGAAAATAGGAACACCCCAACGCTCAGATATCTCCGCCACTTACAACAACTAATTATTTCGAGTTTATCCTAATTTTGAATTAACAAAGGGCACACATGACGTGCGCCCTTTTGGCATCTGCTCGATGCCCTCATATTATCAGAAAACCGTGCCACAAGCTCCGATTTTCTTAGGCCCTAAAGAAGTCGTAGTCGCAAGAATTTTCCCTTGCCAACCGTTTCGCTCCGTATTAGCGCGATTGATTGCGTCAATGGCTTGACGCGTCTGACCTGCAAAAGGCTTCCGCACAACCAACAGTGTTTGAACAGGAGCAACAGGCTCTGCTACAATCCGCACCGGTGCCAAAGCAACTTTTTTCTTAGGCTTTTTTGGCACCTTTGATGCATCCAAGGCAGGCAAAATTGAATTTTCGCCAAAATATTTAAGCTCTTGCCTTGCTGGTATACGTGGACTTCCTTTAGGCATTTTGCCCCTCACTTTCTTTTGTTTAAACAAACTGGTCTTTCCAGCAAGTGCTATTTAACCATACTAACTGTTTTTGTCAACTTTTTGCATCATTGTATATGTGTATGCGGAGGTCTATTGTTATTGGAGAGTTCCAGCAGTTTCTGCTGAGCCTAGTGTAGGACACTGCTAACGCTGAGGTCCTACACTTGTCTCTAGGTCAGCAGCAGAAACTGTAAACAAAGTTCGCCATTGTCGCTTGCGTATATGCGGAGTCATATTGTTGTTGGAGAGTTCCAGCAGTTTTCGCTGAGTAACATTCAAAGCACAGCTAACGCTGAGGCTTTGAATGTTACTCTGGGTCAGCGCAAAAACTGGGTGAAAAGCGAATACTTGGAGCTTCGCAAGACTCATTGAGGTTCTATGGAACGAAGTGGAGTAGAATCCAATGAGTGGACAGCTTCTGTAAGAAGAGGAGTTCGCCATTCTCGCTTGCGCTCTGTGGCTCACTCCTTGCTAACAAACCGTTACGGCCATACAATGAATTTATGCGAACGGTTAAAGAAATACTGGTTGAACTTAACTCTCCTACCGAGGCTGATACGGTCCTTATTAATAAGGCCTATGCACTCACCTCTTTGGCTTTTAGAGACATTAAACGCTACTCAGGTGAACCGTACATGTCACACATTTCTGAGGTGGGCTACAAGCTTGCAAAAATGGGTATGGGGCCACGTACTATCGCGGCTGGTTTGCTTCACGATATCATTGAGGATACCCCAACTACAGCTGACGACATCAAAGAACAGTTTGGAGAAGAAATACTCTTTTTGGTTGAAGGGGTTACTAAACTAAGTTCTGTACGCTACTACGGAACGGATCGCCACAACGAAAGTCTCCGAAAACTTTTTGTCGCTACTTCTCAAGATATCCGTGTGTTAATCATTAAGCTTAATGACCGGCTCCACAACATGGAAACGTTACAGTTCGTTCCCAAAGAAAAGCAAATGCGTATCGCACGCGAGACCCTAGAAATCTACGTACCAGTTGCCCACCGTCTTGGAATGGGGCGAATTCGTAAGGAACTTGAGGACCTTGCCTTTCCCTATGTGTATCCAGAAGAATATAAAAAAGTATGTGACCTTCTTGCAAAGAGCACTGAGAAGTCACTTCTCATGCTTGAGCGTGAGCGTAAATCAATGCAAAAACGTCTTGCTGATTCTGGACTCCTTAAGTTTAATACCTCATATCGAGTAAAAGGTCTCTATAGCCTCTTTCACAAACTCAAGCGAAAAGATTGGGATATTCATGACGTATACGACCTCCTTGCGATGCGGGTTGTAGTTAACTCTGTTGAGGATTGTTACAAGGCACTTGGTGTCATTCACGAAATGTGGCGACCATTGCCAAAACGAATGAAAGACTACATTGCATTTCCAAAACCAAACGGCTATAAATCAATTCACACAACAGTTACGACACCTCACGGGACAATTCTTGAAATTCAAATTCGTACTCAACAGATGCATCACGAATCAGAGTACGGAGTTGCATCACACTTGATCTATAAACAACAGGCAGTGCAAGGTGACCAAATAGCTTCAACAAGTTCTTGGTTTAGTAACCTTATTCCATCACTGTTTAAACCATTCGCATGGAAAGAAAGTAAAAATTCTGTTCCGATTAAAAGTGCGAAAGATGTGCCCCATACAGAAAAAATTCCCTATTGGATAAACCAGATTGGTGAAATGTACGCGTCGGAAAAAACTACTGGTGAAGAGTTCATGTCCGACATGCGTAAGGATTTCTTCAGTAACAGAATCTTCGTTTTTACTCCAAATGGCGACGTTGTTGATTTACCCATGGGTGCAAACCCTATCGACTTTGCATACGCCATCCACTCAGAAATTGGTGACCATATTGCGGGGGTTCATGTAAACAACAAACTCGTGCAGTTTGATACAGAACTTAAAAATGGTGACATCGTGCGCGTTGAAACAAAGAAGTCTGCACACCCAACTGCAAAGTGGATTTTGATGGCACAGACGTCGATTGCAAAACGGAAGATTAGAGCGTACCTTGCTGAACATTCAGTGTAGAAAAAATATGGATATAAAAAATGGAAGGCAAAGCCTTCCATTTTTTATATCCATATACCTACTCCTACAACCCAAAGTTCTTCATTGAATACAAGTCATCGTCATCATCTTTTTTTGCTGGAGTTGGTTCTTTAGTTTCTGTGACAACAGCTTGTTGTATAGGTTCACTTTGCACAACTTCTTGCATAACGATTACGGGTTCAATTTTTTGTTCGAAGTTTGTAGCACGTGGTGTTAAGAAATCAGTGCCTTCAAAAGAAGGAGCTTCTGCTTTCGCTTCATTGTTCAATTTTTGCATATTTGCCTTTAGAGCATCTTGCATACCATCTCCGTTTTGATCTGTCCCGTTTGAGCTTTGAGGTTGCATAACTGCATTTGAAACAACGGGATACGTTGTATACGAAGTACCGTACGCCTCTTCTTCAACAACAGGACGTTCATAGGCTACATACCCACTTGGTGGTACTTTCATATCTTCTCGTTCTTGCATCTGTGCCTGTGTCTCACTTCCTTCTTGGTAACTGGTATGAACTTCATTTGTATCAAGTGCATGGCGTTGTGTACCATCTCTTGATGGTTCTTGTGTGGCGTTAGAAAGTCCTGCAAATTCTGCATTCTCTGCAATCACATTCTCAAGCTCCTCCCTAACTGCTTGCTCTGCCTCAAGTGCGTCTTCAACCCGAATCTCATCTTCTACGCGCTCAGGCTGTGGTTCTACCAACTCAAGTACGGTAGCATCTGTAATCTTTTCAAGTTCTTGGATATGGGTAGTGCTACTTTCTTCTTCACCTCCCGCCATATGGAAATCAGTAATCTTTCCTTGCGACTTCATAATTGCCAACAGTTTCTGAAGGTCTTCATCAGAGAAGTAATCAATAGTGAGCTTTCCCCCAAAGTCAGTTTTAAGAATTTGCACACGCGTGCCTAATGTATCGGTAAACTCTCGTTCAATCTCAATCAAGACTGCATCCGTGTTTGCCCAGTTCTTCTTTCGCACTTTGTCTGATGCAATTTTTCGAACAATGCGTTCAACTTCACGTACTGAAAGTTTTTTCAAAAGAATCTCACGGAAGATAACGTCCTGCTCTTCAGGTTTATCATTAAGCATCAACAGCGTCCGCGCGTGACCCTCGCTAATGTCAGCAGTTCGAAGCGATGAGAGCATATAGTCAGGCAATCCCAAAAGACGAATGGTATTTGAAACGTACTCACGACTTCGTCCTACTTTTTTTGCAACAGCTGCATGCGGAAGATTAAACACGTCAGCTAACTGTCGAAACGCAAGAGCTCTGTCAACAGCGTTTAAGTCCTCTCGCTGTAAGTTTTCAATAATAGCAAGTTCAAGTTTTTCCTGCTCAGAGTTTTCACCCGTTCGGATAATAACAGGGACTTGCTCCATGCCTGCAAGGCGTGATGCACGTAACCGACGTTCACCAGCGATAAGTTCGTATTGTGTGAAAAAAGCACCGTCTTTGGTTTGTATTTCTTTTCGTGTAACGGTCAGAGGTTGCAGAATCCCGTACATGCGGATAGACTCCGACAATTCTTTGAGTTTTGATTCATCAAATTCCCGCCGTGGTTGAAACGGATTGGGAACGATTTTTTCTACCTCCACCCAAAAAATTGAATCTCCTTGAAAAGCCATAACAAAAACACATAACCACGAAAAAATGCCTCTCATTTCTTCGCTTTTCCTCCTAACTCCCCCATTCTACCACAGCAAAGTTTTTGAGTGGCTGTTTATAACTTTCAAAGAATCTGTTACACTTGCCCTTGCCTGCCTCGGTGGCGGAATTGGTATACGCGCACGACTCAAAATCGTG
This sequence comes from bacterium, assembly GCA_043719295.1. GTDB lineage: Bacteria > Patescibacteriota > Minisyncoccia > Phycocordibacterales > UBA918 > OLB19. The sequence goes on from JAYSUD010000008.1 coordinate 66,314, forward strand.
TGCCGCAAGGCTTGAGGGTTCGACCCCCTCCCGAGGCACAATAAAACAGCACCTTTTGGTGCTTTTTTATGTGACGAGGAGAAAGCAAACTTCTTTGCTTTTGTGAGGGTGTCGAAAGACGGAACGATGCCGAAGGCAAGTGAGCCGGGGTCGCAGAAATTTCTGAAAGAAATTATCTGTGACCGCCCACCGAGGAACAAGTGACTGAATGTCACTTGTGGGAGGGGGTCGAAAAGGTTGCCTGATATTTTGTGACGTAAGGAAACAAAATATCGATAACCTGTACTGAACATGTAATGTTCGATTCCCCTCGACTTTCCCCAATTTTTCTATAAGCTACTGTACAGACCAGTCCTTTGTAAGCAGGAGCTGGTTTCCTCACAATTTAACCGAGCACTGGAGGTGCAAATGCCCATATTCCTTACTTCCAAAGACCTAGGTTGTGGTATCTGGCTCGCATTGGACATGGACAACTTCGAGGAAGCTCTCGACTTGACCGGTCAAACCGGCGAATATATTGATGGTGTCAAAGTTCATGGCATCGTTGAAGACGCTATGAAGGAAAAACTTGGCAAGCTCCGTAAAGTTGGTGCAAAAAAAATTTGGCTCGACCGAAAGGTCGATGACACCCCAGGGACCGTCAAGATCGTTTCGAGGAACGCTCACGACTGTGGTGCCGACAGAATGACCGTCATGGCATCTGCTGGCATTGAGGCAATGATGACTGCCATCAATCATGGTCCTGCCGAAATTGTCGCCGTCACCGACCTCACTTCACTTTCAAAAGCCGAAATTGGAATGTCGCGTGGAATGCCGGCCGACGCCTCTGTGCTTCAAAAAGCACAATGGGCAAAGCTTGCTGGAGTTAAGCTTGTTGTCTGTTCAGTTGAGGAGGTGGCTGAACTGGACAAACGCCGAGGATATTCCAGACTGGCAGATTGCCATCTGGAACTGAATGGAATGAAGTTTACAGTCCCAGGCAGCAGAACCATCACGGACATTCTGAAAGGACAAGTGCGGAGCAACACCGCAATGGCGACCCTTGCTGCCGGAGCCGATGAACTGGTGCTCGGGAGCGAAGTTTGGGAAGCCAGACAGCCCTTCGATGCACTTCAACAGGTCTATCATTCAATTCTAGAATACATGAACAAACAATAAAACCCTCCGGCGAGATTCTGCATACATTCACGAAGCTGAATGTATCCAAAATCTCGCCGGACACCTCAAACCGTCGGTTTTGGAAAGTATACACATCGTATATTTCCCCAAGCCGACGGTTTTTTCTTTTCTTGTATTTTTTATATTTTAGAGTAGTCTACAATTCATCACCAAACCGTCACACATGTGACTTTATCGGGAGGATTGTACCTTGAGAGCACTTACAGAAGTTATGGCTGAGGCTCATACCGTCGCTGAAGTTTTTACCGACAAACACTTTATCTACACGGGAGGAGATCACGGCGATGGATACGTGAACTACAGACCACTTGGGGCTGTGGGGTCTGAGTTCCTTCTTCGCGAGGTATGTGTGCATCTGGTCCGCAATATGCTCATTGGAGTTCCTGTTGAGAAATACAGAAACATTGTCATCATTGGCCCAGAAACGATGGGTGCAAAAATGGTAAAGCAAATCGGTTGCACCTTGGAAGATGAGCTTCCTTATATCATCCATACGAGGACTTTTGTCAAAGACCCCAACAAGGCAAAAAGCTTTTTGTGGAATGCTGATCCGGAAAAACTGCTCGATGAAGATTCTCTGGTTTTGTGGATTGACGATCTCCTGAACGGAGGGACGACGTTTGAAGCAACCGCACCGATGATTCACTACTACGATGCACAGGTGTACGGCATCGGGGTTATCGGCGACCGCAGTGGACTTACTCCAGAAAAGCTTAGCGTTCGCCGTATCACATCGCTTGAGCAGTTTAGCCTCAAGAGATACCCTGAGGCAGAGTGCCCTTCTTGCCGCGACCACATCCCAATTGTTGATAATCTTGGACACGGTGCGAAGTTCAAGGCAACTCATCCAAGCTATCAAGGTGGATTCATTCCTGCCAGATAGCATGCATGACCTTCAACGGGCGGACTATACACTCTCAGATGAGAATACATTGTCAGCCCGTTGGAGAAATACGACGCCGTTACCCTTCATCGGATACGGCGTTTCTTTTTTTCTAAAATTCAACAACGAGAATTTATAATAACAATACCAGTAAGGAAATTAGATTCTTCACGTCATCACGAATAACATGTACATACGCACACAAAATTATTGGATGATGAAGACCTTTACCTCACGTACGCCTTTTTGGCGACTGGTTTTGTTTCGGTATATCATCTAACTCCCCTTTTTTTGAAATAACACAACAGAACCAGTCTCTAAGACTGGTTCTGTTCTTTTTGGTTCTTTAAATAAGGAGGAAGCCTATGTCCGAAATTTGTTTTGTTCCTGTAATTGGGTATGTTCCAAGTATGCATCCAAATCAACAACTTGGATATGAAATCTGGGTAAGTAATCCACAACGTGCAGTACCGTACATCTTCAAAACAACACTGCAAGAATATAACAAACAACAAGGTGGTAATCTGTTTGGACAAGAGTGCATGATATATGGTTTATATCTTCATGTATCTCCCTTAGCTTTGTACGCAACAAAGGAACAGGCCTTGTTTGCACTCGGGGTTTTTATTCCTACAAAAACAATGTACGATCTTGATGCCGCGCGTTAGCGCGGCATTTCTTTTTCCTGTTTCTTTGCTACACTTCCCAAAATGGAATCACACAAAAAACCTAAAGTTATCGTTATAGTCGGCCCAACCGCTTCCGGAAAAACGGCGCTTTCTTTAATGCTTGCAAAACAATTAAAGGGCGAAGTGATTAACGCTGATTCACGCCAAGTATACAAAAGACTTGATGTTGGTACCGAGAAAATTACGTATGAAGAAATGGAAGGAATCCCTCACCACTTGTTAAGTATCGTCGACATCAACACAGTCTACACCGCCATGGATTTTAAAAAAGATGCAGAAACTGCAATTACAGAAATTACAGAACGTGGCAATATCCCCATTATTGCAGGGGGTACTTTTTTCTACATTGATACGTTGTTAGGAAAGATGGGTACTTCTCCTGTAGAACCAAATTGGGAACTTCGGGAAGAACTGGAAAAATATTCGACAGAAGAATTGTTCACGTTATTACAGAAAAAAGATCCACGGCGTGGAGATACCATTGAAAAGGATAATAAACGACGTCTCATTCGTGCACTTGAAATTGTCGATAAGCTTCAAAGTGTCCCCGCACAAAACCCAAATGCAGAATGCCCATACGATGTCCTTACAATCGGTATTTCTGTTGAAAAAGAAGTCCTCAAAGAACGTCTTCGCATACGTGCGCAAGACGCACTCACAAGAGGACTCATTGAAGAAACACAATCGCTCCTAGCCTGTGGAGTTTCAAAGGAACGGCTTTTAGAAATCGGCCTGCAGTACAAAGTTGTCATGGAATACATTGACGGGATAATCACCGATACAGAACTAATCCAAAAACTTGGAGAAAAGAACTGGCAGTACGCAAAGCGCCAACTGCTCTGGTTAAAACGAAATGAGGATATTGTCTGGTTTAAACGCGAAGACACAGATGCTCTATCTGGAGTTGTATCAGAATTTCTCAAAAACTATCCAAAATCAATTCGTTGATTTTTAACCTATTTTCACATACACTGTTGAACACCAAGAAATTGGTACAAAGAACTACGGGCCTATAGTTCTATGGAAAGAAATCAAAGATTTCTTCCTTCCAGCACTCACTCGGAAATGTAAGCGAGCTTCCATTTCTCTCGTGTCGTTTGGAAGGAGAATTTCCGGTTTCCAAAACCGTAGATCGAGGACTTGTAGAAAATATTGGGGCCTATAGTTCAATGGTAGAATTCCGGTTTCCAAAACCGTAGATCGAGGTTCGAATCCTCGTGGGCTCGCTCGAGTAAAGAAAAAACATAATGCTGAAGCATTATGTTTTTTCTTTAGAACCTGACCTGCGTCAGGTTCGTGCTCGAGCGAGAGACGGAGACATGTCGCCTGCGACAGTCGAGTCGGGGTCGAGAGTACTTATGATTTGAGGAGGTACGACGATAATCATTAGTAACTCGTGACCGCAGTGAGCCCACGAGGCATAGCTTTTTGAAAAAATGCGTAGTGCGATTCGAAGCCCGATTGAGATAATTTTGGAGCGAAGCGAACAAAATTATCCAATTGGGATACTGGTCGTGTAAGCAAAGCTTTCTTTCACTGCATTCCTATTACAAATAAAAATGAACTTTTCTTTGAATACTCATTTGTGAAAGTAACGACCGAAATTCCTCGTTGTCTCTAACACTCACCAATCTCATTCCACTGTCCAAATCCAGATTCAGCACTCACCAGTCCTTTCATAACAGTATCAATAATCAACCAACCTGCAATAATGATTACAAACCCAATAATGATATTACTTACCATCCCTTTTGCTTTCTCCATTGCTCCACTATTGCCTTGAGAGATAACTAACTGAAATCCGGCATACATCACCATCATCACCGCTGCTAAAGTCAGAAGTACAAACAAAAAATCAAAAACACGATCAACCATCTGTACGAGAGTACAAAAATCACAATTAGGTTGACCTGCGTTGCCACAGGTAACCAGTCCGTCAGCGGCAAACGTAACGTGAGCCAAAAGACTTGTGACAAAAAATATCAAGGAAAATAGCAATACAAACTTCATACGTAATACAATAATACTAGCACAGCACTACTTCAAATTTGACACCCCTTTCCTATCCCCTCCTAATATGATAGTTTATAAGCCTTGTGGTCTCACTAAAATTTGACTCAAGAGTTGCTAAATACAACTATGCGTCGGTGGCAGAGCGGATGAAAAGTGAATAGTTTCACTTTTCATCTGGTCTACGAGCGAATGCGAGTAGATTGGTCGCTGTGAGTAATTGCGAAGCTTTTATGAACAGACCAAAGGAGGAAGACGAGTCCAACGCTCAGAAACATAAAAACGTTCTTGAGCAAGCATAACATTGCGTCGGTGGCAGAGTGGTCAATTGCAAGAGACTGTAAATCTCTCGGCTTCGGCCTACGAAGGTTCAAATCCCTCCCGGCGCACAAAATACCAAAACCCAAAGCGGATGCTTTGGGTTTTGTTGTATTTTGGCGTCGGGAGGGATTTGCACCACAAGAGTATTTCCATTTTTATATTCCCTTCAGTCATTAAAAATTAAGTCAAGACCTTTTGAGATAGATTTGACTGAAAGGAAAATATACCCAAAAGGTGTACCGGTCATGTAATGACCAAAATTCCCTCCCGGCGCACTTTTTAAAAACGAGCGTCTACTTTTGTAGGTGCCGTTTTTATTAGTGTTTAATTAATTCCCAAGTATTGTATAAAACTGGATATGATCCATCTATAAACCAAGCAAGCAAAACTATACTAACTAAAACTAGCGAAATGCCAAATACCATCTTATCTACTTCTCTAGGTGAATTTTTAAGAGATTTGAAACTTAAAATAAAAGCCAGAAGATAACTCGCGTGGATAATAAATATTCCAAAATTAACAGATAACTGCATCCATGCTAAATGGGCAGTAGTTGGAACAGAAAAGAATGTCAGTATTTTTGAAAATACACCATTAAAAGTATCTATTGACGCCAATCCGGAAATTGTCACTATGATTCCAGCGAAAAACAAAACAAACGATAATTTATATTTTTTCATGCAATAAAATTTTAGCACAAAGTTGTCTAATCAACTCCAGCTCGGCGCACAAGTCCCACCACTTGACCATCTCTCATTAAACGTTAAGCTTAGTTGGTTAACTGCACAGCTGTCACAAGGGAGGACCCCAGCATGCGTTTGATATGGTTCATTACAGTTCTTTTATTTTTTTCTCCAGAGCAAGCAACTGCAGAGCTGACCCCAAAAGAAGAAGTGCTCATCCAAACATGTTTGGATAAAAGTTTCGTGAGCGTACTTCAAGGAAAAGCAATTGCAGAATATTCTGACGTTCCACTGCTGACGAAACGAATGCTTGGCCCGGGGAATTACAACACCCTCACCCTCACTCAAATCAAGCAGTTTGAAAAGCTGGTGTTGAAACATTTGCAACTGCGTAGCAAAGAAAAAGGATCGGCCTATGCAGGTTCAACAGTAAAACTTGAAGACGGCACAAGCGCGAAAGATACCTCTTTTGAGATTCAGGGCACCATTACTGGAAAAGACGGTGTGCCATACTTTTTTCAAGCGTATGCATGGGTCTCAAAAAAAAGATGTCAATTCTTCAGTCTCGATGTCGAGGGTTTATTTAAACTCAAAGAATGGCTCCGTGAGAGACCTGAAATAGTCGCACTAATGAAAGAGCTAAAGTTGAAACGTTGAAAGATCGTCCGGTGCCACAATGCTGGCCCCGGACGTTGTTTGTTACAACACATACCTATCCCCTTACCCTCACCCACCCGACCCCCCATCCCTGCTATCATAGACCTATATAAGTAGCGTTATTTTTATGCGTTCTCTCACGTCAATTACTGTTGCATTCTTTGGTCTCTTTCTTTTT
>JAYSUD010000009.1:0-29597 GCA_043719295.1 bacterium
AAATTAAAACACCATGCATATGCATGGTGTTTTAATTTTCTGAGCCACTTTAGTAAGTGCACTGCTGCACTTACGTTCGGACTCGAAAGACGGAACTATGTGGCTTTGCCACAAGTGAGTCGGGGTCGAGAGTACTTACTAGAATTGGAGCGAAGCGAACAATTATAGTTAGTAACTCGTGACCGAGTCCGAAAAGTGTTGAATTAAGTTTTGCATTAAAACAGACGAGCCGAGCCAACAAGTTGTTATGAATGCAATGAATTACAAACTTGATGTCGAGTCCGTTGTTTAGTAACTCGTGACCGCGTCCGAAAAGTGGCTCACGCAAAATCCCCGAAAGTGGCTCCAAAAAACCTTTCGGTTAACCGAAAGGTTTTGCTCTCCCTAGGAGAACCAGCTCTCCCTAGGGTACCCCTAGGATTAAATCACCAATCTCTGTTATGCTTTCACGTATGGACTTACATCAAATACCTCCATGTTTTTACCGGCTTAGTATAAAAGCCCTGGTTTTAAATGAAACTCGCGATAAGTTTTTAATCGCGTTGGAGGAAAATGGTTGGTGGGATCTTCCTGGTGGAGGACTTGAGTGGGGAGGAACTCCTCAAGCAGATCTGCCTCGGGAAATTTCTGAGGAAATGGGATTAAAAACTGTATGGGTTGCTGATTGTCCGAGTTATTTTTTTACAGACAAAAAAGAGAATAACTCAAGATGGTTTGCTTATTTATTATACGAAACGAAACTTGAAAATTTAAGTTTTAAACCTTCTGATGAATGCACTGAAGTTAAATTCGTTAACATAACTGATATAGCAGATATGCAAACATTTTCACAAGTTCAAAAACTGGCTGATATGTTTAATCCTGAATTACATAAGTTATAACCAGCTCTCCCCAGGATACCCCTAGGATTTCTGAGGTCTAGACATTTATCATTTAATCTGTTTAAATACGAACCTCGCAACTAAGAGAAGGATGTAGTCAATGCGTGGGATTATTTTGTGTTCAGCCCTGGCGTTTGTTCTGGCTGTTGATAAAATGTATGCTCAGGATGTCTCCGATTGTATTTCTGCTATGGATGCAGGGGTGGCCAATCGGTTGTGGCACCAAAATGTAGATGTCCGCCAGCACTTCATCACTACCGACCCTAGGCGTCAGCATCAAACAGTTGATCAGGGTTGCAATTTGGTGGAATACGAGAAGAAATTCCCCAACCAAGGCTACGATCCCGAAGGCTTTGAATATGGTGCTGGGGAAATCTGGGTGGTGGTGAATTCCATTGCTCGGGAAAACGAAGCATCTCCGTTTGGTGTCTTCGCTGCTCTTCATGAGCTTTCTCATGGCAAAGTGCCATAACAATCTCGGTACCCAACTGCCGTCTACCACTGAAAAGTCGGTTGGGCGGCTTTTTATTATCCCTAGGCCTACCCTAGGATTAAATCACCACACAAAAATCTTCAAACTCTCAAAAGTTCAGAAATGAGGATAGTCCGAGGCGTACAAGTAAAATATGACGAGGTGTGAGAAGTGACTTGATGTCACTTCGCAAGACTCATTGAGGCTTTTATGAACGAAGTGAATAAAACCCAATGAGTAGACAGCTTCGTAGGAAGAGTATTGTACATTGAGGATTATTTTACGCAGTACAACGAAGAAATATCCCATTTCTGGACTTCTGACCCTTTATTTATCCTTAAAATAGGGCTATACTGGCTACTATCGTAATTCACCATGGAGGACTCATCACATTTGCTTCCGTACGCGCAACGCTCGGATTTTAAGGTAGGACGCGCACCCGAGCTTGAAGGCAAGGATCGTTTTTTGTATCGGTGCCTTGAAATCTTTCCCGGTGCTGCTTCATGGATTACTATCATTGGGGTACTCCTCCTTTCAAACTACGCACCGTTTGCTGCCGCGTACTTAATTATTGGATTTGCAATCTACTGGGTTTTGAAAACAGCATTCTTGTCGTATCACTTGCGATACAACTGGAAACGACTGCGACACCATCTCTCACTTAACTGGCAACAGATGATTGAGCGATTTGAGTATGGTCACATATATCAAATGGTCGTCTTGCCGTTTTTTGAAGAGCCAGAAGAAATTGTAAATGCAACTATTGAATCGCTAGCTAATGTTCGCTACGATAAAAAAAGTATCATTGTCGTTTTAGCTTCTGAGGAACGTGCAGGTGAAGGTGCACAAAAAGTAGCACAAGCAATGCAAGAGAAGTGGGGAGATACGTTTGGTTCTTTTCTAATTACCGTGCATCCAAAAGATGTTCCTGGAGAAATGGCGGGTAAAGGATCAAATGCGAGTTATGCTGCTGAACAAGCACGACAGCTCATCTTGGAGCCACATGGTATTCGCTACAACCACGTACTTGTTTCAATTTTTGATATTGATACTGTTTTGTACCAAGATTACTTCAACTGTTTAATCTGGCACTTTATGACCGCAGCACGACCATTAAAAACGTCGTATCAACCAGTGCCAATTTTTAATAACAATATCTGGGAAGCTTCTGCTATTGCGCGGGTAGTTGCGATGTCATCGACCTTCTGGGAAATGATTCAACAAGAACGACCAGAACGCATGGCAACTTTTTCTTCGCACTCACTTTCGTTTCAAGCGCTTTACGAGGTTGGGTACTGGCAGGTAAACATGGTGAATGAGGACTCACGTATTTTTTGGAATCTCTTAATGGCGAATGAAGGGGAGTACGATGTGGTTCCACTTTCGTATCCTGTTTCTATGGATGCCAACGCTGCTTCAACATTGTGGAAGACGGTTAAAAATATTTATCGACAGCATCGACGGTGGACGTATGGAGTAGAAAACTTTGCGTACATTTTGTACCACTTCAGTAAAAATAAAAAGATCTCGCTTCGTCGACGGATAGTTATTTCGTTACAACAAGCAGAAGGCTACTGGGCGCTGGTGACAAATCCTATCATGCTCTTTATTCTCGGATGGGCACCAATTTTTCTTGGTACTCCAGAATTTCACCAAACAGTCTTGTCATACAACCTTCCAATTATGGTGCGCGATCTTCTCATTCTTGCAATGTTTGGGTTGGTGGTTTCTTCAATTATTTCACTTACAATGCTTCCGCCTCGCCCTGAAGGAAAGACACGATTCTTGTACATAGTACTTGCGTTCCAGTGGATATTGGTCCCTGTTACAATGATTGTATTTTCGGCGTTACCTGGGCTTGATGCACAAACACGGTTGATGCTTGGTAAGTATATGGGCTTCTGGGTAACACCAAAATCAAGAAAATAAATATATGACACCAGTAATTGAAGTTAAGGGTCTCCCCCAAAATAAACGTCGTTTCATCTTCATTGTGGCAATTATTCTATTTGTAATTGCAGTGCCAATTTCTGTTTTCTATGCAATAGGCTATCGGTTTGATTTCACTGGACAGATAACCAGTATAAAAAGTGTGGGAGGAATGTATGTTCGTAATGATACTCAAAATACAGAAATGTTTATTAACAATGAACCTGTTGTTGATATGCGGGTCTTTCAGAAAGCTGCTTACATTCAAAATCTAGAAGCTGGGTTACATCGAGTACATATTCAAGGAAAGGACGTACAGACATGGGTAAAAGAACTTCCCGTGTACGCTCACTTTGTAACTGAAGTAAGTAGCTTCAACATGCCACAAAAACCTCAGGTACGGGTACTTACACAATGGACTGACGTTGCAACTGGTAAAGGGATTGTATTTGATTTTTCTATCTCAACAGAACTTAATTTTGCCTCTTCAAGTAACGACCTTCTCTATGCATCAACAACCGCAACATCAACGTATGCATCTAATGCTGAGTACCTCTACATTAAAAGTCTCTTTGCTTCCTCAACGGAACTTAAGGGCACGCTCGAAGCACTAAAGAAACCAACTCCAAAAAAGCCTTTTAGTTTTGATGTAGCAAGTTCTACGCTCGCGACAGTAGAAGCGACCACAACTAAAAGCTGGCGAGAGTTTTCTCTCTTTGAGCAAAATGAAGATGTATTCATTTCATGGAAAGGGAATACAGATGATGTGCCTTATTACTACTGTGTAAACTACGAAAATGAAGCGAAAACAATTTCACAATACGGACAACACATCTATAGTTCACTTCTTGCTTCAGTAGCTTCAAGTTCTGACCTTATGAAGAAAGAGGGTGAACGCATTTGTCGCGACACTATCCGTATTGATAGACTCAATAAAAAAGTGCTGTGGTTTGATTATTTTCCTGACAGTACTGACTTAATCTTAATGCACCTTGAAGACGGACTTTATGTTGTTGAGGTTGATGATCGAGCATGGCAAAATACCCAACTGCTCTATCCGGGGACAGACTTAGAAGTAATCCAAGATGGTGGACGCATCTTTGTACATGACAAAGACTTCTACCTAGAGGTGTTTACGGAGCTCTCATCACAGCAATAATTCTCCACCCTACTATGCATACACAGAAAGGACATCAACACCCACTTTCAAAAATGATTTCTGAAATCAATAGTATTTTCTCTGAAGTTGGGTTTGTGTTTGCAGAAGGTCCTGAAGCTGAAACAGAGCACTATAACTTTGACATGCTCAATGTTTCTAAAGATCATCCTGCGCGTGACATGCAAGATACTTTTTGGTTTAAAAAGGAAGATGCTTCTGAACCCATGGTATTACGAACCCATACAAGTCCCGTTCAGGCACGGTTCATGGAATCGCACAAACCACCAATACGCGTGATTGTTCCGGGGAAAGTATTTCGTAACGAAGCAACTGACGCAACGCATGAGGCACAGTTTCATCAACTTGAAGGGCTGTGTGTAGACAAAGGAATTCATATGGGACACTTGAAGGGAACTATTGAGTACTTCTTCTCAAAGTTTTTTAAGGGTGACGTTGAAGTGCGTTTTCGTCCGAGCTTCTTTCCCTTTGTAGAACCAGGAGTAGAGGTTGATATGATGCTTAAAAATAGTGATAGCAAGCTTGCTAATAAGTGGATTGAAATTATGGGAGCAGGAATGGTGCATCCCAACGTGTTACGTAACTGCGGTATTGATCCAGAAGTCTATTCAGGATTTGCGTTTGGAATGGGAATAGATCGACTTGGAGTTATGAAATACGGAGTAGACGACGTTCGCAATTTTTATTCTGGAGACTTGCGGTTTGTTAACCAATTTTAGTTTGAAATATTTATATGAAAGTAGTTCATGATTGGTTAAAAGAGTATATTGGAGATTCAATTCCATCAGCCTCAAAGATTGAGGAGCTTTTGACGTTTCATGCGTTTGAGGTTGAGGGGAGAGAGGAGGTTCAGGGTCACGAGGTTATTGATATAAAGATTTTACCTGATAGAGGAGCTGATTGTTTGTCACATAGAGGTATTGCACGAGAATTAGCAAGTATCACAGGTGTGCCGTTAGTATTTGATCCACTAAAAAATGAAGAACGACTCCCACTTTTTTCTGATATTGAAGTTGCAATTGCGGATACAAAAGCCTGTTCACGATTTTCTGCTGCGTTAGTAACTGGCATTGAAGTAAAACATTCTCCAGAGTGGTTGCAAAATAGGTTGCGAGCGCTTGGACAGCGACCAATTAATAACATCGTTGATGCAACAAACTATGTGATGTATTCCATCGGTCAACCAATCCATGCATATGACGCAGATAGATTCCCTCAGGTTGAGGGCAAGTGGAAGTTTGACGTTCGCTTTGGAGATAAAGACGAGACGGTAAGCCTAATTGCAGAAGGTGGTAAACAAGGTGATCGAATTGTAACGCTCGTAGGTACCGAGCTTCTTATTGTCGATGGAAGCAATAATCGTCCTATTGGTCTTGCGGGAGTAAAGGGTGGTTCATATGCAGGAGTTGATGCACAAACTTCAAAAATTATTATTGAAGTAGCGCACTTTGATCCGGTTGTAGTTCGTAAAACTGCACGGCGTTTAGGGATAGTTATTGATGCTTCAAAACGATTTGAAAATAATCTTTCTTCAGGGTTAGTACCGCATGCACTTCGCGATGTGGTTACGCTCGTAACTCTAATTGCAGGAGGGAATTGTGAAGGTTCTATCGATGTCGTTCATCAAGAAGAATCTCGCACACAGGTGACGCTAGAAATTGCTCACGTAAACAGACTGTTAGGTCTTGATCTCAAAAAAGAAGTGATGATAGACATCTTAGAAAGGATAGGAGCAACTGTTGTTGACCAAGGACAGATGCTAGTACTTGAAGCTCCGTTTGAAAGAATGGACCTTATTATTGGAGAAGACTATATTGAAGAGATTGGTCGTATCCATGGATACAATCATGTGGTGTCAGAAGTTCCAAGTACCGTTCCATTATTGGAAATTAATGTTCGTCACTATTATAGTGAAGCGGTACGCAATCTACTTGTTGACGTAGGCTTCTCTGAAGTCATTACCTCGTCGTTTCTAGAGAAAGATCAGATACAATTACAAAATGCGCTTGCAAGTGATAAGTCGTATATGCGGTCAACGCTTGGTAAGAATCTTCTTGGGGTTCTTGATAAAAATGCAAACCTTGTGGATTTACTTGGAGCTCTTGATACACGTGTGTTTGAAATTGGAACGGTGTTTGCAAAGACAAACAACGTCGTCACTGAACACGTTTCTTTGTGCCTTGGGGTGCGTACGAAAGTTCGAGGATATGTTGCCAATGATGATATTGAATTGACTAAGGTCATAACTTTACTTGAATCGAAACTCGGAATGCCAATGCATTTTGGACTTGAGGGTGGTATTGCAAAGTGTAACTTTACAAATGTGTTTTCGTCACTCCCTATTCCAGCAGAATATAAAAAAGTTGAGGTGGCAGAGGAAATTGTATACAAACCATTTTCAGTCTATCCGGCAATGTCACGCGATATCGCGTTGTGGGTAGAAGAGGAGACAGAGGCAGATAGAGTCCAAGAAACTATTAATGCACATGGAGGTGACTTGCGTGTACGAACTACTCTCGTTGATGTCTTCTCAAAAGAGGGAAGAACATCTTATGCGTTTCGATTAGTATTTCAGTCTAACGAAAAAACACTCACTGATGAAGAGGTGAATGTTGTGATGGACGGGGTGTATGGAGCTGTTACAGAGAAAGGTTGGGAAGTGCGGTAGCCTTGTATCTTTTATCAAGCTACAGAAAATGGGCGTAGATTTAAAGTACATGATACTCTCAGAACTACGCCCCTTCATCTTCCGTATATGGTATTTACTCCTTGCACCGGTGCTCAAATTCGTATATGCCACCAGGCTTCATCGCCTGAAGTCCTTTTGCCTTTGATTCTGCTAGTTCCTCGGTCATCAGTCGTGCGTCGGTGGAGCTTGGTGACCAGGAGTTTTTCCCGCCCTTGACCCCCTCAAAGAACTCAGTTTCTCGACTTCCTCGCGTAGTGCAGATCACGTACCAGTTTTTTACTGATTTGCTTGGTTCTTCCATTACTTGCTGCCTCCTCATTTATTTGCAGAAATAAAACTATACCCCATTTTTTATAATTAGCAAGCTTTTCTCACTTAATTTCGTTTAAAAAGACGAGCGCATACTCGCCTTTTTTGGTATACTAAAGCCCACTATTATTGAATTAGCCGATTTCAAATCATGCCAGCAAAAAAGGAGGAACCTAAGAAAGTAAAAGCATACGACGCTTCGTCCATCTCTGTCCTTGAGGGGCTTGAACCGGTTCGGAAACGACCCGGGATGTATATTGGTACCACGGGCCTTGATGGACTTCATCACCTCATTTGGGAGATTTTTGATAACTCGCGTGACGAAGCGATGGGTGGTTTTGCAAATAAAGTTGAGGTTGCACTTCTTCCTAACAACTACATTCGTGTAGTAGACAACGGGCGAGGAATTCCCGTTGACATCCACAAACATACTAAAGTGTCGGCACTTGAAACCATTATGACAACGCTCCATGCGGGAGGTAAGTTTGGTGGGGAAGACACGGGGTATAAAGTTTCAGGAGGGCTTCACGGAGTAGGAGCATCAGTTGTGAACGCACTTTCAACCCACATGCGTATTGATGTCCATAAAGATGGAGGACACTATGTGCAGGAATACAACATTGGAGTTGCGAAAGCAAAAGTAAAACAAATTGGAAAGACATCGTTTAATGGAACTATTGCAATGTTTCAAGCAGACCCAACTATTTTTCCTGAAATTAAATACGACTGGAAACGAATTGTGGGACACTTGCGACAGCAGGCGTACTTGGTAAAGGGTCTCCATCTTACCGTTATTGATGCACGAGAAAGCGAAGCAAAGCTTGATGGTGCTTCGATAGCTGAATCTATTTATCTTGCCGATTCATACCTTGAAGTTCCGAGCATGAGTTTCTACTTCCAAGGAGGGCTAAAGTCATTGGTTGCGTTTAATAATCACTATCAAAAACCTGTACACAAAAACATCTTCTACGTTGAAAAAAACGATATGGAAGGAGCGGTACTTTCTGTTGAAGTTGCGCTTCAATATGTTGACGACATTCAGTCACGCATCTCTGCATTTGCAAACAATATCTATAACCCAGAACATGGGACACACATCACTGGTTTTAAGACAGCATTAACACGAACGTTAAACAACTACGCAAAGAAAAATAACTTCTTTTCTGTTAAAGATAAAGATGCAGGCTTTACTGGAGACGATGTGCTTGAAGGACTTACTTGTGTAGTTTCTGTGAAAATGCCTGAAATTCAGTTTGAAGGACAGACAAAAGGGAAGCTGGGTTCTGTTGAAGCAAGGGGAGCTGTAGAGTCAATTTTTAGTGACGCTTTCAATGCCTACTTAGAAGAGAATCCCGATGATGCAAAAGCAATCATTAATAAAGTTGTTATTGCAGTGAAAGCACGCAAAGCAGCAAAAGCAGCAAAGGACTCGGTGTTACGAAAAGGAGCTCTTGAAGGAATGTCACTTCCTGGAAAACTTGCAGACTGTCAGACAAAAAGTGCAGCAGAGTCCGAGTTATTTATTGTGGAAGGAGATTCTGCGGGTGGTTCGGCAAAGATGGGACGCGACAGACGGACGCAAGCAATCTTGCCGCTTCGAGGAAAGATTCTTAACGTTGAACGTGCACGTATTGATAAAATGCTTGCTTCTGAACAAATTCGTAATCTAGTGATTGCACTTGGAACTGCTATTGGAGACGTGTTTGACGTTGAAAAACTTCGGTATCACAAAGTGATTATTGCAACCGACGCGGACGTTGACGGAGCGCACATTCGCACACTTCTACTTACGCTATTCTATCGCTACTTCAAGCCGTTGATAGAAGGAGGTTTTATCTATATTGCACAACCACCACTCTATAAAATCCAACAAGGAAAGATGGTCGCATATGCGTACAATGATCAAGAAAAATTTGCCATTGTAGGGGAAGAGGAAATTCCTGATATTACTGAGGTAGATGCAAGCGCTCCAACAGAAGTAGTAGATGAAGAGAGTGAGGAAGTTGAAGATACAAAAAAGAGTACTAAATTCCGCATTCAACGATACAAAGGACTTGGAGAAATGAACGCAGATGAGCTATGGGAGACAACCATGAATCCAGCAAATCGAATCTTGAAGCAGGTTAACATTGATGATGCGCAAGAAGCTGATAAGGTATTCGATATCTTGATGGGGACTGATGTGGCGAATCGAAAGTTTTTTATCCAGTCTAACGCCCATACCGCCAACCTCGACATTTAGTCCGAGATTTGAGCGAACTACTTCGTTGCATTGCAGAAATTTTTTCTCACCCTACATCAAGTAGGGCTCGCAAAAATTTCTTTATGCACCTCGTATTTCATCTCAAATATCGAACTAAATAGAGCACTAAACCACAAACAGTTTATTAAAATAAAAACACACGCCATATATGGCGTGTGTTTTTATGTACGTTATGTGAAGAGGAGGTTAGTTGGTTACTTTTACAGAAGAGGCTACAGAGTTATTTGAAGTTTTAACGTCACCTGAAGCGGTAACCTTTACATCAAACTTTTCAGTTCCTTTCTCATCAATTCCTTCAAAACTAAGTGTAATGATTGCTCGTTCTTGTGGTTTAAGGACTACTTGTATTGGAGAAGTATACGTAATGTCAGAAGGAAGGTGTGCCACATAACTCCATGAACCACTTGTTTTTGTCCCAGCATTTTTTACTTCAAATTGGATTGCTCCAGTTTTATCTTCATCAAGTGTTTTTGATGCGACAAATACTTTACCTGAAGTTATAGTTCCAACTTTAAGGTTACTAATTTGGAGGTCAACTACTCCTTTTGGATTTGAAACAGGAGCCTTGTATACCACCTTAGTTACTGTAGTTGTTTGTGGGGGTACATACACTGGCTTTGGTGTTACTGGTTTTGCAACAACCGGAGTTTCAATGTCTTCTGTTACTACTATGCCAGTAGTTGGGATAGTTGCATTAACAATTGTGATTTCTTTTGAAGTAGAAAGTTGATTGCCACCATCGTTTGTTTTGTTAAACGTAAGTGTATACAGCACATCAACAAACCGTGCCTTCTCAGATGCGATAAGTACATCAAGTGATGTTGCATTTCCGAGCTCAAGCGGTGTATCACATGCAAGTGACACAACTTCACCATCACTATTTTTTGCATCAAGTGCTACTCCTTCCGTGCACTTGTACGAGAATGAATAAGAACCTTCCCCACGCATTTGTGTCCACGTAATGGTAAATGATTCACCGGCGTTAACTACACTGTTACCTGTTGAAACAACAAGCTCTTGATTTTTGTCGTAGTTGTAGACACTATCTGCTAATGATGCAAGTGAAGAAAATGCACCGGGGATAATGCTTACTAACTGTACTGCAAGCCAGATAACAAAGATGAGTAATGCGGTAAAACCAACAATTGCAAATGTTTTGGTAAGGGCAGTTTTTTGTTCTTCGGGTACCTGTTCCATATTAATTTTGATTATAAATATTATGACATAACGTACATGATCACCGTTCACGCATTGCACTAAAAACCTTCAACAATAAGAAGGGGAAGAGCAATAGTTTTTGGAGAACGAGTCTGACAAATGTCAGCTGTGTACTTCAATACCATATCATAGTATAGGAACTAAGTCAAGTATATCTATTGACTTTATTAAAAAATAGTGTATTATATTTGCATTATGTATTCCCAAAACTCGTTTGAAGAACTCTATACACTCATTAAACTACGAAAAGTGCCATTTTTAGTGGTTTTCTTTATTGTTACCTTTGTAAGTTATGGGGCGCTCTACGCAATAGACTTCATTCCAGAACCAATTGAAGCAGCTTCTGAGGATACGAGCGTTGAAGGTTCTGAAGAAACTGATACAGCAGAAATTGAGAAAGTGGTAGAAAAGCAGGTTGTAGAACCTGTCTCTGAGGTAGCACAAGGAGCATCGGTGCCACTTACAATCATCTTTGATACATTAGACAGGGAAGTACGTGTACTTAACCCGCAATCGCGTGATGTTGCGTCACTTGATACGGCCCTTTTGTCGGGTGTTGTACGACACCCTGATTCTGCTGACTTTAAGAATGTGGGGAATATCTTTATTCTTGGTCATTCTAGTTATCTACCAAATGTCACGAACAAGAATTTTCAAGCGTTTAATGGTATCCAAAAGCTTACCTGGGGTGATACTATCCGACTCCAGTCATCTGATACTGAATATGTGTACCGTGTAGAAAAGGTATACAAAACAATGGCAAGTGAGGCTGTTGTTGCGCCAACCCCAGGAAAAGCAAAGCTTACATTGGCTACCTGCAACAGTTTTGGGTCAAAAGACGATCGATTTATTGTTGAGGCAAGCTTAGTGAGTTCAAAAGCCCTTTAAAAGCTTCCTAAAATCTCCACATACTTCGTTACTGCACGAAAAGTGTCAGTCGTGCTACTACGACGTAGCCCTTCCTCCACTTTTCGCTGGCTCCTTACAGGAACTGTTCAGGTTGTATGATACTTTTCATTCTTCAAAGTATCGACAACCTTTTACAGAAGCATCCCATGCATCTGTAACCTCGTATCTGAAGCTTTGTAGAAAAGCTTTTAATCGACAGATTTTGCTCAGTGGAGATGTGGGATCTCGTAAACCCCACATAATACTAATGGTATCAGAATCTATTGACAAAAGTGGAAAAGTGGTATATACTATATTTAATAAGTTGTGGTGCGGTATAGTACTGCAAACGTTCTCCATATCAAACGGCTACATACATGTGACGAGCTTCCTCTTCGGAAGGATTACCAACAAACAAAGTTGGCCTTCTTAAAAGCAAGCTCTCCACGTGAAAATACGGGAAGCAATCGCTTCCCTCACGACGGGAAATCTGATCTTTGACTTTAACCAACAGGTCGCACAAGCGACAGAAAGGAATGCCATGCGCGTTCAAATCCAAAAGACTCTCGGTGCAATCGCTCTTGCGTTTACCTTCGCCACTTCGGCGCCGGTTCTGCCGGTTGTTGCGACCGCTTCGGTTGTAACCGTCGTCAGTGGATTCAAGTCACCAATTTTTGCAGGATCTTGTCGTGTCGATGAAGCCTGTGATCGCCAACGAATCGCCGCTGCATTGCCTGATTATACGGGCAAAAAGGCATTGACCCCGACCAAGATGGTTTGTGTGAATGTTTTAGCTTCTCGCCCCACATCTCTGGTTTTGGCAGAAGGCCGTGTGAAAGAAGGAGCTTCAGTTGATGGGCGTGTCATAACTTCATGGCGGGTTCAAGATTCCGCATGGTCACACACCAAACGTGGCTATGAAAGGGAGATTTGTATTCCATCCTCATTCCTTTCGGGAACAGTGACACTCTGCAACGAGGAGAACCGGTCAGTCTGGAACGGGGAGGTTATCGCGTACATAAAGCAAGTACGGCGTGTTCCCGCAAAAGACGCCGCATGTCTTCTCGGGAAGGGTCCATGCGCTAAGTTCGGCCTCTAAATGAATGGTGAGGGCAACAAAAATTGCCCTCGCCACCTTAATTATTCTTGCGTACATGGGTGTAGGTAAGAATATAAAGGTTTATTAATTCTCATTATTTACAATTACAAAACAATATGAAAAAGACTTCGTATATATTTGGACTTATGATCACAGCAGTAATGTTTGCTGGTCTCGTGAGTGCAAATCAAGCTTTTGCGTTAGGTTCGTCTGAAAGTGGAGGTTGTTGTGGAGGTGGGGGGTCAAGTTACTCTCAATCTTCATACTATAACCAATCTTCATACTACAACCAAGGTTCGTATTATTCACAAAGTTCATATGCTACACCTGCAAAGTGTGATGCATTTACAGGAACACCAACAACACTTCCATACGGAGGTGGTAACGTAACACTCAACTGGGCAACTACAAACGCAACAGGCGTTTCTATCAGTGGCGGAGTTGGAAGTGTTACTGCTGATGGTTCAAAGATTGTAGCAGTATCACAAAATACTACATTTACGCTTTCAGCTACAGGAACAGGAGGAAATGATTCTTGTACAGTAACCGTTACGGTTGCACAGGCATCAGCTCCGACTTGTGACCTTTTTACAGGAACACCAACAACACTTCCATACGGAGGTGGTAACGTAACACTCAACTGGGCAACTACAAACGCAACAGGCGTTTCTATCAACCAAGGAGTAGGTTCAGTTGCGGTTGATGGATCTACTTCAGTTAATGTAACTTCAAATAAGACTTTTATCTTAACAGCAACAAATGTTGCAGGAGCAACAGTTAACTGTTCAGTACCAGTAACAGTACATGAAAATACTGCGTTTACCTGTGACTTCTTCAACATTGATAAAGCTATCGTAGACCGTGGTGAATCATTTACTCTTTCTTGGGGAACTACAAACGCAGATAGCGTTTCAATTAACCAAGGAGTTGGAAATGTTCAGGTTGATGGTACATTTACCACTTCAACACAAGAAGACAAGACATTCACACTTACTGCAACAAAAAATGGACAATCGGTAACTTGTAACCGTCCAGTTGCTATCCGAACGAATACCTACTCACAAGGATCATATAACACCTACTCTCAAGGATCATACGGTGGAGGTGGTGGATCATCTTCTCCAGTTTGTGAACTCGATATCTCTGACAAGAAAATCTCTAAAGGTCAGGAAGTTGAACTTTCTTGGGAAACGAGTCGAGCTACAGAAGTAACTCTTAAAGATGATAACGGAAAGACACTCATTGATACTGATGATGTTGACAGCGATGACCGAAAAGATTTCTACGATGGTGAAATTAAAGTTCGACCTACAAAAGATACTACCTACACCCTTACTGCAGAAAAAGGAAGTAAGAAGCGAACTTGTAAAGTGTCAGTTGATGTGCAAGGTGGTGTTGTGGTAACTGAAGTTCGAAATCAGCCAATGGTTGCTGGTATCGCACTTACACAAGTTCCCTATACTGGATTTGATGCAGGTCCAACACTTACATTTATCTTCTACGCACTTCTAGGACTTTGGGCACTCTTTATTGCCTACACGCTTGTTCTAAAAAAAAAGCTCTCTTAGGCTTTACGTTTAGAAGTCCGCATGCACCAATTCTCGAAACTGATGTTAGTTTAGAAACGCATCAAGCAGAGGAATATGTTGCTGAGGTTCTTCACACCAACGCTGACGTCCCGTTTAATCTCCCGACAGCCCAAGTAGGATATCAAGTATTTGAATCTGAAATTGTTGCGGAAGATACACATGAGATTGAAGCACTCGAGACACTTGCACATACTCATAAGGTTTTACTTTCAAGTGACGCGATGCGACTGTTTGTTGCACACGTGACTCAAGTAGAAGAACGAACTACGATGTTGGAAACACTTGTTTCCAAAGCGCGGGTAACGTTTCCAAGTGAAGACGGATGGGTTGTACTCAACCTTTCTCGACTCGAACAACTTATGGATGAAGTAAAAAGTGAATCAATAGAAGCTGTTGTGTAAACAACAGAACACAAAAAAGCGAGGCCTTGGCCTCGCTTTTTTGTGCTAGGTTTCTGTATCAAATTAAACGGCTCAAAGCGATACAGATACGAGGCGCAAGCAAAAATTGAAGAAGCGGTACGTTTTGTACCGTGCCTGAAGTTTTTTGTGAAGCAACGAAGTAGCTGCACGCTTTTAGCTGTTTAAAGGAGTTTACTTTCAATTTCGGCTAGTAGATGATTCCCAACTTCGTTTAAAGAAACTGATTTTGAAGTACCATCACGTTTTTCAAGCGTCACCGTTTTCTCCGCCATTTCTTTGTCACCAATTACAATAAAGTAGGGGAGTCTGTTCTTCTTGGCTTCACGTATCTTCTTTCCCATTGAATCATTTTCTGTATTGAGTGTTACTCGAACCCCAATACTTTTTAGCGCTTCAGAAACTTGGGTTGCATATTCATTATGCACATCTGCAACCGGGATGATTGCAACTTGTGTTGGAGAAAGCCAGAGTGGAAAATCGCCACCTAGGTGTTCAATAAGTACCGCAGAGAATCGTTCGATTGATCCCATGATTGCACAGTGAATCATGACAATACGTTCCTGTTCACCTTTTTCGTTAATGCACGAAAGATCAAAACGCTCGGGGAGGTTCATGTCTAACTGAATAGTGGCTACTTGATGTTCGCGACCAAGAGAGTCCTTTGCCATGAAGTCGAGTTTCGGTCCGTACATCGCAGCTTCACCTTGTGCCTCAAAGTAATTTGCCTTTCGTTCAATAGCGATTTCTTTTAGTGCAGCTTCAGCATTTTTCCAAATCTCCGGAGTTCCCAAATAGTTTTCCATTTTTAATGGATCATGGAATGAGAGGCGAACACGCATATCGCTAAAGCCAAACGTTCCATAGAAAGTATCAACAATATCCCAGATACGGAAGAACTCCTCTTTCACTTGGCTGTGTCGGCAAAATACATGTGAGTCATCTTGCGTGATTGAAAGTACTCGGGTAAGTCCACCTAGTTCGCCTGACTGTTCGTCACGATAGACCATAGTTGTCTCTGCATAACGCTGCGGCATCTCTCGGTAACTATGTGGTTTTCTGTCGAAAATCTGTGTGTGATGTGGGCAGTTCATTGGCTTGAGCGCATACTCTTTTCCTTCACGAGTTATAATTCGAAACAGTTCATCTCCAAACTTTTCCCAATGTCCTGAAGTCACATAGAGATCTTTTTTAGTAATGTGGGGGATGGTTACCCGTTGATACCCTTGTTTACTTCGAAGTTTCCACATGTACTCATCAAGAAGATTCCGAACAACGGTACCATTTGGAGTCCATAGCGGCAGTCCTGCTCCAACAAGTTCTGAGAAGGTAAACAAGTCGAGTTCTTTTCCGAGCTTTCGGTGATCTCGTTTTTTTGCTTCGGCAATTTGGAGCTCGTATGCATCAAGCTCTTCTTTGGTATCAAACGCGAGGCCATACACACGGGTAAGCATTTTGTTCTTTTCGTCACCTCGCCAGTAGGCACCTGCAAGTGTAGTTAGTTTAAAGGCGTCAGCACTTATTTCTAGGGCTGGGTTTTCAGAGTGACCTCCACGACACAAGTCAGTGAACTCAGTTTTTCCTTCACCTGCAGTATAGAGGGTAATAGTAGCTCCATCTGTTTCTAAGTTTGAGATGAGTTCAAGTTTAAAAGGATTGTCTTTGTAGATTTCTTTTGCTTCTTGTGGTGTGACTTCGCGGTGAGAGAAAGACTTCCAGGTGTTGAGCGTCTTACGCATTGTCTTTTGAATGTTCTTAATGTCTTCGTCACTTGGAGTTTTGCCTCCATCAAAATCAATGTCGTAATAAAACCCATTATCAATAGCAGGCCCAAGCGTTGGCTTTGCATGTGGAAAATCTTGCAAAACTGCGTATGCAAGGAGGTGGGAGAGTGTGTGTCGTTTGTTTTGTAGTTGTTCTGACATAGTTGATTCACTTCGTATTTAAACTAAATAAAAGGTTTGAGTTGGTGCGTCCAGCTATTTTTTCTGAAGGGAAAAAATCGGGACATAAATTCGCAATAATCGCTACGCTCATTTGCTCATTTAATAAAAAAACGCCCAAGCGACTACACGAAAGTTCGTGTGTTCGCTCGGACGATTTTTGCGTGATGCAAAACCGCGGTTCCACCGGGCTTCCAGAGTATTTTCTGGCTCTTTTATTGCTTCAGATTAGACATGAATGTAATTTTCAAAATAGTACGATATATCGAACTACATTGAAACTTTGATAGGTGGTAGCTATCACAATTTCTGATAGCTCTATCGTATCGTGAAGAAGGATATTGTCAAATTGTTGGATTTAGGAGTTTGATGCTGTTTGTCCCAAGGGCTTGATGCGGTCAACGAGGACACTCGGCTGTTCATTGCGGATTGAGAGTTTGCCTTTGATGGCAACACAGGTACCTGGAAGCAAATGCTCTTTGTTTGTTTGGTATACTTCGGGGAAAGCAACCATTTCAATTGAATCAGTAAGGTTTGAAAGTTGGATAAATGCCATCTTGTCTCCTTTTTTTGTAAGAAGTTCTTTGACGGTTTCAATCATTCCTGCGGTTACAACCGGAATACCGTTTCGACCATCATTTTTAATCTGTGCAATAGTCGCTCTACTTTCAAGTTCAGAAGAAAATGCATCAAGTGGATGGCCAGAGACATACACACCTAAAAGATCCTTCTCCCAAAGTAGTTTTTGTTCTTTTGTTACGTCGGGCATATCTTTTAATGAAAGTGCATTAACTGCCGTATCCATTCCACCAAAAAGTGAATCTTGGTTTGCTTGCTTTCCTGCAATATGTTCTTTGTTAAATGACAACAAGTTTTCCATGTTGGCATACATCTTTCCACGTGATTCAAATCGGTCTAAGGCACCAGTTGTAATAAGGGCTTCAAGTGACTTCTTGTTTAAGTTTTTATCGTGTACTCGAGTCAGGAAATCAGTAAGTGATATAAATGCACCTTTCGCTTTTCGTTCTGCAATAATTGCATCGGCGATTCCTTCGCCAAAGTTTTTTATTGTGGTCAATCCAAACCGGATTTTTTGTGTACCCGGTACAACAGAAAAGGGAGAAAAACTCTCATTGATATCAGGAGGGAGTACCTCGATACCCATACGTTCACACTCGTGAATGATTTCAGAAATTTTTTCAATATCGCCTGCATCAGCAGTTAAAACAGCAGACATATATTCAACGGGGTAGTTTGCCTTCATGTATGCCGTCTGATAGGCAACCTTTCCATAAGAAGCAGCATGGGCTTTGTTAAATCCATACGCCGCGAACGGTTCAATCAGTTTCCAAATTTTGTCGGCTGCCGACTTTGAAAGTTTTCCATACTCAAGAAAGCCTTGCATGAGCTTTTCTTTTTCAGCTTCCATAACCTCAGGAATTTTCTTTCCCATTGCTTTACGAAGCTTGTCTGCATCGAGCCAGCTGTACCCCGCAAGTTCAATAGAGATCATCATAACGTCATCTTGGTAGGTAATAACCCCGTATGATAAATCGAGAATTTTTGCAAGACGTGGGTCTAGGTATGTAATCAAGCTCGCATCATGTTTTCGTTCAATATACTGAGGAATAGACTCCATCGGTCCTGGACGATAGAGCGCAACCATCGCGTTGATATCGTGAATTGATGACGGCTGTAGTTGCTTTAAAAATGCAGTCATTCCACTTCCGTTAAGTTGGAACAAGCCCATCGTCTGCCCCGAGGCCAACATTGCAAAGGTTTTGCTGTCATCAAGAGGAATGTTTTCAATATCAACATCCTCATCCCGAATTGCTTTTACTCTGGTAACCGCATCAGCCAAAATTGCTAGGTTTTTGATTCCAAGAAAGTCGAACTTTAAAAGTCCTACTCCATCTTCACCAACAGACTTCATCTCATACTGCGTGATAAATTTACCTGTTTTGGTATCAAGCTGAATGGGAACAAATTCGTTTAAGGGTGCTGGCGCAATCACCACTCCCGCTGCGTGCACTCCAACATGACGCGCTCGCCCCTCAATCTTTTTCGCCAAGTCAATGACGTCACGAGAGTCACTATCTTGTTTGTATAGTTTTTTAAGTTCAGGTTCGATATCAAGTGCTCTATCAAGAGTCATTGCAAACCCCTGGCTTCCCATAGGAATCAGTTTTGCAATCCGGTCACCTGTTGAATAGGGGTGACCTAACGCACGTGCAACATCACGCACCGCAGCGCGAGCCATCATGGTTCCAAAAGTTCCAATTTGCGCTACTTTGTCAGCGCCGTACTTTTGTTTAGCGTATTCAATAATTTCGTCACGCCGATTGTCGGCGTAGTCCATGTCGATATCAGGAGCTGAAGGACGCTCCGGGTTTAAGAAACGCTCGAAGGGAAGTTTGTATTCAAGAGGATCAACGTTGGTGATACCAAGTACGTACGTGGTATAGGAACCCGCTACCGATCCTCTGATAGTGGTAAGAATTTTTCGCTCTCGTGCTTCCCGCAACAAGTCACCTACCGCAAGGAAGTATTTTGCATAGCCTTTATTTTTAATAACCTCAAGTTCGTAATCAAGACGTTTTTTGTTTATTGGATTATCAAGTGAGTGACCACGCCAGACGACTCCTTTGTATGCCTCGTCACGGAGTTCATCGTCAGGTTCTTTTCCGCTTTCAATAATATAGTTAGGGAAGTACCACTGTGTTCCAATAGGAATTTCGATATTACATTGTTCGGCAATTTTGATGGTATTTGAAAGTGCTTCAGGTGTGTCCTTAAAATATTCTTTAGCAGTAGCTTGGGTTATAAATGAAAAATCTTCAGGACGTTCTTCTGAAAGATCAACAGTCCCACCACTTTGAATTTTCATCATTACCTCGCGTGCAGTTGCATCATCTTTGTTGAGGTAGTAGACATCGTGAGCAGCTACAAGTGGAACGCCACCCGCTTGAGCAAGTGTTTTTATTTTTGATTGTAGTTCTTGGTGTCCGAGCATCTCAGGGTGATGAGTGAGTTCAAGATAACAATCCTCACCAAAAATACTCTTGTACCACGCGAGGTCAGCCTGCGCTCGCTCTACGTCACCATTTTTAAGTTGCTGACTTGTTTCTCCTGCAAAAGAGGGGATGATACAAATAAGACCCTCTTTGTATTCTTCAAGGAGTTGTCGGTCCATGCGGGGTTTGTAGTAGAAACCTTCAGTGTTAGAAAGGGTCACCATCTTGATGAGGTTCTTGTACCCGTCATTATTTTTTGCTAACAGAACCAACCGTGATCGAGGTTTATCAATATTTGCTTCTGTATCAAATCGTGTACGGGGTGCTAGATACGCATCAATACCAATAATAGGTTTAACTCCACCTTTTTCACAGGCTTTTAAAAAGTCGATAGCACCATACAGTGCCCCAGAGTCAGTAAGTGCAAGGGCCTCTTGTTTGTCCTGACTTGCTGCTTTAACAAGTTCCTTAGGAGTTGGAATTGCGTTAAGAAGTGAATAGTGAGAATGCACATGGAGATGGACGAATTCTGAGTTAATGCGTTCGTCTGACATATATAAGTAGTATAGCAAATTCCCTGATATAGTTATCTACATGCCAAAATGGCTTATTGGAGTAGATGAAGCCGGTCGAGGTCCACTTGCTGGTCCTGTGGCAGTAGGAGTAGCACTCGTACCCTTTGATTTTAATTGGGATTTGATTGTGGGAGTTGGTGATAGTAAGAAAGTATCACCTAAAAAACGTGAAGAAATTTTTAAAAGAGCTGTGGAATTACAGAAAGAAGGAAAGCTTAATTTTGCCGTTTCCTTAATATCGGCAACAATAATCGACAAAATTGGTATTGTCCCCTCAATACAAAAAGCAATGAATCAAGCTCTTAAAAAAATACATAGGCAAGGTCTATGTAAAGAGATCAAAAAAACATCGAAAGATAAGGTTCTCCCTAGGGGTACCCTAGGGAAGTTGGAGGAAGTTGGGTTTGAGGATGTTTTGGTGAAGCTCGATGGGGGATTGAGGGCGCCTAAGGAGTATGTGTTTCAGGAGACGATTATTAAGGGGGATTCAAAGGAGAAGGTAATTGGGTTGGCATCAATTATGGCGAAGGTGACTCGTGATCAATATATGCATAAGCAAGGAAACAAATCAGAATTTGAATTGTATGGGTTTGAGGTGCATAAAGGATATGGAACAAGGGCTCATAGAGCGAATATCGCCCAATTTGGGTTATCCACCGAACACCGTGCCACATTTTGCAAGAATGTCAAAGTATGGTAAAATACGCAGATGGGGATATCGAGGCGACGTGTCCAACCTTGATGTTTCTTACTAGTAGAAGCGGACACAAAAAGAGGGTTCCAACAGTGAGCAAAAGAATTAAACAGCCGGTGAAGGAAACACCGCTAGATATAAAACCAGGGGACATTTGTCTTCTGGGGGACGACCTCGTGAAGGCACAGATGTCGTTGGCGCAACTGAGCAAAAATCTCACAGCGGTCGCACTGCAGAAGTATGAGCGTGATGAGAACCCAATCATAGCCGATCTTGATCTTGATACCGATCTGCTTGAAAGGATCAAGGAAATCGCAACTAGGTTCGGGAAAACAATTGAAGATTGGGCGAAAGTTACCATCGCTCAGCTTTCAATCATTGTCGAGGAAATTAGGGCAGTAATTGGGAGCAAGCAGCTGTATCTCTCACGTTCCAATTGAGTGAGGGTGTATAAGTCCACGTAACGCACGTGGCAAAAAACTGGTACGAGCAGTACCGACAAGAGGCCGTCCGTTTACTTCAGGACGGCCTTTTTCTATGTACATATTTGAAATATTGTGTTATTATGCAATTACAACGAAGGCATAAAAAAGTGAGGTAAAGATGAAAATTGAGCCTAAAGTTCTTAAGATGATAGGTGAAGTACTGATGTCAGGATCGCTTGATCCTGATACGGCTGTAGCTGACCAGGAGAAAGTCTTTCTACAGCAAGGGGTTTGTGGTATTGACTTGCTCGATACCTTAATGGCAATTGAGTACGCAAGAGTGAATTTTTCTCTTGAATTGCAACGTCTAATCGCCGCAGAATTTGAATGTTGGAGCGCCAGAACTATTCAAAGTTGCTGGCAGCCGATACTTGATGCGTTACAGCATCAAAATCAAAAAAAGTAACTGTCCCAGGAAAGCCCTGGTGCGGTGAAGTAGCGAGTACACTTGGCTTTGTTGCCAAGGAAGCGGGGCCCTTGATTCGTTCGGGGCCCTTTTCTATTGCTTTTTTGGGGAGATTTGCTACAATAGCGCCCACTATGGTAATACGAATGAGACATACACGGGCGCATACAGCGAACCGTCGTTCACACCACGCGCTTAAGCCAACCACTTTAGCTACGTGTTCAAACTGTGAAGCATCACACCGTCCACATCACATGTGTCTTTCTTGTGGTTTTTATAAGGGCCGGCAGGTAATGGATCTAGCTGCACAAAAAGACAAGCGAACAGCTCGCATGCAAGCAAAGAAAGATGCAATCAGTGCACAAGCTCCGAGTGAAGCAGAATCAGCTTCAAAAGAAGTAGTCACTACAGAAACCAAATAAATCCGGACGTGTAAAATGGCACATTCCTTTGTTGTGCTTCACAAAATAATCTTCAACGTGCAGGAGCACGCCTCATCTTATTTTGCTTGCCCGCCTCGGACTGCACTCATTTGTACACGTCCTCTACCGATACTGTATCCACAAGCAGCTGGTAAGAACTAGTTTTTGTTAGCGGCACTAGTGGTACACTGTTGGCAGTAGTAGTTAGTTCATTTTTTTCATGGCAAATAGACACATCAGCAGATCAATTGTTCTTCAAACACTTTTTGAGTGGGATTTAAATGATATAGAAAAGAAGGACGTAGTAACGGTACTTGAGCGTAACATCGCTGAGTTTGCTCAAAATAAAACAGATGCACCTTTTATTGAGAAGCTTCTTGATGGCGTGCTCGGAAAACAGACTGAACTTGATCAGGTGATTGAAAAAGCTGCTCCTGAGTGGCCTATTGATCGCATTTCTCCTGTAGATAGAAACATCCTTCGATTGGGATTGTTTGAGCTCTTGTTTGCTGATAGAAAAGAGGTGCCTGCTAAAGTTGCAATTAATGAAGCAATTGAGCTTGCAAAGCAATTTGGAGGAGAAAATAGTAGTCGGTTTGTAAACGGGGTACTTGGTGCTGTATACAAAGAGATTGGTGAACCAGGAAAAGATGAAACAGGGAAGAAACCAAAGAAAGACATTCCGTATGACTTGATGCCTATTCAACGGTTATCAGGTGCGGTTGTATATTCTGAATCAGAAGGTGATATGTATCTTGCGCTCGTTCATGATATCTTTGGTCACTGGACACTTTCTAAAGGAAAAATTGAAGAAGGAGAAGAAGTTGAACAGGGGGCAGTGCGCGAAATTAAAGAAGAGATGGGAATTGATGTGGTACTTGAAGGTGAGCTTGGTAAAAATGAATATGTTGCATCTCACCCTGAACTTGGTAAAGTGCGAAAGCAGGTAACCTACTTCTTGGCACGAAGTGAGTACACAGAATTAGTGCTTGAAAATAAAGGGGGACTTGATGACACTAAATGGTTTAAGGTAACTGAGATTCTCGACCTTAATTTCTATGAAGATATCCTTCCGATTGTAACTAAAGCAATCACCGTATTAATAAGTCGAAATGGCAAAAAGTAGCGGTTTTTCTAAAACGTGATAGCGTAGGTCATACTGATGTATCAGAATTAGACTTTTTATGAATAAAGACATTGATGGTAGAAATATAGAACAGGATTTAGTTACGCTTGAGGGGATTTTAGGCTTTACCTTCAAAGACAAGCAGAACCTTTTGACCGCCATTACACACCGGTCGTATTTAAATGAGCACCGAGAAGCAACACAAGACCACAACGAACGGTTAGAGTTTTTAGGCGACGCGGTACTTGAACTTGTCGTGACGGACTTTTTATTTCATAAGTATGGAGATAAACCTGAAGGAGATTTAACCTCAATTCGCTCTGCGTTAGTAAATACTATTTCCTTGGCCGACGCATCAACGAAGCTTGGAGTGAATGATTATCTTTTGATGTCAAAAGGTGAGTCAAAAGACGTTGGTCGTGCACGACAATACATTCTTGCAAATGCCTTTGAAGCATTTATTGGAGCACTGTATGTTGATCAAGGATACGAAGTTGCACAGCAATTTGTAGCAGAACAACTTTTTAAAAAGACTGAAGAGATTGTTGAGAAGAAACTTTGGCAAGACGGTAAAAGTCGTTTCCAAGAATTGGCTCAAGAGCACTCAAGCTTGACTCCGACCTACACAACCTTAAGTCAAGAAGGTCCAGACCACGACAGAGTTTTCACTGTTGGAGTATTTTTAGGAAAAGAAAAAATCGGAGAAGGAAAAGGAAGAGCAAAGCAGGAAGCAGAGCAGGAGGCAGCACTGTCCGCCATTGCTGCTAAAGGCTGGTAGCGTGTGATTTAAATGCACAGCTACTTTGTTGCACTGCAGAAAATTTTTTCTCACCCTACTACAACATAGGGCTCATAAAAATTTCTTTGTGCGCCGCGTATCTGAGGCATTTAAATTACACGCTACATGCTCGGCAATTTGTAGATACCAAGTATATGATTTTAAAAAGAAAAAATAATGATTACAATTTTCGGAGGACGTAATAACTCACAGAAGAGTGTGCTAGCATTATAGGTATATGAACATCTGTATAAAAAGAAGTGAACGTGGATTTACGATTGTTGAAATGATGGTGGTTATTAGTATTGTTGTAATACTCTTGAGTATTGTGTTTGCATCCATTGCGCAAGCACGTCAAGGGAGTCGTGATAAAAAACGAATCTCTGATTTAGCAAATATTGAACTTGCACTTACTATCGAGCGAGAAAAAAGTAGAAATTATCCAGCGTATGCTTCGGGAGCAGAAATTAATCTATCAACAACAGGGATTAGTAAGATTATTTCCGATAGGGGAGGAAATGCGTACGTTGACCCTTCAAGTACCGGAACAGGTAGCTCTTATGGCTACTGGTATGACTCTGATTTTACATGTGCCGAAACAGGTCAGGTAGTTATCTATGCACAATCGATGGAAAAATCTGGTGGCGGCAATTTTACCACAAAATGTATCGCTGCAACTACAGCCGATAAAGAAACATACGCGAATCGCTACATTGTGGTGCTTGACTAGCTTTTACTGTTACTGTTCATTACAAATGATGTAAGGCAAAGAAACTGCATGGTATTATATTGTGTAATGACGTTAACCAAAGAAGCACAAAGAATATCAAGAAAGAATACGTCGGGTTTTACTCTCATTGAGCTTTTAATAGTTCTTTCGTTAATAGCAATTCTTAGTGGGGGGATTTTAACAGCTGTGTACAATGCTCGCAAAGAGTCGCGCGATATGGCTAGAGCTACAACTGCAGAGCAACTCAAGCTTGCGGTACGGCTATATAAGGATGCAAAAGGCACATATCCGGTAGCTTTAGCCGGCACAGAGCTCGTTCCAACAACGGGTATAGGTGCTGATATACTTCCTTATATTAAAGGTTTTACAGAAGACACAATGCGAGCAGACGGCCATGAGTATTGGTATGACTCAGACTTTGATTGTACAGCTGCAGGTCAAAAAGTTATTTTCATGCGTAAATTAGAGTTTCCTGAGAATAGTAATTTTAATACAGTTTGTGGAGCAGGTAACCCAAGCAACTTACCAAGTGGGTGGACACGTACTGAAGTTTTTGTGACAGTGATCAATTAATGAAGTGCTGTAAAGAAAATGTACCTCAAGCATTTAACAACTAGCGGATTCAAATCGTTTGCAAAAAAAAGTGAACTTGAGTTTAGTGCGCCCATTACTGCAATTGTAGGTCCGAATGGTTCAGGGAAATCAAACGTTGCTGAAGCATTTCGGTTTGTTCTTGGTGAGCAGTCTATTAAATCAATGCGAGGTAAGAAAGGTGAAGACCTCATTTTTAACGGCTCTGATAGCGTCTCACGAGGTAACAGGGCACAAGTAGGAGTAGTGCTTGATAACACCAAACGTGTATTTGGTCTTGATTTTGACGAAATACACCTTGAACGTACGGTTAATCGTGATGGTCAAAACGAGTACGCAATAAACAATTCAAAGGTGCGGTTAAAGGACGTGCAGGAGCTTTTGTCTGCTGCAAACATCGGTTCAACAGGACATCATATTATTTCACAAGGAGAAGCTGACAGAATCTTATCTGCGAACAATGCAGAACGGCGCGAGATGATTGAGGATGCACTTGGTCTTAAGGTGTATCAATATAAAAAAATTGAAGCTGAAAAGAAGCTCGAAAAAACTCGACAAAATGTTGAGCAGGTACAGCAGCTACGAAGAGAGGTGCTTCCACACCTGCAGTTTCTAGAACGCCAAATTAAGAAAATTGAGCGTTCATTGTTGCTCCGTGATGAATTAACCAACGTGTATGCGGAGTATCTAAAACGTGAAGATACGTACATTGCGCACCACCATGACAGACTCACTCTATTACGAAAAGCACCAGCTTTGGAGCTACAACAACTTACCGAAGAACTCGTTAAAGCTAAAGAGTTACTACAAAAAACAACTCATGACACAAAAAGCACCTCACTTATTTCTCTGGAGGAGAGTATTTCTTTGGTGCGAAAAGAGCGTCAAGAACTTCTAAGAAAAGAGGGTCAGATTGAAGGGCAAATACTTTTTCTCGAACGTCGTATTGCACAAATTACAAAGATGAGTACCTCTGAATCAGAAGCACCAATTCCGGTAGGTGAAGTAAAAAAAATAATTGCGACAATTGAAAGTACGGTTGAAAAAGCAGCCTTAAACGATGACATACAATTTCTGCAGCGGACGCTTCTTGACGTAGTGCATACGCTCCGAAAATTTTTAAAAACTGCTGTTGGTTCAATAGAGATAGACACACATACTGAAGAAGCTGAAGCCCATGCATTGACTAAAGAAAAGTTACAGCTTCAGGCAGAACTACAAGAGCTTGAGAAAAAGGAAAGTAGCTCAACTCGCGAGTACGAAGCGGTGAAAAAATCTATTGAAGCTGAAAGTCAAGAAAGCAGGGAAGCTGAGCGTGAGGTCTTTAGAATTGTAGGGCAACAGCGAGAGTGTGAAAACAGTATCGTGCGTATCGACCAAGAGCTCGCTGTCTTAGAAAGAGATCGAGATGAGTTTAAAAATGAACTCATTGAAGCAGTCTCACTTATTGGATCGGGGGTTTCTTCATACTTTAATTTTGAAGTGCTTGTTGATGGAATTGCAATTTCAAACAAGGTGCTTGTTGAAGAAGAAAGACACATGCAGCGCGAGCGAAAGCGAACGCTTGAGAAATTAAAAATCCGACTTGAAGAAGTTGGTGGAGTTAATACTGATGTTGAAAAAGAGTATAAAGAAGTAAAAGGAAGAGATGAATTTTTGGTACACGAGATAACTGATTTAGAATCTTCGATAGTAAAAATAGAAGAGCTTATTGTTGAATTGACTGCGTCACTTAACGAACAATTTTTAATTGGTATCGAAAAAATTGGTATCGAATTCAATCGTTTTTTTGGGCTCATGTTTGGAGGAGGCGAAGCAAAACTTGTTCGTGTAAAACCACAAATAAAAAAAGCTAAAGATGATGAAGAGAGCCTAAATGAGGGTGCCTTAAAACAAGAGTATGAAGATGATGAAAATGCTCAAGAGGGAATTGAACTTGACGTGAAGCTTCCTAACAAACGAGTACGAGGACTTGACATGCTTTCAGGAGGAGAACGAGCGTTAACATCCATTGCACTTATCTTCGCAATGAGTCAGGTTAACCCACCATTATTTATTATTCTTGATGAGACAGATGCTGCGCTTGATGAGGCAAATTCGCGCCGTTATGGAGACATGATTGAGGCACTTGCAGAGAAGTCACAATTAATCTTAATTACCCATAACAGAGAGACTATGAGCCGAGCAGGAATACTCTACGGGGTCACCATGGGAAGTGATGGAGTCTCGAAGCTTCTGTCAGTTAAATTTGAACAAGCAGTTGCTGTTGCAAAAAAGTAAATTAATGAGCGTAGCGAATATAATTTACTTTGTTCCCAGTTTCTGCTGCTGACCAAGAGAACTACTTACTGCCTCAGCTTTGCTGTGTAGTAAGTAGTTCTCAGCAGAAACTGCTGGAACTCTCGAACGTTTAGATAACTCCGCCCTTTCCGCCACATCAACCTCCGTCGCAGTTTCCGACTTGTCCCATAGAACAGTATAGAACCTCAGCTTTGCTGTGTTCTATACTGTTCTCGGCGGAGACTGTTGGACGTCTCAAAACTAATATCTGCTCTGTTTGCAGTAGCAACAATAGTCTATCGTCTAATAATTAGATATCGGCGCTTCTTGTATGTCCAATTTAATAGCTTTGATAAAGGGTTTCTATTTATATATCCGATATTAAATTCTCGGCAAAACGAGTAAACACAAATTTAGACATATATTTCAATACATATCGTATAAAATATTTAATTTCGTTATACCGAGATTTATTCTTTATTAAGAATTGTCTTGTAAACTCACAGAGCACCTGCAGTTAATTTAAATAACTTGAATATTTAAAATTCTTTTGAGATTTATACTTTTTTGTAGTTTTTTGTGAAAGCGGTGATACTTGATTGCATATTTATTTCAAATATTTGATATGTATTTTGTATTCATTTTTTGATAACTTTTCGCGCCATTTTTTAAATGAATTTTTGTTTCTAGTTGAAATAATTTACCCAATTTTAACTGCATTTCTTTTCCACATAATTTTATATTTTTTATACGTTTTATTACCCATTTGCCTATACAATTGTAGTAATATCGTATGGATAGTGTTTCTTTTATAAAAAGTTTTTTAGCCAGAATCTCTGACACTAAAAAGTACGGCTTATTTTTTTTAGCGGTAGTAATTCTTTCACTTTTTTTCTCACTTTTTTCTTCGGCGTCTGCAGCTCCTAATTACCAAATTAACTACCAAGGAAAATTAACTGGACCGACTGGTTCGGCTGTCACTGACGGAACATACTCGATTGTTTTTCGTTTGTATACCGTTGCTTCAGGAGGTGCACATATTTGGACAGAAACAAACAACGTAACCGTCACTTCTGGTTTGTTTTCTGTGATGCTTGGAAGCTCGACATCGCTTGCAAGTATTAACTTTAATCAGACACTGTACTTGGGGCTTAATGTGCAAGCAGATGGAGAAATGTCACCACGAAAAATTCTTGGAACGGTACCTTCAGCGTTTGAAGCAAAAAATGCAAACACTGTTGGAGGAGTAGCATCAACTTCTTTCTTGCGCTCAGATGAAGCTGATACTATGGCAGCCTCAACGGCGTCAACGCTATTAACTATTACTCAAAATGGTGCTGGAGATATTTTAAATTTGTTTGATGGGGGAACTGAAGTCTTTACTGTTTTAGATGGAGGCAACGTCGGCATCGGTACCACCACCCCCGCTTCAAAACTTCAAGTGCTTTCAACTGGTGAACAACTTCGCCTTAACTACAACGCAGCAAATTATCTCAGCATCACCACGGGCCTAACAGGCACCACAACGTTTAATAGTGTAGGAACTAGTCCTGCAATTATGTTCGGAGATAACCAATTTCAACTTTTTGATAATGCAGATCCAACAAAGCGAGTTGATTT
>JAYSUD010000010.1:0-9089 GCA_043719295.1 bacterium
GTGAAGGGGACGGGGATTGCGTTGGAACACTTAGACACCTATAAACGCACCATAATGACAAAGCGGTAATTTGGCGCGATTACTTCGTTGCGTTTCATAAAATAACTTTCACCCTACAACAAGTAGTGCTCAATTTATTTTAATCACGCGCCTCGTACTTGCATCCAAATAACCACTTCGTATCAAACGCTGATTTTCTAGCATCTGCTTTGTTGGGCTACAGAAATTTTTCTTCACCCTACAATAAGTAGGGCTCTTAAAAATTTCTTTGCCCGCCTCGCATATCCAGAAAAAATTAGCGTTTGTAATCAACTTCGGTTTTTACAAAATAAACCACATCCAAATAATCACTTCTTCCAGAATCACCTTGCTTCGCGTATTTCCCTAAAAATAACCACTTCTAATCAAAGACTGATTTTCTAGCAACAACTTCGCTGCTCAGCGAAAAATAACTTTCATCGAGATACACGGACCTAGATACATAGACCTTGCCTATGCATAGGCAAGGTCTATGTATTTTTGATTGATCTTTGTTCTCGTTTTGAACTTGTTGCCCACAGAGTACTACATCTATTTGGGGGGATACGAACTATACTAGAAGGATGCAGGAATCATTTCCTAAGCAGTTTTCTTCGCCAGAGGAAGAGATTGCGTATTTACGTGAACAAATTGCACAAAAAGAACGTGAGGTTCTTTCGCGTACCCCAGAAATAGATCAAACTGACGTAGAGACAATTGGTAAACAGCAGCTGTTTGAATATGGTACGTTTACTCCAAACGCAATCTTAAGTAAGGAGCACCAGTACAAAGACGAGGAAATGGCAATTTCGGTTGAGCAGGTGTTAACGTCTAAAAACCCCGTTGAAGAAATTTTGCAAGTAGCGCTTGAACGGGGGATTTATAACGCACTTTCTGTATTAGAA
This sequence comes from bacterium, assembly GCA_043719295.1. Taxonomy (GTDB): domain Bacteria; phylum Patescibacteriota; class Minisyncoccia; order Phycocordibacterales; family UBA918; genus OLB19. Next base: position 924 of record JAYSUD010000010.1, read on the forward strand.
AAAACAAATAGTGCGTTTACAACAGACGAAGTTCACCGGAAGCTTATTGAACTGATTAAAGAAGGAAAACAGATTGGAAACTTGAAAGAAGGGGTGCCTCCGTGGCAGATTCTTCACATGACGCTCTTTGAAGTAGCCTTACCAGAACAATTACAGAAGGATGGTAAAGAGCATTCACTTTCAGAACTCATCTCAATGATGGAGCAGTTTTATGCTGGCATGCAGTCAATTGGTACATCAAAAAAACGTGAACACTATGCGTTAGAGATTTCGGTTGCAGAAGGTAGTGACGATATTGTATTTTATGTCGCGTTACCCAACTTGTATGTTGATTTGTTTGAAAAACAAATTCTTTCACTGTATCCAAATGCGGTCATTACCGAACAAAAACACGACTATAACATCTTTACTGAAGGAGGAACTTCGTTGGTGTCGGTAGCTGAACTTAAGAAGTTTCCGCTCTATCCACTTAAAACTAAAGAAGCGTTTGAGTCTGATCCGTTTGCAATTTTACTTAACGCATTTTCTAAAATTGAAAAAGAGGGAGGGGGAGCGTCGCTTCAAATTCTCATTAGAAAGGCCGACAACTCGTACATCTCACGATACGAAGACATTATTAAGAAGGTGCGTGATGGGGAAAAGCCTAAAGACGCAATTGCGCGGAGTACCATGGGAGGGGAACTTTTTCATTCAATGAAGGATTTGCTTATTTCGTCGGCTAAAACAAAAAAAGAAAATGAGATTGAACCTCAAAAAGAAGTTGACCAAGACGCATTAGAACTCTTTACAGAAAAAATACAATCACCGTTACTTGAAGCAGTTATTCGTATTGCGGTATCAGCCAAAGAAGCACATCGTGCAGAACAAATTCTTTCGGAAATAGAAGCAACGTTTCATCAGTTTGAAAAGTCACGAAGTAATACGGTGCATTTCAAACGAATGACTAAAAGTGCCCTCACAGAAGAGATAAAAGCGTATTCGTTTCGTGATTTTTCTAAAAGCCACATTCTTCCTCTTTCACAAGAAGAACTTGCAACAATGGTGCACTTCCCAGGTGATGGCGACATTACCTCACCTCAGTTCAAGCAGTCGCGTGCAAAAACTGCGTCTGCTCCAACTGACATGCCGGACACAGGGACGCTTTTGGGTATTAACTCACACCGTGGAAGTGAGAAGAACATCTACATTACTCCTGAAGACCGGCTTCGCCATTTCTACATCATTGGACAAACAGGAACAGGAAAGACTACCTTGATGAAGAACATGATTATTCAAGATATTCATGAAGGTGCGGGTGTGTGTTTAATTGACCCTCATGGGAGCGATATTGAAGACGTGCTTGGAGCAGTGCCATCTGAACGTGAGAAGGATATCATTTACTTTGACCCGTCAAAACAAGACAGAGTTGTTGCATTAAACATGCTTGAATATGACTATTCAAAGCCTGAACAGAAAACATTTGTAGTTAACGAGCTCTTTTCAATATTCCAAAAACTCTATGGAGGAAACCCCGAATCAATGGGGCCAATGTTTGAGCAGTACTTCCGTAATGCAACGCTCTTAGTAATGGATGATCCTGAAAGTGGAAATACATTGATGGATATCTCACGAGTGATGGCTGACAGTGCATATCGACGCCTGAAACTTTCTAAAGTAAAAAATCCGGTCGTTAAACAATTCTGGACTGAGATTGCAACTAAAGCAGGAGGGGAAGCGTCACTTGAAAATATTGTGCCGTATATTGTTTCTAAGTTTGACGTATTTACTGCAAACGACTACATGCGACCAATAATTGGCCAACAGCACTCTGCGTTTAACTTCCGTGAAGTGATGGACCAACGGAAGATTCTGCTCGTTAACTTATCTAAAGGACGTATTGGAGAAATCAATGCAAACCTCATCGGCATGATTATGGTTGGAAAGATTTTGATGGCAGCACTGTCACGTGTTGATGACCCTTCAAAAAGCTATCCACCGTTTTACTTGCACATGGACGAGTTCCAAAACATTTCAACAACATCAATTTCTGCAATACTCTCTGAAGCGCGAAAGTACAAACTTGGTCTTACAATGGCACATCAATTTATTGCACAGCTTGATGAAGATATTAAAGATGCGGTTTTTGGTAACGTTGGTTCGATGGCAGTCTTTAGGGTGGGGCCTGACGACGCACAGTTTCTTGAACAGCAGTTTCAACCAACGTTTGATAGTAGTGACCTTATGAATGTACCAAACCGTACTGCGTACGTCCGTGCTTTAGCTAACGGCACACCTACAAAGCCATTTAGTATGGCAACTATTGCACCGAAGAAGCCAGACTTGGCCCGAATCCAGATGCTCATTGATCAAAGTTATCAAATATACGGTAAACCTCGAGAAGAAATTGAAGCAGAAATTATGCTCCGTTATCAGAAACCCGAGCCTTCCAAGACCGATCCGTTTGGTATGATGTAGGTATTATGCCACCGAAAAACAAATTCGAACGGGCAGTAAATCCTCTTAAGGGTGTTGATATAGATGCTGTTTCTGTAGCAGAAGTTGTCAGTGGTGATGAAAATGCTGTAGATAGCAATCTGGAAACGAGTAAAAAAAGTATAATTGAAGAGCAATTTCCTGCTGATTCCAAAATTGCACTTTTCAACGAAAGACTTTTTACAGAGGGGGTTGATCCATCCTCAAAAGAGAATGGTGTACTTCGTGGTGCTGATGGTGCATATCTTAGTTTTTCTGAGTTTTCGCAATGTTGTGTTGGAGCACTAAAACTCAGCGGATACAAAAACCATATTGCGAATCATTTATTTAATGCGTATGTTAAGGAAGATGCTGATTTATCAGTATTTAGACAGCGCCGGCTTATAGCAGATTTTAAAGGCGACAAAAATGACGCTTCTTCACTTAAAGCAAAAATGGAAGAGGACACTCTGCATTTGATCGAAAAAATGCGAGACATAATTGAGCAACCAGCATATTATGGTATTGATTTAGAATCACAAGACACTCCAAGACATTTACTACAAATTGATCCAGAAAAGCTGCTTGGGTTATTGTCGGATGTGCAAGTTGAGGATCCTTTGTATGTGAATGGACAACTTCCTATGCCTAAACCATTGGGGGATTCACTAAAGCGTGCATTTGAAATTTTATATCCTGATACAGACGAAACAACAAGACGCACTCGAATGCTTCTTAAAGAAAAATGTGTTGATCAGTTGGTTCGCGAGCTTGAGCAAGCAGAGCGTCTCCAACCTAAAACTGAAGAAGGACGAATTGAAAAAAGAAAGCTAGTAGATACAACAGTTGCTCGTATTACACAATTCATGCGTGAGATTCTCACTCCTGAAGGAGTGATGGAATATGTTGATGCAATTGCAACTGGAGTCATGTCAGATGATCTGGTCCAATTTCCGACAATTACTAAACGACCTTCATACAATGAAACATCTGTAGCTGATAAAATGCAACAGGGAATCAATAATTACAATTTTTATAAAAAATTGACAGAATCGTACTCGAAATCAGAACAAGAACAGCTTTTAACAGCCTTTGAAGATGGAGACAATTCCTTTTTCAGAGATGAGGCAGGTACTAAAAGTGTAACCCATGTGTACTTTGACGTTCGTTTGGTGCTTAAACAAAGTGGATACGATGATGTAACTATTGATACGACATTTCTTCCCTTCATCAAAGGCCTGATAGAAAGGATGATATCGCTTAAGCAGACAGTTGAAGGAGAATATAAAAAAGGCTTTGGTCGCGATCAGAAAAAAATTGAGCAGTGTAAACAAGACTTGGGCACATTACGCAGTACCTTTATTAAAGAAGGTAAGAAACAGATACAATATGCTGCTTTCTTATCACAAATTGGAACACAGGCTCCTGCGGACATATCCAGCATTTTAGGAGTTGAAATAAGTGATATCAGAATTGAAGAAATTCAAGCAATAGAATTCACTTGTTCAAACTTTGATGATAATGAAACATTACGAGAATCATTTGATGTTTTTGCAAGCGAGCTTGAGGCAACCTTAAAGCCATTACGAGACGGAGCCAATGCAAATGAATTAGGTAAAAATGATGAATTTATTAAAACACGTGACACCTACACAGTGGTACTTCAAGACCTAGAAAAGTTGGTAACTACTAAAGATTCTCCTAACAAGGATGCTATTATTAAAAAATCCCAAGGGGTTATCGAGTTACACACAAGTTTGGTCGCATTCTATGAAAGCCAAGTAGACACAAGTGATAGAGAGTAATCTTGACTATTTATATGCCAATAGACACCCCACCAAAAATAAATACACCAGAAAAATTTGTACCTCCACCACTTATTGCTGGCGATGTAGCTAGTATGACTGCGTTTAAAGAATGGCTTCATCAAAATCTTCCCGAGATGCAAGATGACATGATTGGGCGCTTTGAGTCAATTCTTAAAGCACACCAAGGCATTCTAGGTCCTGACAAGACAGAACTGACAGACGAGGGAGTTTCGCTCTTTACGGGTGCTCTACTCGGCAAGCCTCCAGCAAATTCACCTGAATTGAAACCGATTGCTCCAAAATCGCTCGCTGGCATTGCTACTGGTCGTACTAGAACAATAAAACCAAGTGCTCCCGCAAGCACAACTACGCCAGATACACAGATAGATCCAGTTGTACTAAATACGGGCGTTTCCAAAACTCTTGAAAACGTAGATTTTAAAGAAGCGATTACAGCTGAAACTTTAGCAGAATTATTATTATCACTTGATACGCTTGTTGAGGAAACTAAGAACTTACGCAGTGCTGCAGGATTAAGTCATGTGCAAGCAAGAGAGCAATCGCCAAGCTTTAAAGTTGTTCGATCAGAAATCATTAAACTTAGAAATCGCCTTGTTAAACAAAAGGAGGGTGCTGTTGTTGATACAAACGAGATGATGGAAATCAAGAAGTCATTACTTGCAAACCTCATTACGTACAAAGCTGAAATTGAAGCTTTGAAGAAAGATCCTGATGTACCTCCGCCACCTCCAGACAACCCAGATGCAAAAACACCAGAACAACTAGCATATGAAACTGCTCGGGGTCTATGGTCGCGTTCAAAAATGGAAATGACCACAGCAGAAGTCTCGCGCTTTTCTCCAGAATACGCACAACTTAAAAAAGAAATACAAAGCTTCAACACAAAGGGAATGCCTACTGATGTTGCAGAAAAGGCAAAACTTCGACATATTGAGATGAAGGAAAAAGTTGAGGGTATTGAGAGAAGATATCTCGAGGCAAAAGCAACGTACGCTTCTTCGCTTGAGAAAGTTATTGCAACGAGTAAGTCACCAGAAGAGAAAGCAAAACTTCAGTCACTTATCGTCGCTCGTTTTTTTGCTAAAACTGGAGAGGAGCGATATCAAAATAGCTTTGAAGATTCTACAAAAAGTATTACAGAACGTACGGCAAATAGAAGTGACTATCGTTCATACCGTGAACGCGAGATTTCTTTAAATGAAGAAATTCTTTCAGAAAAAAAGAAAAACCTTTTTGGCAAACTTAAGGGTGTGTGGGACAAAGTACCTTCATCGTTAAAAATGGGTTTTGGTGGAGCAGCTATAGGTCTCGCTGTTGCAGGAGGTGGATGGGTGCCTGTTATTGGTGCAGTAGGAGCAAGTATAGCAACAAGAGGAGCTGTAAATTTTACCGGAAATCGTTTTTTTGGGAGACGACAAGAGAAAAAAAATGACCAAACACGTTTGCGTGGAATTGTAGCAACTCGAGCATCTGATTTTGCTTCGTTTGAATCTTCTCTTGAAAAAGGAGACAGAAGTTTGAGAAATATTAAAACTGCCACGACGGTTACTGGCTATGTAGCAGGTGCAGTTGCAGCAAAACTGACCGCCGGAGCACTTTCAGGTGTAACAGTAGACGATGTACGTAATTTTGTAGGAGAAAAAGTTTTCGATATAACTTCAGGACAAGTTGATACACTGCCGGAGACCTCTGAAATGGAAATAATTTCTGATTCAGCTAATCAAGCACTGCAAGAGAGTATAAATGTTTTACGTGAAGAAGTGATTGAAAAATTGGATGCATGTATTAATGCTCTTCAAAATGAGTTACAAGATGAGCTTACATCAGCAGCTCCTCTGCCTGATGCTGATATGGTAGAACAACCATCATTTACCAGAGGCGCATCGGAGTTTGTGGAGCGCCAGCCAAATGTCGGAAGTTTGAGTGCTGAGAATTTTAATCCTGATGGCACATTTAATCCTAATGCTGATAATTCGGTACTCACAGCAGAATCAGTTGCTGAAGTTTATGATCTCCCCTCACACATTTATCCTGTCGTTGAAGGGGATCCTGGGGTTTCGTATGAATTGAAAGAGCTGTATCCGGAGATTTTTGGTGAGTATACAAAAGATCAATGGGTGAGCTTTATTGATTCTGTAAATAGTAATCCTGAGCTCTTAAAAGCGTCTGGCATAGAAAGTGGGAACCTTGGTTTAATTTATGAGGGGAATACAGTTCGTACTGATTTACTTGCAGAATACGCTATTGCACCTGAAGCAAAGACGTACCTTGATGATGCTTCTTTAGCACCAGAAACTTCCATGCGACCTTTGGCTCGACCTGATGATATCGCTTCAAGTACTTTGGCACCAGATGAATCTATTCGGCCACAAGCCAAACCTGAGGGATTGGTACCATCAGAACTTGCGCCAAGTGAGTCTCCACGACCTATGCCACGTCCAGAATTTATGGAGACTGTTGACCCTGCTATTTTGGATTCAGAGGTGCAGGCACCAAAGTCATTTGAAGAAAGTTCAAGTGTCACTCCAGAGTCACTCTATTCTCAAAAATTTGTAATGGATTCTTATCAAGACATCTTGGGAACTTCTATGGAACTTCCAGAATCAGTACAGATAGCTCAACTTACGGAACTTTCAGCATGGGCGCAAGAGCACAATGTTGCAGGAAAGGCAGAGCTTGATGCACGGCTTGATGTGATCATACAACGCGATGCAGTAACACCGTTACTCTTTGCGAACAATCTTGAAGTGGGTTCTGATATGAACTTTGAAAAAATTACTAAGTTATTTACTGAGTCTAACGAAGGTGGCCCATCACTCCAAGAACTAGTATTTCAAAAGCAATTTGCTGATCCTTTAAACCCCATAAACCATCAAAATTCACTTTTTGGTGTCGAGTTAGTTCCTTTGCTTGAGGATGTATTGGTACGTATACCTGAAGTTGCTTCGCTTCACGTAGGAGAAATACTTGAGAGAGCAATAGAGAGAGGATTTATTCAAATCGTTGATGGGCAATTAGTGCAAAAATTCTAATCAATATGTCACAAAATTTACTACAACAAAATATTGCACCGTTGCTTGGAATAGATCAACTTTCACCAGATGAGCAGGCAGTGTTTTTGTCTGACATTGGAGATTTGATTTTAGAGTCAGCGTTATTGCGTTTGGTTGCTGATTTAAATACTGATCAAGAATCTTCACTTAATCATTATCTTGAAACAGAACCACAACCTGAAGTACTCATGGAATATTTGTTTGAACACCATAAAAGTTTTGAAACAATTTTAGAAGAAGAAATACTTGCCTTTAAAGAAGAAGCAACAACTATTTTCGGAAAAAGTGAAGGATATATTTCTGCATCAGAATTACAACCCGCATAGAAAGTAATACACAGTTTGTGTACAGTAAAAAAAATAGTTTGTACGGTATACTATGTGCATGCCGAATAGTGCTGTTAGTTCTTTAAGTGATGGTACTTTGTTGCGTACAACGCAAACGTCGTTTGACGTGCGTTTAGAAACTGACGTCATCGCACTCTTGCGAACCATACACGTAAACACCATTGAGACTGACTTAAAAAATCACCTCCGTGATTTAATCTTTGCATACCGTCAAAGTATGAATAGTGTTGACTTAGCACAAGTTGTGAATGTATTTAAGGAACTTGGAATCATAATTGTTGCTGATACAGTAGTACCAGCAAAGGAAACAGCAATCAATACTCTGCTTCCAAAAAAACAATCATCTATAAGTACTTCCCGACCACAGCCACGTTTTGTACCAGTGATACCAAAACCAATTGTTACATCAGTGCCAGTACAGGTACTAGAACCAATTGGAGTACCTTCGTATAATGAAGAAGTGGTTGTACCAATTACTGTACCTGA